>JBGSYJ010000193.1:0-10789 GCA_041750915.1 Thermoanaerobaculia bacterium | reverse complement strand
TCGGTGGTGAAGATCCGCAGGTTGCTGTCGAGCGCGCCGGCTTTGGCGTTGTCCGCCAGCTTGACCGTGATCTCGTACTCTCCCGGAACCTCGGTCGGCTTTGCTTCAGCCGTCACGTTGGGAGATCCGGATTCGACCTTCGTCACTTTGAACTCCCCCGGGGCCCGCATGCTGTTCGATGAAATGAGGATGTTCTGAACTGTGCTTCCGCCGGTCGAAACCTCACCGAAGTTCAGAACGGTCGGCACGACCTTGTAGCTGGGGCGGATGACGCCGCTGAGGTTCAGCGTGTACTCCGGCTGGTTCGCCGAACTGGTGACGATCGTGATGCGGTCGGCGAGCGGGCCGATCTTCGCGGTCGGGCCGCCGACGGTCACGTCGAGCCTGTACTGCGCCTGTCCGGTCCGTCCCTGTTTGACGCGCTCGGCTTCGTTTTCGATCTTCGTGACGTCGACCTTGACGTAGTCGCCGGGGACTTCGGCCCTGACGATCTCAAACGGCTCGGTCTCTTCGGTGTACATCGTGACCGACTTCACTTCAGTGTCGCCCTGGATCATGTTGTAGCGGAGGAATCCGGCGGGGAAGGCCTCGACATAGGGCTTGACGATCGCGTGGATCGTGAGCTGCGCGGTCGGTGTGTTGGGGTCGTTGGTCTCGACGGTGATTCCTCGTGAGGAAGGACCGGAGAAGGTGGATGTGTCGACGTGAGCGCTGATCTTTCCGCTCTCACCCGGCTTGATCACCTTGTCGTATTCGGCGACTGTGCAGCCGCAGGCGGGCCGGACAGCGAGAATGTGCAGGTCGGCATCTCCCGTGTTTCTGACCACGAAGTTCCAGTCCAGTTTTTCGCCTTTGGCGACGGTGCCGAAATCCTTGAGTGGCTCAACCAGGGTGAGGCGTGGGGTGCCACCCGCCGTCTGGGCGAATGCGAACGATGAAAACATCACGGCTACGAGAACCGTGAGAACTGAAACGACGGCGCGTCTGGACGACATGGGGTGTTCCTCCTGTTGTTTGAAGCGATAACCCGGGAAACTGTGTCTGGGAACAGACCGCTTCCGCGTTGCTATTCCTTGAATCCTACTCGAAAATCGGCTGATCAGGCTGTGATCCAAGCACCGGTTTTGCACTCCTGCTGCTTTTCTGTCCATGCCAGCCGATGAGGCCGGCAGCAATCTCCATCAGTCCCGAGATCCATTGAGGAGCCCGAATGTCTCATGTCCTGACTCCCGGCGATGTCCGGCGCATCTACCTGATCGGCATCTGCGGCACGGCCATGGCGTCCCTCGCGGGGATGCTCGAGGCCCGCGGCTACGAGGTCGGAGGTTCAGACGAGCACGTCTATCCCCCCATGTCGACATACCTCGAGCAGCAGGGGATCGAAGTCCTCGAAGGGTATACGAGGGAGCACCTCGAGACGTTTCGCCCCGACCTTGTGGTGATCGGGAATGCTGCGGCGATTACGAACCCGGAGGCAGCGGCGGTGCTCGAGATGGATCTTCCCTATATCTCGATGCCGGAGGCGATTTACCAGCTCTTCATCAAGGGTAAGCACTCGATCGTCGTGACGGGAACTCACGGTAAGACGACCACGACGTCACTGATGGCGTGGATGCTGGAGGCGGCTGGGCGCGATCCCGGGATGGTGGTCGGAGGAATCCCGGTTAACTTCGGTCACAACTTCAAGCTCGGGGAGGGTGATGACTTCGTCATTGAGGGGGACGAGTACAACACGGCCTTCTTCGACAAGGGACCGAAGTTTCTGCACTACGCCGCGAACACGCTGATCCTGAACAATATCGAGTTCGACCACGCCGACATCTACGCCGACCTGGAAGCGATCATCGCTGCCTTCAGGGCGGCAGTGCGTCAGGTGGCGCTGGAAGACGTGATCATTGCGAACGGCGATGATTCGAACGTGATGTCGCTGCGGGGCGAAGCGAAGTCCCGCTGGGTCACATTCGGGATGGGAGAGAACTGCGACATCCGCGCGTCGGACATCGAGTTCACCCGCGAGCGTTCGGAGTTCACGGTCTGGTGGGAAGGAAAAGAGTGGCGCCGTTTCAGTTCGACGCTTTCCGGCCAGCACAACGTGCTCAATGCATTGGCGAACATCGCCGCATGCCGGCTGCTCGGCGTCGACGGGGATGGGATCCAGAAGGGACTCGAGACGTTCCAGGGGATCCGGCGCCGGATGGAAGTTCGCGGTGTGGAGCGGGGCGTAACGGTCATCGATGACTTTGCCCATCACCCCACGGCCATCGAAACGACGCTCAATGGTGCGCGGTCGCGCTATCCCGGAAGCCGCATCTGGGGAGTCTTCGAGCCGAAATCGATCTCCTCCGGGCGCAAAGAGTTCGAAGAGGGCTACAGAAAGGCGTTCCGCGAGGCGGACCGCGTCATCATCGGGCCAATCTTTCACAAGCAGCGCTTTGAAACCCGCTACGGCATCGACAAGATGATGTCGGTTTCGAACATCATTGCGAGCCTCGAGGAACATGGCGTCGTGGCCGAGCACATCGAGGACTTTGGTGCGATTGCGGACCGGATCGGGTCGGAAGCGAAAGAGGGGGATGTGGTGATCGTCATGTCGTCGGGGGCGTTTGGGGGAATCCACGAGAAGATCCTCGCGGGGCTGAGAGACAGGAGTCAGTAGCCAGGAGTCAAGAGCCCGCCCCACCGTCCCGGCCGCGAGCACCCCGGCCAGTCCAGGAAGCCGAATGTTGAATGTTGAATTGGGAATGGTGAATGTTGAATGGGGAACCGGTCTTCATTCAACATTCAGCATTCACAATTCAGCATTCAACATTTGCTTTTCTTGCAACGGGTCATATGCTTCGAAATAGGGGACGGCACGACAGGGGCCCCTCTAGATTCTTCCCCCGGAATACAACCCCTCCAACCTCCGTTTTCAGCTCGTTCGCAGTACCTAAACAGGCTACAGGTCTATATTCAGGAGTCAGCAAATGTCCGAGAAAAAAGCTCACGAAGTCCTCCGGAAGCACAACATCGCCGTCGAGGACGTTCGTGAAGGAAGAACCACACTGCATCACCTTCGCAAAGTCGTCCATTCCGAGAACCTTCCGTTCGACGTCTTCCAGGCGCTGGTCCGGCTTCGCCGGTAATTCGGAGTGATGCGCTTTGGTGGCGCTTGATTTCATCCGGCGTCACCGGTAAAGATGGGCCTTTAGATCCGGTCCCGGGAGGAAGACGATTTTGAGTTTGACAAGCGAGGCGAAGCCACTCATCGACAGCAGGAAGTTCGAGGAGGTGGAAGCGCTCTGGCTGGCCAGACTCGAATCCGATCTCTCCGACGTTGAAGACTATCTGACCACCGCCCGGGCGCTTCGCAAGGCCGAAGAGCGGGGACGGTCGGACACGCTCCTGGGTCTTCTCAGCGACGCGCTGGCCGTTCGTGAGGACTGGCCCGGTCGCCTCAAGGTCCTCAAGGAGATCGGCCGCCTCGCGAAGCAGCCTGCCGGCCTCCGGAAGGACTTCGAGGAGGCACTCACTGGCGCTTACTCATCCAGGCCGAGCTTCGCGCGCGTCATGGAGCAGATGAAGTTCTCCGACCCGAACGGCAATCCTGTGGAGAAAGCCGAGAAGGTCGAGGGAGCTCTTCTCTATGACGAGGGCGAGGTCTACTTCATGGCCGGCCGCGGGGCAGGTCAGGTGATTGAGTTGAACCTCGACCTCGGCATCTGCCGGCTCGATTTCGAACGGGACAAGCGGGTGTCGGTTCCCCTCGGCGCCGCGCAGAAGTTTCTCATCCCCCTTCCGCCTGGCCACATCCTTCGAGAAAAGATCGAAAATCCCGAGGGGCTGAAAACCTCCGCGGCCAAATCGCAGGCTGAGACTTTCGCGCGTCTCCTTCAGAGTTTCGGACGGCCGATGACGGCTTCCGAGGTCAAGGACGCGATGATCGGAATCATTCCGGAGGCGCGCTGGAGCTCGTGGTGGGCCGCGGCCCGTAAGAACCCGCAGATCGTCATCAGCGGGACAGGAGCGCGCGCAAGCTACTCCTGGAGCGCGTCGAGCGAAGCAGCAGAAGATACGATTCGCAGGGACTTTGCGCGAGCCACGACGCGCGCGAAACTCGAGCTCGCGAAGAAGCACAGCGCTCGAAGCGGGGCGCTCGCCGACCAGTTCTCGCAGACGCTCGCCACCCTTGCGGCGAAGGAAGCGAAAACGGATCCGGCGCTTGCGTGGGAGATCCTTGCCGTGCTGGAGAAACTTCCGGGCAAGTTCTCAACGGAGCTCGACGCGACCGAGATGCTCGTTGGTCCCTTAGCGTCGCGCATCGTCGCCGCGGTTTCCGACCGCACACTGCGGGAAAAAGCGCTTCGCGACATCCGGGAGCGGCATCCCGAGTGGCCCAAGGTGTTCTCCGAAGTCTTCTTCATCGATGAAGATCCGCGAATCCTCTCGCTGATCATGGAAGAGCTGGAACTTGCGCATCCGAAGCTTTGCGATCGTCTGATCGATGAAACCCTCCGCTATCCGCGGCGCCATCCGAAAGCGTTCTACTGGTATTGCTCGCGTCTCGCCGAGCGGGAGCAGATCCCGGAGAAAGCTCCGTATGCGCTTC
This sequence comes from Thermoanaerobaculia bacterium, assembly GCA_041750915.1. Classification (GTDB taxonomy): domain Bacteria; phylum Acidobacteriota; class Thermoanaerobaculia; order Gp7-AA8; family Gp7-AA8; genus JBGSYJ01. The sequence goes on along the minus strand of JBGSYJ010000193.1, from coordinate 6,201 downwards.
TCTTTCAACTTCTCGAAGCGATTGGGTCGGACGAGTTCGGTGCGCTCAAACCCCGTTTGAGGGAGTTCTTCGACAAGGGGGCGCTCGGAATCCAGATCGTCATGAAGACGGACAACGAGGATCAGGCGCGAAAGCTCGTCGACACGCTCGAGCGTTACGGACTGCTCGAAGAGTATCGTCGCGACAACCTCCGAACAGCGGCCCTGATGAAGTTTCCAACCCTTCGAGAGCCGCAGGTGGAGGTCTTCTACACGACCTCCGATTCTTTTGCCGCGAAACGGGAAGAGCTCGAGAACCTCAAGAAGGTCGAGATCCCCGCGAACTCGAAGGCGCTTCAGGAAGCGCGCGAGATGGGCGACCTCAGGGAGAATTTTGAATACAAGGCAGCGCGTGCGCGGGCTGAATACCTCTCGGCACGCGTCGGCGAACTGCAGGCAGATCTCGCCCGCGCGAGAGTGCTCGATCCCGAGACCGTCGACACGTCTTCTGTGCGTATCGGAACGAAAATCGCCCTCCGCAATGGGGATGAGAGCCGCGAGGTGACTATTCTCGGTCCGTGGGAATCCGATCCCGAGCGCGGGATCTATTCAAGCCAGGCCGACGTCGCAAAAGCCATTCTCGGACATACGCCCGGCGACATCGTCTCGTTCATGGGAAACGATTATGAGATTGTGGGGATTGGGAAATGGGTGTGAGGCAGAAGTAGACAGTACACAGAGGAAGTAGACAGTACACAGTAGACAGTAGACAGTAGACAGTAGACAGGAGCCCGCCCGTCCCTTCGGTAGTAGCGGGTGGTGGCCTACTGTTTACTGTCTACCGTTTACTTGCCCTTCGGAGACAGTAGCCGCCCACCCATGAGTAGGTGCAGTGGGCGGGTGGGCTACTGTCTACTGTCTACTGTCTACTGTCTACTGTCTACTATCAACTCACATCCCATCCAGCAGCTTCTGCCGCTTCGCCGCGTACTCATCCTGCGAGATGAGACCGTCGTCCAGGAGAGATTTCAGCTGGCGGATTTGATCGGCCGAGGATGGGGCGGCGGCGGCCGGAGCGACTCCCCGGCCTTCCCGGCGGTACTCTTCCGCGGCGCCCATGATTGCGCGCTGGAAGGCGACGGGACTCTCGATGCCGCGAAACGTGGTCGTGCCTGTCTCGCTTGCGGTGTCGATCTCGACGTCCCCGTAATTGAGCATCCGACCCCACATCGTCTGTTTGTGTTCGACGTTGTTGATCTTGTCGAGGTAGGAGCTTCCCGAGTGCTTCGAAATGATCCCTGTCTGTTTCAGGACCCTGCGATTGGTAAGAACGAAATGGTTGGTTGCAAGGGCTACCCAGGTGTTGACCATCGTGAAGGCGAGGGGGAGCGCAAGCGCACCTGCAATGATCCAGGTGAGCATGTTGCCGGTCCGGCTCCAGATCACGATCGCTGCAAGGCCCAGGATGACCAGGGAGATCAGAGACAGATTGAGAGTGATTCGCGTAAGTCGCGCGACATGGAGAATCGTCTCGTTAGGCTGGAGCTGTTCCCGGATTGATCGCATAGCCGTCCTCCTGGTCGCGCGCTGAAGCGAGCGGTCGCAGGACTCGCCCGGCAGCATTCTGAACGAAAGGATGAATTTTCCGAAGTTCGGTTTCGAATATCATTGACCCGTGGTAATTTTGTCGCCGAAATCGGAGGGGGAGAATGACCTATATCATTGCCGAGCCATGCATCGGAACCAAGGACACCGCGTGTGTCGATGTCTGCCCGGTGGACTGCATTCATCCGAGGAAGGATGAAGCAGATTTTGAACCAGCAATCATGCTTTACATCGATCGTGAAGTCTGTATCGATTGCGGAGCCTGCGAGCCTGCCTGTCCCGTCCAGGCGATATTTCCCGAAGATCTGGTGCCGGAGAAGTGGCACAACTTCATCAAACTGAACGACGAGCACTTCGGCTACGGTTAACGGGGAAGGAAAGCGCCGGGCCGAAGGCACAATCGCATCAACTGAAGGTCTGCACAGGGAGCAAGTGTCATCCTGAGCGCAGCGAAGGATCCCCTCAGTCCTTGCGATACAGCCACCTCAGGGGATCCTTCGCGGCGCTCAGGATGACACATCGGGCCTCCGCGAAGCCTTCCCGCCTTCCAGTCGAGATGGAAGGCAGCGAACTTGCAGCGGCCGTCAACGCTCTGACGGAACATCTGAACACTCGGGGTGTCCCCGAAGCCGGCCGTCCGGGCATTGACTACGACGAGCCCTCCGCACGCCGGACGGCTCGCCAGACCAGGAGCCGATGCGAATGACCCGCACGTTGCCGCTTTTCCTGTCTCGATCCCTTCTTCTTTGCGCAGCTCTCGTTCTGGTAGCTTCCGATGCGAGCGGGCAGTACTTCGGCCGGAACAAGGTTCAGTGGGAACGGTTCGACTTCAAGGTCCTCCAGACTCCCCACTTCGACATCTATTACTACGATGAATCCGCTCCGGTCATCGACGATGTCGGTCGTGTTGCCGAGAGGTGGTACGAGCGCCTCTCGACCGTCTTTAATCACGAGTTCGCGCGCAAACCGATCGTTCTGTATGCGAATCATCCCGATTTCCAGCAGACCACGACAACTGGTGGATTCATCGGTGAAGGGACGGGAGGGTTCACCGACTCGATCCAGAACCGGATCGTCATGCCGCTCACTGCGAGCTTCGCTGAGACGGACCACATCATCGGTCACGAGATGGTTCACGTGTTCCAGTACGACATCTCCAACTCCCAGGGTCAGCGGGCGGGCCAGCAGCGCTTCCGGCTCGAGCAGTTGCCCTTGTGGATGATCGAGGGTCTCGCGGAGTATCTCTCCCAGGGGCGGGAAGATCCGCAGACGGCCATGTGGATGCGGGACGCGACGTTGAACGACCTGATGCCGGATATCCGTGAGCTGAGCCGCGATCCCCGTCTATCGCCCTATCAGTACGGGCAGGCCTTCTGGGCGTACATCGGCGGCCGTTACGGTGACGGTCGGGTCATCGACCTGTTTCTGGCCTCGGGACTCTACGGAATCGAGCAGGCATTCGTGAGAGTGCTGGGAGTCTCGGCCGAGCAGGTGTTCTCCGACTGGCACGCCGCAAGTCGCCTTCAATACGAGCCGGTGGTGCTTCGCCGCTGGCCGGAAGCGCGGCTGGGAAGTCCTGTTATCACGGAAGGGGGCAGCGCACGGACGATCAACGTGGCCCCTGCGGTCAGTCCCGACGGCCGGTGGGTGGCCTTCCTGTCGTCGCGGGCGCTTTTCTCCATTGGGCTTTACCTCGCGGATACGAGCACGGGCGAGGTCGTCGCGACGCTCGCCTCGGCCGCCTCCGATCCTCACATCGACGCTCTCCGCTTCATTGATTCCTCGGGAACGTGGTCACCGGACGGCTCGAAGTTCGCGTTCGTTGTTTTCGAGCGTGGGGACAACCGTCTGGCAATTCTCGATGTCGCTTCGCGGAGAATCGAGCGTCGGATCAGGATTCCGGGCGTTGAAGGTCTGGCGAATCCGGCATGGTCGCCTGACGGGCGGAGCATTGCGCTTTCGGGACAGGCACGCGGAGTGACCGACATCTTCCTGTATGACCTCGAGAGCGGCGAGGTGAGGCAGCTGACGGACGACCGGTACACGGCCATACATCCGGCCTGGTCACGGGACGGTCGAACGATCGCGTTTGCAAGCGACCGCGGTCCCGAAACCGACTTCACCCAGCTGCGGTACGGCAAACTGCAGATCGCCACGATGGACGTAGCGAGCGGCGCCGTTTCAGTGCTGCCCCTGTTCGAAAACACCAGGCATAGCAATCCGCAATACGCACCGGACGGCTCCCTTTACTTTATCGCCGACCCGGAGGGTTCGGCTGATATCTTCCGGTACAGCGGCGGAGCCATCTCGCGGATTACGAATGTCGTGACCGGCGTGAGCGGAATCGTGGAGATGTCCCCGGCGCTTTCGGTCGCCTCACAGACCGGCCAGATCTACTACTCACTCTTCCATAAAGCCCGGTACGACATCTACTCGGTCGCTTCGGGGGATCTGGCCGGTGAGCCGGTGACGACGAGTCTGGCTCAAGGGAGGGCTCAGGCAGGCGTTCTTCCGCCGCCTTCTCCAGCCCAGCAGGGGACGGTGGCCACCTATCTGGAGCGGCCCGTTGGCGGACTGCCTCCCACCAACATGGAATTCGGACGACGTGACGTGAGCTCGGCTCTCCGGCTCACGTACCTTGGACCTCCGACCATCGGTGTCGGAGCGGATTCGCAGGGTGCAAGCGCTTACGGCGGCTCGGTCAGCGCGTACTTCAGCGACGTCCTGGGAGTTCACAATGTCGGCCTCAGCGTACAGGGAGGATCGAGCAGCTCGAGCATCGGGAGCGCCATCGGTGCGGAGCTCATCTACCTGAATCGCGGGCAGAGAATCCATTACGGAGCGGCTGCGTCGCACATTCCGTACGTCAGCGCCTTCACGACTGTCGGCCGCGATACGGTCATCGTCGACGGCCAGGAAGTCGTGGCAGACATCTATCAGCAGCGCAGGGAAATCGTCACTGTCAACCAGTTCCAGCTGCTCTCGCAGTATCCCTTCGGAACGACGCGCCGTGTTGAGCTCAATGGCGGCTACCTGCGATATGGATTCGACGCAGAGGTCGAACAGATCATCGCAATCGGGAACCAGATCATCGACCGCCAGACGTTCGATCTGGATGCGCCGGAGGCACTCAACCTCTACCAGGGAAGCACGGCGTTCGTTGGCGATAGCTCTTTCTTCGGCTTCGTTTCCCCGATCAGCGGCACGCGATACCGTTATGAAGCGGGTGCCGTGACCGGCGATCTCGACTATCAGACGGGGCTCGCTGACTGGCGGCGCTACTTTTTCCGCAGCCCCGTGACCCTTGCCGTGCGCGGACTGTTTTTCGGACGCTTCGGCGACGATGCGGAGAACACCAGGCTCCGTCCCCTCTTCATCGGCAGCAGCTCACTGGTGAGAGGGTACGAGTCAGGATCCTTCAATCCGGAGCGCGAGTGTTCAACGACGGCCGGGTCGAATTGTCCCGAGTTCGACCGGCTCATCGGAAGCAGAATCGGTGTGGCAGGCCTCGAGTTGCGCGTTCCGTTGTTCGGGACCGAGGAGTTCGGCCTGATCAACATGCCGTTCCTCCCGACCGAGCTCGTTGGCTTTGTCGACGGTGGCGCCGCGTGGACGAAGGACGAATCCACCGACTTCACCTACGAGACCGACACGACCGAGAGAGTCCCGGTCTTCAGCGCCGGCATTGCGGCAAGAATCCTTCTTGGTGGCTACATTCCGATCGAGCTCTACTACGCCTATCCATTCCAGCGGCCCGAAGAGAACGGAGTGTTCGGATTCGCGATTCACACCGGTTGGTGAGTGCCTGTGGCCAAAAATCGGGAGAAGTAGACAGTACACAGTAGACAGGAGACAGTAGCCCCCAACCCTTTCAGGATCGTGATTCCTGAAGTTTCACGCGCGGCACAGAGGGGGCTACTGGCTACTGACTACTGACTACCTCACGGCTCCAGGAGACCGTAGCCCCACGCTTTCGGGATCGTTATCCCTGGAGTTTCACGCGCCGTACACAGAGGGCGGGTGGGCTCCTGTCTACTGTCTACTGTCTACCGTCTACTCAATCTCTTCCCCCTTTTCCCTCCACGCGGTATCATCTGCGCCCTATGAAAGTGGACGTCCGCAAAGCTGATGATGTAGTGATTGTCGACTTCGATGGCCGGCTGGTCGCAGGAGTTGGAGACGAGCTGTTATCGGAAGTGATCAACGAGCTTCTCGCTGAAGACTGGAAGAAGATTCTTCTCAACCTGACCAAGGTTGACTCGATCGACAGTCTTGGTCTGGGCGAGCTCGTACAGAGCGTCAAGATCGCACGGCGCTTCGGAGCATCGCTGCGTCTTCTCAAACCTCAGGAGAGGGTCCGGAAGACGCTGCATCTGTCGATGTTGCTGCCGCTGTTCGAGATCCACGACTCCGAAGCCGAAGCGCTTTCGAGCTTCGCCGCCACGAGCTGACGTCCGGCTGCCCGGCGCGAACGAACGCGTGTCATCCTGAGCGCAGCGAGAGTGGGTCAAAACTGCCGAAGTGTCATCCCGAGCGTCGAGCGAGGGATCTGGGCGGGGGCCTTCTGCTCAAGAATCCAACATCCAGTCTATTGTCGTGCGATGGACCACCGCCCAGA
>JBGSYJ010000192.1:0-9033 GCA_041750915.1 Thermoanaerobaculia bacterium | reverse complement strand
GCGCCATCGCTGCCCCGATCGCCGGCTGGGCCGTTCGCTACGTATCTCCCAGGCCGCTGATGATCGTCGTCGGATGCGTCGTGATTGTGTTGAGCCTGCGAACCATCGTTCTGGCGATCATCTGATCGGATGACTGCCTCTCGATGGTTCTGCTCACCCGAGATCTCGAGGACTATGTAATTCGGAGTGTCAGGATGAACATGACAGCTCATCGTGGCGAGGAACGAACAAAGTTGTCATCCCGAGCTTGGTTGTGAGGGCGGGAGGGGCGAGGGATGACAATCCAACATCCCTGCCTGAATGTTCCGCAGGCGCATCACAACGCCGCAGGATTCAACCTGCAACGCTGACGCTGACTTCGGTGTTCGGGATCGCAACTGCGACCGTACCGTAGAGTGGTCAGCGGCCCTTGAATTTCTCGACGAGAAGCTCCGCATCTTCCTGGCTCGGTCCCATGAGGTTGACGCTCATCGAGACGCTCTCGAGAGTCGTCACTCCGTGCTGTGCATCCTTCCGACGGCCGGAAGTCGTCGAGATCTCGACCCGTGCGTCGGCGAGGACGATATTCTCCTGCCTCGCGATCACTTCGATGAGCTCGACCCCGCAGGCGGCCACGCTCGAGAGAAACTGTTCAACCGGAGTGACTGCCTCTCCGGGACAGCCGTTGGCAACGGGCCCATCGATGACGAAATGATGATTTCGAGTGCTGCAGAGAACTCTGCCGAAAGTTCCGCTCGACTGCGCCGTCACCAGGTACTGCGCCGATTCATGCATGACCGGAAGTATGAGAGCAGCGGGAACGCCGCGTCAACGGCCCCGGGAGCTATACTTTCTCGAGCGCGCGCCTCTGGGAACATGCACGGGACCGCTCGCCCCGAATGCCGACCACACTCGTACTTCTGCCGGGACTCGATGGAACGGGCGTGCTCTTCGAGAGCTTCGTTGCCGCATTGCCTTCTGAGATCCGCCCCGTCGTGATCGCCTATCCGGGAGACGAACCACTTTCGTACGACGAGCTCATCGTCTACATCAGGGAAAGGCTTCCCGAAACTCCATTCGCCGTGCTCGGAGAATCATTCTCGGGACCGCTCGCTCTCAAGCTCGCAGTCACCGACGAGCGTGTGACAGCAGTCATCCTCTGTGCGACGTTTCTCACCAAGCCGGTGCGCTATGTCCCGCGAGCCGCTTCTCGAATCACCCTACCATTCTGGTTCTGGTTCTTCCCGACATTCGCGCGCACGAAGACGCTGCTGGGCGGCTACTCGACACCGGACCTGCGCGCCTGGCTCGCCCGCGCGCACCGGCTCGTGTCGCCGCGGGTCTTTGCATCACGCGCCAGGGCGATTCTGCATGTCGACGCGCGGGCAGATCTGCTCGCGTGCCGCGTACCGATGATGTACCTCGGAGGCGCAACCGACGGCGTTGTCCGACGACACAACGCCGACGCGATCGCGCGACTGCGACCAGACGTCGAGATCGTACACATTCCGGCCCCGCATCTGGTGCTTCAGACAGCGCCGGTGGAGGCCGCAGAAAAGGTCACCGGCTTCCTTTCGCGGGTGTGAGCTCTTCCGATTCCCCTCTCCCGTCGCACGAAGTGTCATCCTGAGCGCAGCGAAGGATCCCCTCAAGTCAGCGATAGTGCCAGTTGTAAGGGGATCCTTCGCTGCGCTCAGGATGACACCTGCTCCTGCGGAGTCCTTCATTGAACGCCTGCAGACTGGACCCGCTCTGCCGCGAGCTCCGAATCAATCCGGATGTTGAGCAGTCCCCCATTTGCGTCGTAATTCTGGCCGACGAAGAAGAGCTTCCGAGCGCCCGAGGACGAGACCCGGTCACTGCGCAGCGCAAAGCCTTTCGTGTCTACATCCACAGCATCGCGAAAGAATCCGAGCGCGGCCTTGAATCCCGTGGCGAGGAGAATCACGTCGAACGGCTGCTCCGACCCGTCGACAAACCGCACTCTGTTCTCCCCGAGGCGATCGAGGCCTCCCCGCAGATTCACCACTCCGTCGCGAATGGCATCGACGAGATGAAACCCGATCACTGGAATCGCTTCGAGTGGCCCGAGCGATGCTCGCGGTATGGGAGAGATTCCTCTCCGAAGCTCGGTCAGCTTTCTGATTCCGCCAACGATCGGCGTCTGCACTATTCGCGGAAGTTTCCGTACGAGGTAACCGAGGTACTGGATCGGTGCCCCGAGAATCTGGAGAGGTACGACGTTCGCGCCGGATCGGACCGAGATGGTTACGTCGATGCCCGCGCGTCCGAGCTCGCTGGCGATCTCCGCTCCGGAGTTACCGACTCCGACGACGAGAACGCGCTTGCCGATGAATGGCGCCGCGTTCCGGTAGTGAACGCTGTGAAAGATCTCGCCCCGGAAGTTCTCCTGACCGGGAAGGAGCGGGATTCGCGGATTTGAAACGATCCCGGTGGCGACAACGAGCGCCTGCGACTCGAATCGGCCGCCGTTTTCGGTGGAGACGATCCACCGATCATCTTCTCTCGATGCGTCGACGACATTCTGGTTCACGAGAACCGGCAGCGCGAATCGCTCAGCATAGCGGTGGAGATACGCGACAAATTCTTCCCGGGAAACGAACATCGAGGTTCCTCGCGGGAAGGGCATGCCGGGAAGCGCTGAAAGATGTCTCCCCGTATGCAGTCGGAGACTGTCGTAGAGATTCGCCCAGGTGTTCGCAACGTCGGCGCCGCGCTCGAGGACTACATGCTCGATCCCGCGCCGATGCAGGTGGTACGAGGTCGCGAGCCCCGCCGGGCCGGCGCCAATGACGATCACGTCGCGGGTTCCAGGGATAGCTTGATCTGACCCTGCGGACATCAGGTCGATGATCTCATGCGCGACCGCCCCAGGCCCAAGGGATTGGCTGGATGGAATGGATACATTCCTGTTGCCCAGAACGTTCGACAGATCATTGTGGCGAGGTATGAACCTGTTGTCATCCCGAGCAAGTGCGGGAGTGCGGGAGGGGCGAGGGACCTCGCGCGATGGTACATAGTTGCCTCGAGGAGAGCCGCGCACTCGACTCGTTCCCGCGACGAATTGACCATGTACTACCGCCGGAGTTCCCTCGCCCCTCCCGCCCACACGACCAAGCTCGGGATGACAAGTCCTCCAGATCTCCGTTCACAGGCGCAATGTCGTCCTACATGGATCTGGTCGAAGAAGGCTATCGCGAGATCTGGCGCGTCGAATACGAGAGCGAATGATGCCTCAGTGCGGCAGGCCGTATGCGGTGAATCGCCCCGTTTCACGGTATCCCATGCGCTCATAAACGGGCTTCCCCGCCTCTGTCGCGAAGTGACGTGCGGGTCAGTCCTGAACGCTGTCCGGCAGTCTCCAGACTGTGCCGCATGACGGCCTCGGCGTATCCGCGCCGCTGGTGGATGGGGTCGGTCGCGACGAACGCGACGTAGAGAACGTCGTCGACCACAATCGTTCCCGAACAGGCCACCGGAGTGGACCCTGCGAAGCCGACGCTCGCGACGACGTCATTGAACATCATCGTCGTGAAAGACTCCGCGCCAATCGACGGCTCGATTCCGTACGCGACACAATTGAGATCAGAAAGCATCGAAGCTGCTTCCTGCCCGGCCACCTCCCGGATCGTGAGTCCATCAGGCGTACGCGTGGGAGCCTCGAGGACATCAGCTGCCATGCCGGTGAGCAGCATGGCGGGCACGAGGCCGTGCACCGCCATCGCCTCGTCGAGCTCCGCCTCAACTGCAGGTGGCAGCCAGTCATGCGAGATGACGAAAAGCCACGGCAGTCCCCGCTCGGCGCCATGCTCGGCAGCCGCCGCAATCCGACGCCGCAGATCCTCGCCGTCAACCACAGGTGTCTCGAGGCCGGCTGAATTCAGAAACGGAAGCGGGACATTGCCCCACGCGAGAAATACGCCGTCACGCAAGTCGACCCGTCCTCGGCCGGTTGTCGGCGCCATGCACTCCATGAAGCGCCGGAAGTGGCGATTGGACTCACTCACTAAAGCATCGTTGATCTGCATGCGCAGACTTTACACCGAACTCATATCTACCGGTCGCGCCGCGAGAGGATTTCGGTATGATCTCCACATCCGATGAGCATTACTGATCCTCTTGCCACACTTCCGCCCGCGACCGCGACGGCAATCCGGTCGTTCGTCGATTCGGCGGTCTCCGTCTTTTCGGACGATCTCGTCTCGGTGACGCTTTTCGGTAGCGCGGCCGAGGGACGCTTGAGGATGACGTCCGATGTGAACGTCATCATCGTTCTCGAGAGATTGCGGCGCGAAGCGCTCGATGCGATTTCCGAGCCGGTGCGGCTCGCCGAAGGGCTCATCCGTCTGAGTCCGATGTTCATTCTTCGCGATGAGATCGACGCCGCTGCCGCGGAGTTTGCGCTCAAGTTTTCGGACATCACGAACCGGCACGTCGTGCTCCACGGCGAAGACGTGTTCGCGGCAGTGACGATCGACCGCGAGCGGCTTGTGCGACGTGTCCGGCAGGTGCTGCTCAACCTGTCGATCCGCCTGCGCGAGCGTTACGTGACGCAGAGCCTTCGCCAGGAACAGGCGGCGAAGGTGATCGCTGAGATGGCGGGACCGCTGCGTGCCGCAGCCGCCGCAATCGTCGAGCTCGAAACAGGCGAGCAGCTCGCTCCGCGGGAGGCACTGAAGCGACTCACCGATGGCGCTCCTGGCGAGACTGCTGCGCTGATCGATGCGATCTCGGCCGCGCGTGAGCAGGGAGTTCTTCCACCGGGCGAGGCCCCCACGCATTTGTTCGCGATGCTGCAGCTCACCGACTCGCTCTACGACCGGAGCTGCCGACTGTCCTGAGGCCTGCGATGAATCCCTTCGACCTCTCAGGCCCGCAATTTCTGCTCTTCTATTTCACGCTCGTCGTGGTTACGGTGTTTCTGGTGAGCCGTCTCCGCAGGCTGAGCGACGGCATGCGGGCCGCCCCCGGAGCGATGAGCAGCGAGATGAAGGGACGTCTCGTGAGGCTGCGGACCGGACGAGAGTCCGACATGAGCTCGATCGCGTCTGATCCCTACATGGTTGCTTTTCTCCGCGGCGGAAAAAATGAAGCCCTCCGGGTTGCGGCGCTGTCACTTGTCGACCGCGGAATCCTCCAGCACCACGAAGAAGAGCTCGTCATTCACGGGAACTTCACGCCCGCGCACGTCCGGCGACCGGTGGAACAGGCGCTTGTCCGACACTTTTCAGCCCGCACCACCGCGCAGTCGATTTTCAGCGACACCGTTCTCGAAGCTTCATGCCGCGAATACGAAACGGAACTCGCGAAGGCCGGCCTGATGCCTGACAGCGAGCAGAAGTCGAAGCGCCGCGCCCTCTTTGTGGCAGGCCTGATCTTCCTCGGCGGAGTGGCCCTCGCCAAGACGATCATTGCCATCTCGCGCGGCCACTTCAATCTCTTTTTTCTCGTCATCATGATGTTCGTCGCGCTCGTCGCACTTGCCGTCGCGATCTTTCCAAGACAGACGCCTGCGGGCAGCGAGCTTCTCCGAGACCTCAGGACACTCTTCGGCTCGCTGAGAAATCGCGCGTCTTCCATCCGTCCCGGCGGAAGCAGCAACGAGCTTGCCCTTCTGGCCGCGGTGTACGGTATGAGCGCGGTGTCTGCGATCCACTTTCCATGGGCCAGAAAGTTGTTTCCGAAGGCCAGCGATTCAGGCGGAAGCTCGTGCGGCTCGACGTGCGGCGCGGGCTGCGGAGGTGGTTGCGGTGGAGGATGCGGAGGGTGCGGATGAGGGGCGCTGGAATCGCGTGGCGGGAGGAGTTGTCAGCGGGAATCATCGCGAATCTCGACGAGATCGAGGTGATCGAGCTGATCGCCGAGCGCTACCTCGATGCACCGCGGCGGAAGCTGGAGGCACTCCGTTTCCTGGCCCACCAACGACCCGTCTGGATTCACGCAACGAGCCTCGGGCTCGCCTCCAGTACGCCAGTCGAGAAGAAGCAGCTCGAACGGCTTGCGCGGCTGATCGATGCAATCGAGCCCGCGGGGTGGTCCGAGCACCTTGCATTCGTGAGGGGCGGCGGGCGGGAGATCGGCCACCTCGCCGCTCCGCCGCGGAACGCCGCGACTCTCGAAGGGCTCTGCCGCAACCTGGAGCTCGCTCGATCGATTACCGGATCGCTTCCGGTGATGGAAAACGTTGCGTCGGTCGTCGATCCTCCGTTCAGCCGCTGGAGTGAAGCTGAATGGCTGGCCCGCGTTGCGGATGCGTCGCGCGTCGACTTTCTGTTCGACCTGCACAACCTCCACACGAACACGACAAACTTCGGAGAAGACCCCGATGCCCTGATCGATTCGATTCCTCCCGGGAGGATCCGGCTCGTTCATCTCGCAGGAGGAAGAATGATCAACGGGAAGTCGGGCCCGCGTGTTCTGGACGATCACCGGAGCGACGTTCCCGAGCCGGTCTTCGAGTTGCTCGCGCGCGTGGCCTTGCGGCCGGATCGTTTTGACGTGATCGTCGAGCGGGACGGGGCTTTCCCTCCCGTCGATCAGCTCGTGAGCGAAGTACGGAGGGCCCGGAAGATCTGCGAACGCTCGTATCTCGAGGGAGAGAGGAAAGTTTCCCGCCCGGCGCAGCGTGGGCCTGAATCGGAAGAGCGATACGACGACCCCGGATACGAGGATCTCCTCGCAGCGATCTTCACGGACGAGATCTCGCTCGACCGCTTCGCGGCGGAGCCGGCGAGAGAACTGGCCCGTCGCGGTCTCATCACTGAAGGTTGCGAATCGATCGACATCGAGGGTCTCGAGCTCGCTGCCAAGGGATTCGCGCGGAAACGGGCAGACCGCGCGTCGTAGCGGGACATTCCGATGTCCCGTATCCCGACACTAAGGCGATACCACAGTTGCGGCATTCATCCCGGGTCGTCGCCCCAGAACGCGCAAGACTCTACGAGCCCTGGTACGGCAGATCGGAATCCGCCGCTACTGTGCATTGAACTTGCTGTGCTCTGCTTCGGAGGCAATTCATGAAGAAAAAACTGAGAGATTTCTACGCGATGATCGAGGACATCGACACGGCGATGTTCACAACCCGCCGGCGTGACAAGCGCCTCGTTTCGAGGCCGATGGCGAATCAGGTTGCCGCAGCTGGCGCCGACCTCTGGTTCGTCACCTACGAAGGCGCCCCGAAGCTCAAGGACCTGGCGTTCGATCCACACGTGAACCTCTCGTATTACAAGGACCGCACGCGCGAGTGGGTATCCGTTTCCGGCCTCGCGAAGATCTCGACGAACCGAAAGAAAATCAAGGAGCTCTATCGTTCCGACTGGCGGATGTGGTTCGGCAAAGAAGGCGACGAGCGGCATGGAACTCCCGACGATCCGCGGATCGTCCTGATCGGAGTCGATATCGAGTCGGCGATGTTCATGGAAGTCGATAAGCCGCAGCCCGTTGTCCTTTACGAGCTGGTCAAGGGAATGATCACCGGAAATCAGCCGAAGGTCGGAAAAACCCGGCTCGTCACGAAGACCGAGACGAGAAACAAGGTCGGCAAGAGGAAACCGGCATCGAAAAAGAAGTGAGAGAGGGGCGCGGGCTGTCATCCTGAGCGCAGCGAAGGATCCCCTGATTTCTGGCGGGACCGCAAGTGCTGGGGGGACCCTTCGCTGCGCTCAGGATGACACGCGCCCCCTGGGCACCAGGTTGGGGGGTGTGACCCCAGTTGTTCGTCAATTCTCACTATCCGGAAGAGGCAGGGCCTGGGAAGGCCCTGCCACATACATTTCTTTCCAGAATTTACCCTTGCGGGTGGAAGCGACCGGCCTTAGATTAAAGCGAACGTTTCAAACATACGTTTGATTCAATCGCCATGTCCGACACCCGTGAGCTTCTCCTCGACACCGCCGAACGGCTCTTTGCCGCCCGCGGCCTCGACGCCGTCTCCCTCCGGGAGATTACGGCGGAGGCCTCGGCGAACACCGCAGCTGTGAACTATCACTTCGGTTCCAAGGAGAACCTCATCCGCGAGGTGATCTCCAGGCGGATGCAGCCGCTCAACGAAGAACGACTCAGACTTCTCGACGCATTTACAGCTGCGTCTCACGGCGCCTCGCCCACTCTTCCGCAGGTCCTCTACGCATTCGTCCATCCGGTGATGGAGATGATGACGTCCGATCCGGCGAAGGGAACGCCGTTCGTGCGGCTGATGACTCACATTCATGCAACGCCTGGGGGCGTTTCAGCAGCCGTCGTCGCCGACATGCGAGGCACGATCGAGCGATTCATCGCCGCTCTCAGCGGCGCGCTCCCCGGGGTCGACCTGCGCGAGATTCTCTGGCGCGCTCACTTCGCCACCGGTGCGATGGCGCACACGGCGTCGGCTGCACCGCTGCTCGAAGCCTTCAGTGAAGGCGCGTGCCGATTCACGAGTGCGGAAGAGCTCAGCACACGACTCGTGGCGTTCCTCACGGGAGGATTCCGCGCCGACCCGAAGAAACTGAAGATTCATCAACGACCTCGCACGGCGAAAAAAGTGAGCAGTTTATGAAGCGATTCGCCTTGATGCTTGCTCTGACGCTTGCACTCTCCTGCACGACAACCCGGCCTGCGCCACTCGTCGACGTCCCCGTTCCGTCGCGCTGGCATGCAGCCGATCAGCAGTCCGCTGAATCCAGCGTGCCCGCATGGAACGAGCTCTTCGACGACCCCGCGCTCGATTCCCTGATCCGTGAAGGACTGGAAGCAAACCGCAACCTCGAGGCCGCGGCCGCGCGTATTGATCGCGCGCTGGCGCAGGCGAGGATTGTGGGAGCCGATGCCTATCCGCAGGCTGGCCTCTCCGTCGACGCGGGACGCCGCAAACAGAACTTCATCGGGCTTCCCATCCCGGGCGCCGGAGACACTGTGTTGTCGAACACGTCAACGACCTGGGGCACCGGATTGAACGTAAGCTGGGAAGCGGATGTGTGGGGCCGCCTCCGTTCGGCCCGCCAGGCCGCGCAGTTCGATGCGGAAGCGTTCGAGCTCGATTACCAGGCCGCGCGC
>JBGSYJ010000191.1:0-6799 GCA_041750915.1 Thermoanaerobaculia bacterium | reverse complement strand
TTCGAATCTGCCGGCGTGACGTTCGCCATGACGGCGCAGAGAAACGCTCCGACTCCGAGGGCTGTGCGCAGCGTATTTGCGCGTCCCCAGTTCTTCTGAAGCGACTGGGAGTCCTGACTCGGATAGTCGATGGGGGCAGTTGTGTCGAGCCTCTTGCTGATCGGTACGGTCACGAAGATCGTGGCAGCGAGCACGCCGGCAAGACCGAGCGTGGAGAAGACGTCCAGAGTGCGGCGGGCAGCAGTCTGCTGGCGCGCGCCGACCGCCAGGGTGATCGATGAGGCGAGCGCGAGAGGTCCGATGGAGTTGAAGTATCCGGCAATCGCCGAGTTCTCACGTCTCTTCGCCTCGCGCACGCGCTCGTTCTCCCAGCCCGGGACGAGCGCCGAGTCTCCAAAGCCGAGTGAGCCTGCAAGAAGCCCCGAAGTCGTCAGGTTGACGAAACGGACTACGGACTCGACAGATCGATTCACAGGTTCCTCCCGACGGCGGCAGTTCTACGCAAAGCTGATCGCGATCGTGATCGCGAGCAGCAAGAGTACACCGATTGAAATCATTGCAAAAGGGGTGTCTCGCTCGCGAATGAATTCGATCGTCAATACGACGACCCGCATCAGCGGAGTCAGCATCAGAACGATGAGGCCAGCCGTCATGGTGGAAGCCGGATCGCCCGCCATCAGACCGGAGGGGATGTCATAGACTCCCGGCTTCTCCGATCCCGCCGGACGGATGAGCGACTCCATGAGGCCGAGGACCAGCAGCGCGAAGCTCAGAAGCACCCCTCCGTTGAGCGTCCACGCGACGAGTGGATGTCGGCTCTGCTTCATCGGACATCTCCGGTGAGAGCGCGCCAGAACATCTGCATCGCAATCACGACCATCACGATGGCGAACGCCTGGCGCAAACGTTCAGCATGGATCTTCGGTCCGATGACGGAGCCGATTCTCGATCCGGCGAAGACCCCGATCACGGAAGCGCCCGTGAGCATCGGGATCACCTCGTCTCTTCCGAAAAAGACCATGGCGCTCGTGACTGCGGTCACGCCAATCATGAAGTTCGAGGTTGCAGCCGCGGCTTTGATCGGAACATCGCAGTAGCTCGAGAGGATCGGAACCTTGATGATCCCTCCTCCCACGCCGAGCAGCCCGCTCAACACGCCCGCGATTGACGAGACGCCCATCGCCAGCGGCAGCCGGGCGACCTGATACGACACGACCGCGCCGCGGGCGGGATCATGAAACTCCCCGCTCAGGGTCGAGAGAAAGCTCGTCCCGGTCGCAGTCTCGTGCCCCTCTGTATCCGCATCGATCGCTTCTCCCTCGAGTCCCCTCGCCATCGGAATCGCCATGAGCGAGATCGCTGACGCGAATAGGATCATGAGCGCCTTGCCCGGCAGCAGGCCGGCGAGCAGCCCGCCAACCATCGCCCCCGCGACGGTCCAGAGCTCGAGCGTCATTCCAAGGCGGACGTTTGCGATTCCCTTCGCGACGTTCCGCGATGCTGCCGCGCTCGACGTGGCGATCACACACATGAGCGAGGTCGCAACCGCGTTGTGCATCGGCACGTCGAGCAGCAGAGAGAGGATCGGGATGATGAGGATTCCGCCGCCCAGTCCGAACAGCGAGCCGATCAGACCCGCGCCAACGCCTCCTGCGATGAGGAGGAGGATTTCGTTGATCGGCATGGGAGGAGGATAGCGCAGTAGACAGTACACAGTAGACAGTAGACAGTAGCCCGCCCACCCGTTCGAGTGCTTAAAGGCCGCGCCATCTCGGTCGCTGGCTACTCCCTACTGCCCACACAAGTGTGAAGTCAGTAGTAATAGATAGTAGACAGTAGCGCTTCGCGACGCTAACTGAGGACTCGAAGAGGGTGGGCGGCTACTGTCTTCTGTCTACTGTGTACTGTCTACTCCGCGCACTGTCCCCACACCCTTACGTCGCCCGCCGCACATCCTCCAGCTGCTTGATCCTCGCGACGATGTCGCGGTACTTGCTGTTGATGCCGTAGACCTCGATGAACGCTTTGTGCGCGGCGTCGATGTCGCCGACTTCCAGGTAGGCGGCGCCGAGATCGTAGAGAAGCCCCATGTGCTCTTCTTCCGAGATCTCGGGCATCTCGAGTCCCTTGTTGTACCACTTGATCGCGAGCTGCGGCATTCCCTTCTCGAGAAAGCAGAGACCGAGCATCGAGCAACCGTCGATGGCGCGGTGAGGGTCCTTGGACGCCAGCTGGAACTCGCCGATCGCCTCATCGATCAGCCCCATCTCCTTGTAGGCGATTCCGAGGTTGTAGTGGGTGTCGTAGTCCTCGCTGTCGAGCTGTTGTTCGACGCCTTTTTTGAATTCGCGGAAGATCTGCTCGAGCGACTGTTCGTCATCAGCGATCTCCGAGAGCTCGGCTTCTTCGTCGGCCAGATCTTCGCCGAGCTCCGCCGCGAGATCGAAAAAGTCGTCTTCGCCGGCGAACAGATCCTGCTCGTCATCGGTGAGAGGCTCCGGCAGGACCGACAGTTCATCGAGGGCGGCCGGGTCGAACGACACCTCATCAGGAAGAGCCGCCATCGAATCGTTCCCGGCGTCTGCCTGAACCGGTGGAGCCGGGGTCGTCTGTTTGTCGAGCTCAACATGTTCGTACGCCTTCAGCGTGCCTGCGATGCGTACGCGCGCGGAGTGCAGGCTCTCCTCCCGGACAAGGATCTCCGGATGCATTGGGAACTGCGCGGAAAGGGTTTCGAGTTTGTTGCCTGCCTCTTCGAGGAGCTCCTGCTCGATGTAGAAATCGAGCTCGCCAAGGTCTTCCATAGAGGGTGACAGTGGGAAGTCGCCCTGAAACGCGCCGCTGAGTCCTGGGTCGTCGAACGGGTCCGGCTCGGGGGTCTCTGACGCTTCGACGAGTAGTTCCTGAACGGCTATTGGCTCCTCGATCGCCGGGCCGAGGGGCTCTTCATCCTCGGCTTCCACTTCGGGAAGATCCGCGAATTCGGGAGTCTCGTCGCTCGGTACCTCTGGGGTCGGCCTCGGCTCGACGGCAGGCTCCACGACGGATGACGGTTCTTCCTCGAGAACCATCGGCGTGTCTTCGCCCGCTTCAAGTTCAATGCTCTCGATCGTTTCTGATTCGACGACGGCTTCACTCTCGGCGACCAGCGTCTCTTCGGGCAGCGGTGCATCGGATGGCGCGACAACGCTCAGGTCTTCGGACACGATATCTTCGAACTCGTCGTCGCTGATCTCCGGCGGAAGCGTTAGTTCCTCGGTCGCCGCGGCGGCTGTCACCGGCGTCTCGTCGACCGGATCCACCGGCGCGAGCTCCTCCGGCAGAATCTCCTCGATCGCTTCGACCGGTGCCTGAGTGACCTCAGCCTCTTTAACGGCGGGTCCGGTGGCGTACCCCCTGTTCCAGATGTTCTGCTCGAAGGCTTCAGCGCCGTCGATGTCTCCCTCGATCCGAAGAAGCGCGATGTAGCGGTTTGCGGTCTCGCGGATCTGCTCGGCCTGCCCTTCATTCAGGTAGACGTTGAGCAGCTTCTCGTACGCCACCCTGTGTCGCGGCGATTTTTCGATGACGGTCTGAAGATGTTCGATCGCCTTGTCGAACAACCCGTACTTCGCGAACACATCGGCTTCTGTCAGATGTTCCGTGATGAACTCGAGCAGTTCGTTCTGCGCCTGCTGTTCCTCTTCAGACAGGAGCGCCGATGCGGCGGGAGCGGACTCCTCGGTCTCGACAATCTCCTCCGGAAATTCGAGATCGATCGTCTCTTCTTCGAGCTCTTCCGGTTCCCATGTTTCTGCAGGAGTCACCGGCAACTCCTCGGGGAGAGCGTCTTCCGGTATCGGAGCCTGAGTCTCTTCGATGACATCCTCTGAGAAATCGAGGAGGGTGTCGGATTCTTCGTCGGGCGGTTCGGCGAGCGGAATCGCCGGCATCGAGGAACCGGTTTCCTGCGCGAGCTCGGCGAGCCGATCGCGATGTCCCGGGTTGTCCGGATCACGCCGGGCAAGATCGCGGAAGATTGCTTCCGCCTGCTGGTACTCCCGGCGCTCCATGTGCGCGTTCCCGAGTCTGGTCATCGCTTCGATGGCGTTCGAGCTGTCATCGAGCCGGCGGTAAACCTCGACCAGTTTTTCGAGCGCTGCGGGGTGATCGGGGTGAACCGCTGCGACCCGCTCGAGCAGCATGACCGCACGCGTCTCGTCCGGGGTACCGGCGGCAACGGAGAGAATTGGGGTGACGAGCTCGACGGCGCTGTCGGAGTCGCCGCTATTCAATTGCAGATCCGCGAGCGCCAGTCGAACTCCAAAGTCGCTCGGATTCGAGCTCAGCCCCTGCTCGAGCACTTCCCGCGCCGAGGACGTATCGTCCTTTGCGATATGAATACCTGACATGAGAATGATCAGCCGGGCGTTTTCCCTGTTGCTCTCCAGGGCTGACTGAACGATCTCGATCGCGCCGGCGTACTCCTTCTCGTCGAGAAGCGCCGAAACGGTCGATTCGGCGAGATCGATGTTGCCGGAGTCGATCTTCTGCGCCTTCTTGAAGACCTGCAACGCTTCAGACGACATCCCTCGCTTGAGAAGCATGCGGCCGACCCGGTCATACTCCTGGAGAGCCTGGGGAGTCTGGTTGTTCTGCGTGTAAAGGTCGGCCAGTTTGATCCGGACGTTTACCGAGTGCGGATCGAGCTCGGCGATCTTGAGGTAGATGCCGGTTGCGCTCTCGAGGTCGCCATGCTTGACGTAGTAGTCGGCCAGCACCATGTACTGGCTCTTGGCCTCCATGGCGAGGCCCTGTTTTGCATAGAGCTCTGCGAGCTTGGCGTAGATGTCGAGCTTCGAGGGGTCGAGCTTGTTGATCTTTTTGAAGATCGCGATCGCCTTGAGGAAGAAGCCGTCGCGCGCGTAGTGATCGGCGATCTTCCGGAAGACTTTGACCGCCTCATCGGTGCGCTCGATGCGGACCCACAGATCGCCGATGCGGTTGAGCGTATTGACGTCGTTGGGGTTCTCGTCGAGAAGGCGCTCGTACTCCCGGATCGCCGGCTCGATCTTTCCCCTGGCAACGAGCTTCTCAGCGTTGCCGACGATTTTATCTCGCTGCAGTGCCATGAATGGACTTACTCTCGAACAGCTGGAAGGGCCTGTCCACTCCTTCGAACGAGGTTCGATGGATTGGGGACGGGCCGTGCTTGCGCAACGCCTCCCAGTGACTCTCCGTTCCGTATCCCCGATTGTTTACGAAGTCGTATTGCGGGTGGATTGCATGATACGACTCCATCAACCAATCTCTGTAGCATTTTGCCACGACGGACGCGGCAGCAATCGACACGCTTCGCCGGTCGCCTCGTATCAGGGGCACCTGCGGCATTTCCAGCGTTTCGAGAGTGACCGCGTCGAGAAGCAGCACGTCCGGCCGGAGCGAAAGGTTCTCGACGGCGAACTGCATTGCGAGTTTGCTTGCCTGGAGAATGTTGATGCGGTCGATCACGTGAGGCTCGACGACGCCGATTCCCACCGCCATCGCGCACGACAGCACGGAGCGGCAGACGGCGGTACGCTCCTCCGCGCTCAGAACCTTGGAGTCATTGATCCCAACCAGCGGGTCGCACTCGAGGATGACTGCGGCGGCAACGACGGGGCCTGCAAGACAGCCGCGGCCGACTTCATCGGTTCCTGCGATCGAACGGAATCCGAATGTGCGCAGGCGGCGCTCGAGCTCGGCCATCTCAGCAAGACGGGCGAGCTCGGCAAAAAAAGGAGTGAGGCTCCCTCGAGCCTCACGAAAAACTCTGCGGGTTGTCGGAACGTTACGCTTTGCGCTTCTCTTCGATGCGGGCTGCTTTGCCCCGGAGCGCGCGGAGGTAGTAGAGCTTCGCTCGACGAACTCGGCCATGGCGTTCAACCTCGATGCGATCGATGGTCGGTGAGTAGAGCGGGAACATGCGTTCCACACCCACGCCGCCGGAGACCTTGCGGACCGTGAACATTTCGCGGCTTCCGCCTCCCTTGCGGGAGATGACGACGCCCTGGAAGATCTGAATGCGCTCTTTGTCGCCTTCCTTGACCTTCACGTGGACTTTGACCGTGTCGCCAGGCGCGAAATTCGGAAGATCCGTTCGCGCCTCGCGAGACTCGACGATTTTCATGATGTCAGGCATTCTGGCTCACTCCGTTTCACAGTTCACAGGGGCGCGTAGCATCGCCGATTTGGTTCCTGTTTGCAAGTCGTAAGTTGCTGAGTTGCTAAGGAGATGGACGGTTGCGACGCCTCTCAGCAGACTGGGAACTGACCCGCTAGAACCCGCTAGCCCTCGTTTTCATTCTCCAGCTCTTTGAGAATCTCGCGGGCCTCGTTGTCGAGACTGGCCTCGTCGAGCAGATCAGGCCGCTTCTCGCGCGTCCTGCGGAGCGACTGGACCCGGCGCCAGCGGCGGATTTTCTCGTGGTGACCCGACATCAGAATCTCCGGAACGCGCATACCCCGCAGCTCTTCCGGACGCGTGTAGTGCGGATAGTCCAGGAGGCCATCGAAGAACGAGTCGGCGCTCACCGAGTCGCTGTTTCCCACCACTCCTTCGATCATGCGTCCGACCGCGTCGGCGATGAGCATCGCGGGCAGCTCCCCGCCGGTCACAACGAAGTCCCCGACCGAAATCTCGTCCGGATCCAGCGCTTCGTGCACCCGATGATCGAATCCCTCGTAGCGCCCGCAGAGGATGACGAGGTGTTGCTTCTGCGCGAGATCTTTTGCGACCGCCTGGTTGAACATGCGCCCTTGGGGGGAGGTGAGAATGACG
>JBGSYJ010000190.1:0-2961 GCA_041750915.1 Thermoanaerobaculia bacterium | reverse complement strand
TCCCGCTGCCCAAACCAAAGATCGTTCACGCATGGGTCTGAACCATCTCGTAGTGAATCCATGGCACGAAGAGCCGGATGCGGGAATCCTGCAAGTCCGGATCTGTGGGGGGCCGGGAGGAGCAATCCTCCGGCCTACCCGACCCCTCCCGCCCGCACGCCCTCGCTCGGGATGACAAGCTCGTTCAACCCTCGCAAAAATAAGTTCCGTCATTCTGAATTTCGGGATGACACCCTTCGAATTGCTTCAACCCAGGTCCTTCACCCCCAACCGCCACTGATTGCGTCCGGTCCGCTTGCCCTCGTAGAGCGCGGTGTCAGCGACAGTGAAGAGGTTCGTTGGCCCGGTGAGGGTGCCCGACGCGACTCCGATTGTGACCAGAACGTGGACCTCTCTATCCCCGATTCGTAGCGGTCTCGCGCGAGCTGTCTCGACGATTGAATCAGAATCGTCGCAATATGACGCAGCGCTGCTTCACAACCTCTCAGACTGACCTCAAATTCGTGAATCGGCGTGACCACGATCACACGTCAAGGTGCGTAGAGGCACGGGAAGTCCTGCATATCCGATGCAGAGTTCCATTCAGGGAGACTTGTGTATGACACGCTTCGAGCCATTCCGCATGAAAGCCGTCGATCCGATCCGCATCTCGACAGCAGAGGAACGAATCGCTGCCCTGGAACGGGCCGGATACAACGTCTTCCAGCTGGCTGCGAGAGATGTGATCATCGATCTCCTCACCGACTCAGGAACCGGCGCGATGTCGTCGGGGCAGTGGTCGGCAATGATGCGCGGCGACGAGTCGTACGCCGGCAGCGAATCGTTCTTCCGCTTCGAGCGGGTGATCCGCGATCTGACCGGATACGCCCACGTGCTTCCCACACACCAGGGCCGGGCGGCTGAACGGATCCTCTTTCAGTCACTGCTGCAGCCGGGCGACGTCTCAATTAACAATCTGCACTTCGATACGACGCGGGCGAACGTCGAGTATGCCGGTGCGGAAGCTCGCGATCTCGTCATCGACGAGGCGCGACACCCTTCGGTCATCCACCCCTTCAAGGGCAACATGGATCTCGAAAAGCTCGAGCGTGCACTGGAGCTCGAGGACGAGCGTATCCGCATCGTGATGGTGACTGTCACGAACAACTCGGCCGGCGGGCAACCGGTCTCGATGGCGAACCTTCGCGGCGTGCGCGAGCTATGCGTGCGTTACGGAAAGCTCTTCATCCTCGATGCCTGCCGCTTTGCGGAGAACGCATGGTTCGTGAGACAGCGCGAGGAGGGCTATGCGGGCAGGACGCCGAAATCGATCGCGCAGGAGATGTTCTCTCTCGCCGACGGCTGCATCGTTTCGGCAAAGAAGGACGGGCTCGCGAACATCGGAGGTTTTCTCGCTCTGAACGACGACGCGCTGGCGCAGAAGTGTCGCAATCTTCTGATTCTCACCGAGGGTTTCCCGACGTATGGAGGGCTTGCGGGATACGACATGGAGGCGATTGCGACAGGGCTCGAGGAAGTCGTCGACGAGACGTATCTCGAGCATAGGACGGCGTCGGTCGAGACCTTCGCGGCGCGGCTGCGCGCGGCTGGAGTTCCGATTGTCGAGCCTGCCGGGGGCCACGGAGTGTTCATCGATGCCGCCGCAATGCTTCCGCACATTCGGCGAAGCGACTATCCCGGCATCGCTCTCGTGAATGCTCTCTACCTTTCCTCGGGGGTGCGGAGCTGTGAGATCGGCAGCGTAATGTTCGGACGTACGACAGAAAGCGGTGAAGAAGCGGCTGCACTCGAGCTCGTGCGGCTCGCGATTCCGCGGCGGCTCTACACGGACGCGCAGCTGCAGTACGCCGCAGAATCAGTCGCGGAGCTTCGGACGTCTGCCGCGTCTCTTGGTGGCTACCGCATCACGTATGCGCCGAGGTATCTGCGGCATTTCACCGCGAGGTTCGAGCCGCTCGAAGTTGGAGCGACCGCGGTGAGTCATCTGTGGTGATGCAAGCTGGAAGAGTCGCGATCGGCGCAACCGGAGACGATTCTCACACCGTGAAACGGACGAGGGTCGCGCTGCGTCCGCTCGCGCTGCCAACCGAACACGGTGGATGGGGATTCGTACTCGAGCCGGCGCTGCTCGCTCTCCTCGTCGCTCCCTCGCTCGCGGGCATGCTGATCGCCCTTGGATTGATCGCCGCATTCCTGACGCGTCATCCGCTCAAGCTCGTTGCCGCGGATGCGCTCCGCCGGCGGTTCTATCCGCGCACGCGCGTCTGCATTCTCCTTTCGATCGCCTACGGGAGTGTGGCGACTGTGTTGCTGGTGACCGGCGCGTGGATGGCGGGCGGGCTCGTGCTCTTCCCGCTGGCTGCAGCACTGGTTCCTGCAGCAGTTCAGTTCTTGTTTGACGCGCGCAATCGGAGCCGCGCCCTGGTTGCCGAGCTTTCCGGAACAATCTCGAGTGTCTTCGTGGCTGCGGCGATCGTGCTCGCCGGAGGTGGAACCGTCGCGGTGGCGTTCGCAGTGCTCGTGCTGGCGCTGTTGCGGGGAGTTCCAACGATCATTTTCGTTCGGGCCGCACTTCGTAACGGGAACAGGCTTCCATCACTCGCTCTCCATCTTGTCGCGATCTTCATTGGGGTGGCGCTGACGATGAGCGGGCTTGCACCGTGGGGAGCCATTGTCGCGCTGGGCGTCCTCCTGATCCGGGCATACACAACGCGCCCCGGAACGGCGGCGAAGACGATCGGAATTCGAGAGCTCGGGTACGGCGTGATGTTCGTTCTGCTCGCCGGGTATGGCTGGTGATCGGCGGGAGTCGCTGGATCGGGCGCAGCTTCCAGCAAAGCAGCGAACGAGCTTGTCATCCCGAGCTTGGGTGTGAATGAATCGCACGAGTGTCATCCCGAGCGTCGAGCGAGGGATCTGGGAGGGGGCCTTCGAGAGGAGCCACCGCCCAGATCCCTCGCT
>JBGSYJ010000189.1:0-14442 GCA_041750915.1 Thermoanaerobaculia bacterium | reverse complement strand
ATCCTTCGCTGCGCTCAGGATGACACTCAGCCGTCGATACATCGTCTAACTGTCTTCCGGATTCGCCGTCGGCTGGTTTGACGGCTGGATGGCGTTGTTGACGGTGACTGCCGCCCCCGGGCGTAACTTGAAGACCCCGGACGTAACGACTTCCTCTCCCGCCTTCACACCCTCGAGGACGGCAACCTGATCGCCCCGGGCGCCGCCGAGCTTCACGAACTGCTGGCGCACTCCGCGGTACGGCTTGCCGTCCGGACCCTTCACCTCTTCCACGATGAAGACCGAGTCGCCGAACGGCGCGTAACTGATGGCCGAAGCGGGCACCGTGATGACGGACGTCGAGGCTCCTCTGGCGAGCCGTGCCTCGACGAACATTCCGGGGCGAAGCCTCTCCGCACGATTCTCGAAAGCGGCGCGCACGCGCGCGTTCCGCGTCTGCTCATCGATCACCGAGTCGACTGCGGCGATCGCTCCGGTCTCGGTACCCTCGAGCGCGTCGGATGTCACCTGGACAGCGGCGCCGGGAGTCATGAGTCCGATCTCCTGCTGGGGAACGCTGAAGTCGACGAACACAGGCTGGAGTGCCTGAAGGGAAGCCACCGGCGCGCCGCCGGCAAGGTACTGCCCGCGATCGATCTGTCTGATTCCCAGTGTGCCGGCGAACGGCGCGCGGATCGTCTTCCGCTCGATCGACGCGCGAACCTCTCCGACCCGGGCTTCCGCCTGCTTGTACTGCGCCGAGACCTGATCGAGCGTGGACTGCGGAATGACCCCTTGCGGAGCCATCTGCTGTGCGCGGCTCAATTCGACGCGGGACAGCTGCAGCTGCGCGTTCGCCGCTGCAAGTTGCGCCTCTTCCTGTTTCGCGTCCAGCCGGACGAGCACGTCGCCGCGATTCACCCGCTGGCCGCTCTCGAACGCGATCTGTTCGACGATTCCAGGCATGTCCGCACTCACGGTCACACCGTTCGCCGCAACCACGGTTCCGATCGTATTGATGGATGATTGCCAGGGCTCGAGCTTGACCACGACAGTCGTGACGGCCTCTGGCGGCGGCTGAAACGAGCCGTGTTGCGCCATCGCCTCCTGGATCTGGAAAAACTTTACCCCGCCGATCGTCGCGACAAACGTCAGGACCACCGCGAGCATGATGAGCATTCGCTTCTTCATGAAAGACCTCGAAATGAAGGTGGGCAACCCGGGACACCGATTGCGCGAAAGAATACCCGATGAGGGCGTCGCAGCGATAACGCTGGACGGCTCCCGAGGAGTCCCTTCCGGTCATCTCTACGAAACGTAGAGAAATAAGGTTTCATGTAGCGGCGCCCTCGTAGCGGCGGATTCCGATCCGCCGTTCCCCGCGTGCAAAAGGCTCGCGATCTTTGGCGCCATCGCCATCGCGCCAAAACGCGCGAGACTCACGAGTATCTGGAGCGGGAGATCGGAATCTCCCGCTACTTTTTCTCCTGGCGCATCTTCGCAATCCGTTCGCGCTGTTTCGCCGAGATCTCGACGAGTCGTCGCAGCTCGGCGAGCGGCTCGGGATCATCATCGACCTGCAGTCGAAGCACCACGTCGTGGTTCAGCCAGACGCCGCCGCCCTTCTTCACGACGATCATCGCGGCAGACTGCATTCCCCTGGTGTCGCCGCCGGCTGCCTGTCCGGCATCGAGCGCCGCCATGAGACGCAAAGACAGATGTCCCTTCGTATTCTCGAATGCTTCGACCATCCGATTCACCACATCCGCACCTGCGAGGATGTTGCCCTGCGCCGTGCAGAATCGTCCCCCTTTGTGCCCCGCCCACGCGCTTGCCTTCGGTCCCGTGAACGCCGCGTAATTTCCGCTAATGTCCATGACTGCGAACTGGCGTCCCTGTTTCGTCCAGTCGGAAGGTCTGGGGTCAGGGTCGCTCGCCCAGATGGCCTCGACCGCCGCGGCGGGGGTGAGACCCGCGCGAAGGAGCGCGAGCCCCTGCGGCCCATAGCTCACGTCCACGACCGCCTGCGTCGTCACGATGCCCACCCCCGCTTCGGCCCAGAGGACACCATTGCCTACGGAGAAAACGCGGGACTGCACGGCTCCGCCGACTTCACCCGTCGCGGGGTCATATCCGAGGATGGAAAACGTCGCGACCGGATCGAACGGCGGAGGTTCTTCCCCTTGTAGCGTTGCAGCGGAGAGCAGCAGAGCCACAACGCTGACTGAACCGACCAATTCTCTGAACATGAATCCTCCTCGGATTGCCGTGCGTATACGTGCGCAGCCGATTGCAATCGTTTCGTGAACTTCAGTTGTCAGGCCGCAGGGGGTTTCCGAAACTGCGCCGACACTCGACCCTCCACGGAGCTATGATGGGACATTCACACAAGGAGCTCCCCGTGATCCAGCGCATTGCATCTGTAGGAGTCGTGCTCTGTCTGATTTCCGCACCTCTGGAGGCGGCGACCCTGATCGTCCCGATATCGGCCGTCGCTGCAGGCGCCAACAATACGCTGTTTCGCACTGACGTGAGAATTTTCAACCCGTCGGAGGAAAGCACCCTGCAGCTCGTTGCGGAGTTCCTTCCCGCGAACCGCGACAACACGACTCCGAATACGACGACAATCACGATTCCACCCGGTGAGATGCTCGTTCTCGACAACATCGTAGCGTCCAGGTTCGCTGCGACCGGCCTGGGTGCGATCCGCTTCGACGCGGATGAAGAGTTCAGGGTCACTTCCCGGACATACACCGATTCGCCGAATGCGGCAGCTCCAGGCACGTTCGGACAGTTCATCCCCGCAGTCGACGCCACCGCAGCACGCGCCTCAGGCGTGCTGCTTCACCTGTCGAATGACACGAACCTCAGCCAGGGATTCCGCGCGAATACCGGATTCATGAACCCGGGTGCGGCGCCCGTCACCGTTGCCGTCGTCGTCCGATCTGCAAACGGAACGGAGATCGGCAGGGGAACCGTCGGTCCGATTCCTCCCAAGAGCGTCACGCAGGTGAGTCTCGGCGCGTCGATCGGGAACAACGTCAGCTTCAGTAACGGTTACATGACGTTTTCCGCTCCGTCGCCCGTGATCGGATTCGCCTCGGTCGTCGACAACCGTTCGTCCGATCAGATCTTCATCCTCGCGCAGGCTCATCCCGCGCCGGTGACGCAGCAACCCCCTGCGGCAAAAGAGGTGATGGTCGACGTGGGGCCCGGAACGAGTTTCAATCCGGTGAACGTCACCATCAACAAGGGCGACACGATCACATGGAACTTCCTCGCCCCGCTTCCCCACACGACGAGAAGCGATCGCCGCACGGGTCCGGAGGTCTGGGACTCGGGCACGAAAACCACGGGAACATTCAGCCGGATCTTTCAGACCGAGGGTACGCATCCCTATCACTGCCAGATCCACAGTTTCGCGGGAGGCAACTTCATGAATGGAGTCATTACCGTGACCAATGTGACCGCGGCCGGAAAAGCAACGCTGTCGGCGACCGGAGGCAACTCATCGAGCCCCGGACCCGCTCCATCGGATGCCGACAGGCACGCACATGGGGGGCATATGGAGGCCGGCGACCGCTGACCGAGACCGAATGTTGAATGAAGCGACGCATTACAGTTGCGTGATTCGTACACGTTTCCAGACCTGAGCCGTCTATTCAATAGAGCCAAAACATCGCCCGGGAAAAGGAAACATGCTCCCCACATCGACCCGCCGCCTCCTCTTCATCGCGATGCTCCTCGTCATCGCGCCCTCTCTCGCGGCACAGGATGTAATCCGTCGCCGCGAGGTCGTGGCCTTCGACAGCCCCGAAGGTTGGGCGATGAAGTATTTCGGAGCGGCGACGCTGCTCACGAGCCTCGGCGTTCCGCAGGAGTCGCGTCCGGGATCGATCGACGCCGGGCTCGAAACGATTCAACTCCCACATCTGAGCACCGAGGAGCGGATGGTGGGCTTCACCGGAACGAAGCCCGAGGATCTCAACAAACTTCCGGTCTTCGTACGCCCTCGTGTGACGATCGGACTTCCAGCAGATCTGTCTCTCACTCTGAGCTATGTTCCTCCTGTCTCGGTGGAAGGAGTTGAGGCAAACCTTTTTTCAGTGGCGCTGGGAAGGCCGGTCTACCGCGGTTCGATCTGGTCCTTAGGACTACGCCTCTACGGCCAGGGGGGAACCGTGACGAGCGACTTCACTTGTCCGGAGGAAGAGGCTAGCGCGCCGATCGGCTCGGTGGACAATCTCTACGGCTGCGAAGAACGCTCGTCGGACGAAGCGACGCTGCGCTATGGCGGGATGGAGCTGGTGCTCTCCAGAGCACTGCCGGCGCTTCGTGCGCCGACTCTTCACGTGGGAGTCAGCGGAAACTATTTCGAGAACGAGTTTCAGGTGACGGCGAGGACCTTCGGATTTCTCGATCGCACGCATCTGTCGACCCACGGCGTGGTCTACACGGTTCAGGGTGGCCTGAGCTGGCCGCTTCGCGGTGGCACCGCATTCGGCGTGGAGCTTTTTTACGCACCGCTGGACGTCACGCGCCTCGGCTCGACCGGCACATCCAACGACGGCCTGCTCAACGCGCGCCTTCTGTTGACGCACAGATTGCGCTGAGCGCGCAGGGGCGGCCCCACTCAGTCACCTCGCTCGAGCTCGGCGTCGTCGACCGTGTTCGTCTCGAGCCATCGTTTCGACTCATCCGAACCGCGAAGCCAGGCATCCCAGAAAGCGACGGAGTACGCGGTAATGAGATCGATGCGGCGCTGATGATCCGCGGCCCGCACCTGCAGCAACGGGGACTCATCGACATCGAGACGGCCGTTCTCCTTCGCAATCCGCATCGACTCGAGGTCTGCGAACGTCTGGTGCGTCGCGCCGTCGATGTTCAGGAAGTAGCGGGGCGCGCCGCTGATCGAATCGAATGCGCGTCGGCGATGCTGGAGGTTTGTCCGCCAGAGGCGAGAGCTGTCCAGCGTGCCGCTCATGTGCATCGTCGGAATTCTGATCGGCGCAAATTCGCGTTCGGTCGGCGACCAGTCCATCGTCGGCGCAGATAAAAGGACTGCCGCCTTGACACGCGCATCCAGCTCGCTGACCCCCTCGGCGTCAGGAAAGTTGACCAGCATGCCTCCAAGCGTGAGCGCGGTATGTGCTCCGTACGAATGTCCCGCAACGCCGATTCGAGACAGATCGAGACGGCTCCAGATCGAGCCCTCTACGGAGCTTCTCGCCCGCTTTTCCAGCACATCGATGACGAAGCTGACGTCAGCGGGCCGATCGCGGTACTCGACGGCATCGTACGCTGCGCGATAGATCGCGAGCATCCCTTTCCTGCGAAGCACTTCGCTATCGCTTGCAATGTGCTGCACATGAATCGAGACATAGCCTCGGGCTGCCCATGCGCGTCCGAGGTAGACGTAACCCTGTCGCGAACTGCCGAGGCCGTGGGAGAAGACGATGACGGGCAGAGGGCCGGTGGATGTGCGCGGCGAATAAATCTTGACCGGGACGACGCGGTTGCGGGAATCATCGTGAAACAACTCGAGGGATTCGATGATGTTTTCGGGTGGATCCGGACGGATGAGCTCGGCCGAGGAGCCGCATCCTCCTGCAAACGCGATCACGCCGATGGAGATGAGGATCCGGGGGGCAAGGGCCATGGGCGGGAATTGTCCCACGGAGCACGCGCGGGCCAAAGTGCATTCCCCTCTCCCCGTGTGAAGGGGGAGAGGGGTTAGGGGAGAGGGGCCGTGCAGGCAACTCCAATCCCTCCGATCGGCATGACAAGCTGCAAGCCCTGAACGCCCCTCACCCGGCGCGCTGATTCGTCTCGACCCGTAACACTGCGGGGAGTCCGCGCGCCACCCTCTCCCCGACTTCGCGGGGAGAGGGAGAGCACGCGCCGCTCGTTCAAGCCGCCTAGAATGCACTTGCCGAAGCCAGGACATACGATTACAGTCGGAGACCTCATGCTTCGCAGCCTTGTCCTTGCAGCAGGACTGATTTTCGCGCCTTCGTCTCTGGATGCCGAGCAGATCCTTCGGATCGATGCGAAGGCGTCGACGGTCAGCTTCGAGCTTCCCGCAACGGGTCATACGGTGAAGGGGAACTTCGACGTTTCTTCGGGAGAGCTGAGCTTCCGCCGCGACACGGGCAGCATCTCCGGGCAGGTCGCGATAAACGCGAAGAGCGGACGGACCGGAAACGCACGCCGCGACGCTGCGATGCACGAGAAGGTCCTAGAGAGTGCGAAGCATCCGCAGATCATCTTCGGTCCCACCTCCATCGAAGGCCGCCTTGCCGCGACCGGCGAGAGCTACGCGACAATCCGAGGATCGATGTCGATTCATGGCAGCGAACACACGGTCGCGATTCCAGTCAGGATTCAAGTCGCTGGGAACCGCGTGATCGCGCGGGCTTCTTTTGACATTCCATACGTCGCGTGGGGAATGTACGATCCGAGCGTCTTCGTCGTGAGAGTGGCCAAGAAAGTTCGCGTCGCAATCGTCCTGCACGGGACTCTGTCGGGCGAATAAGAACTTGCCATCCAACTTCTCATCCTGAGCGTGAAATCGACATTCCGGCTTTCTGAATTCTGAATTCTGAATTCTCAATTCTGAATTCGTCGTTGACCTATCGCCAGTCGAGTCTGAAGTGCCTGACACCGAGCTTCTCGAGACGCTCCCTCAGCTTCTGCGTCGGCTCGACGAGCTCGGGGACTTTCCTATCATGCACTTCTACAAAGGCCTGATCGATCGAATCCTGCAGCCCTTCATCCAGCAGATGATTGAGGATGCCGACTTCGGCGCCTTCGATGTCCATCTTCAAGATCCGAACGCGCCCGGGAAGATCTCTGATGAACTGTGCAAGAGGAACACCCTCCACCATCGCGAAGTCGTCTTTCTTGACGTTCTTTTTCCCGGCGATGAGGGACGAGCCGGTGGACCAGTGAACGGGGTCGTCGTCGGCCCACTTGTGCATGTAAAGCTTCACCTGCCCCGGTTCGGTTGTGACCGCCGCGTGATACGCCTTCACATGGGGATACGAGCTCGTCTTCTCGACGAGCGCTTCGTAAGCCGCCAGGTTCGGCTCGAACGCATGTACCGTGGCTCCCGACTTCGCCATGAGCTTGGTATAGATTCCTACGTTGGCGCCGCAGTCGATCGTGATGTCGCCAGGGGCGAGGCGGTCAATCGCCTCCTGAAACGCCACCATCTCAGGACGCTTCTTGCGATTCCGCCGCTTGCTGTCTAGACGCCTCAGAAAGGACAGTAGACTCATGAGTGACTCAGTTTACTCGGATTGGCCCCTACGCAGCGAACCACGCGTGTCATCCTGAGCGGAGCGAAGGATCCCCCCAGGACTCGCTCTGCCGCAAGTAATCAGGGGATCCTTCGCTTCGCTCAGGATGACACCTTCCAGCTCAACTTAGGGCCATGTCTCTGACCCGATCCATCGAGAACGGGAACACAGGCAGGGTCTCTGCAGTTGAGGCTCGCGGGTAACAACATGCAGGCCTGACAAGTGGAAAACGGAGAACAAATACGATGAACAAGGTCCTTCCTCTGGCAGCCCTGTTGCTGGGCGCCGCGTGCATCACGCATGATGGTTCCGTGAGCTCTCGACCGACTGACCCCGCCCCGACCTCCGCGCCGACGAGCGATCCCCTGCTCTGGCTGGAAGATATCGATGGCGAGACCGCCCTCGCCTGGGTGCGCGAGCAGAACGAGCGAACCCGCCGTGAGCTGACTGCAGATCCCCGGTTCAAGCCGATGTACGAACAGGCGCTGGAAGCTCTCAATTCGACTTCGCGGGTGCCATCACTCACCTGGCGCGGAAACTATCTCTACAACCTCTGGAAGAGCCCGAAAAACCCCCGCGGCGTTTACCGCAGAACGACACTGGACGAACTTCGAAAATCGGACCCTTCGTGGAAAACGGTAATCGACATCGACGCGCTCTCTGCGAAAGAAAACCGTCCGTGGGTGTTTCGATCAATGTCGTGTCTGCCGCCCGAAAATCGCCTTTGTCTGGTTGAGCTGGCCCCTGGCGGGGGCGACGCTGTGGAAGTCAGGGAGTTCGACGCCGTAACCCGGGAGTTCGTGAAGAACGGCTTCTTCCTCGCGGAAGCCAAGTCCGGCTCGACATGGATGGATTCGAATTCGATTTTCGTGGACACCGACTTCGGTCCGGGAACGCTCACGACGTCCGGATATCCGCGAATCGTCAAGGCCTGGCGGCGGGGAACTCCGCTATCCTCCGCCACCAGCATCTACGAGTCCGCTGCGGACTCGGTGGGCGTGCAGGCGCGCTACCTCCGGACGAAAGGAGGCGACATCCAGCTCGTGACCGAGTCGAAGACCACCTGGACTGCGACGTATCATCAGCTTCTCAACGGCGAGATCCACCGGCTCGAGCTCCCCGAGTCCGCGCTCGTGATCGACGGATTCCAGCAGAGACTCGTCATCCGGCTCACGGAAAACTGGCAGGTGGACGGCAGAACGCTGACCGCGGGGTCCGTTCTCGTGGCCGATCCAGCGAAGCTCCGCGGAGGAAGTGGAAGCATCGATCTTCTGATCGCGCCGACCAGCAGCGAGATCATCGAAAGCGTCTCCGTGATGGATGACTCGATCCTCGTCAGAACACTCGACAACGTCCGCGCGCGCCTGTATCGCATGACACCGCGTCAGCAGGCATGGAGCCGCGAACTGATCCGCTTTCCCGACAACGGCGCAATCGAAGTGATGACCACTCGAGACTCCACAGGTGAGGCTCTCGTTCTGTTCCAGTCGTTCGTCGATCCACCATCGCTTCATCATGTCGCCACTGGAGCGACGGTGCCGGCGCAGATACTCGCTCAAGATGCGACCTTCAATGGCTCTCAGTTCGAGGTCGTGCAGCAGTGGGCTGTCTCGGCTGATGAAACGCGCATTCCCTACTTCGTCGTTGCGAAGAAAGGCCTCGCCCTCGATGGGAGCAATCCCCTCCACATCTTCTCGTACGGCGGGTTCCGGAACTCGCTCACTCCCTCGTACTCCGGATCCTACGAACAACACTACGGCGCTTACGGGAAGCTCTGGCTCGAACGGGGCGGGGTGTTTGTTCTCGCGAACATCCGCGGCGGCGGCGAGTTCGGTCCGGAATGGCATTCGTCGGTCCTGAAAGAAAACCGTCACAAAGTTCTCGAGGATTTTGAGGCGGTGGCCGCGGACCTCGCAGCTCGCGGCTACACGAGTTCCGATCGCCTCGGGATTGAGGGTCGGAGCAACGGCGGACTGCTGACCTTCTCCAGCATGGTTCGCCGCCCCGAACTGTACGGTGCCGTAATCAGCGGCGCCCCCCTGTCGGACATGCTGCGCTACCATCAGCTGCTCGCGGGCGCGAGCTGGATGGCCGAATATGGCGACCCTGAGATTCCGGCAGAGCGGGCGTTCATCAGCGAGTACTCACCGTACCAGCTCTTCAGTGCCAGCGCCGACTACCCTCCGATCTTCGTTTATGCCTCGACCCGCGATGACCGCGTCCATCCCGGCCATGCACGCAAGAGCGTGGCGAAGCTCCTCGAACAAGGGCACGAGGTCTGGTATTACGAGAACATCGAAGGCGGTCACGGCGGCAGCAGCACAAATGAGCAGCTCGCCTACCGGATCGCCCTCTCGTACACGCTCCTGTGGAGACAGCTGGGGAAGTAAGCGCCGAGGGATAGTTCGCATTCGAAAACTCTGAGTTGTCATCCCGAGCCTGGTTGTGCGGGCGGGAGGGGCGAGGGACCTCACGCGATGGTACATAGTGCCTATCGACCTCCGCCTACCTCCCTGGCCATTCCCGAATCACGAATGAACTACCGCCGGAGGTCCCTCGCCCCTCCCACCCACCCGCGCTTGCTCGGGATGACAAGTCCGGAAGATCGCCGCACGATTTACCCCGCCTCTGCCCTCCGGAACAGCCGCATCGCAAAGCCGGTGAGCAGCGCTCCTGAAACTCCGGCAGCGACCAGCATCGGGACCTGCGCAGCGCCGTCCCTCCATCCGCGGATGCTCGCGAAGAACGCCAGCGCATTCATCGTCAGGTTCGCCAGCAACAGAGGGCGCCCGAGGATCCCTCCCATGATCGAGAATCGCTGGAGCCAGTTCAACCAGGCGAGAGCAAGCAGTCCTCCCCCGGCGATCTGCGCGATCCATTCAACCGATGGAGTATCCGCTGCGCCGGTGAGTCCTAGCAGCTCTCTCGATGCGAAAACGAGCGCCAGCCCACCCAACCCATAAACAACCGCGGCAGCCAGCACGAGGTAATTGATCTTCATGCGCGCGACGGTAGCAGAATCGTGCACGCGGCGACGAGCGCGTCTCATCCTGGGGGGGTTGTGAATGAATCGAGGACTGTCATCCCGAGCGTCGAGCGAGGGATCTGGGCGGTGGTCCATGGGACGAAAATGCACGCAGATCGATGATCTTCGAGAAAAAGGCCCCCACCCAGATCCCTCGCTCGACGCTCGGGATGACACTTCGGCAGTTTTTCACACAGTCTCGCACTCATGATGACGTCTTCCTCCTGCAGTTCGCTTCCCGGAACTTCGAACCGCTACACTTCCCCTGATGATTCGAACGATCCGGGCGACGGAATACGTCACGCCCCTTCGCGAAGGGGGTTCGCTGCCGGCTATCGTCGCAGGCGACGACGACGGCACGTACGTCCTGAAGTTCCGCGGTGCGGGACAGGGTGTCCGCGCCCTCGTCGCGGAGCTCGTGGCCGGTGAGATCGCGCGAACGCTAAATCTGCCTGTGCCCGAGATCGTTTTCGTCCAGCTCGATCCACGCATCGCGAAGACCGAGCCCGACCCTGAGATTCAGGATCTGCTGCGAGCCAGCGAGGGACTGAACCTCGCGCTCGACTACCTTCCCGGCTCACTCGCTTTCGATCCCCTGGCGGATCAGGCGATCGCAGGCAATGCACGCCTCGCTTCATCGATCGTCTGGTTCGATGCCCTGGTGACCAATGTCGACCGCACGGCCAGGAACACGAACCTGCTCGTATGGCACCAGAAGCTGTGGATGATCGATCACGGCGCCACTCTCATCTTTCATCACAATTGGACCGACTACCTCGAGCGAAGTCGCAGCACATTCGCGCAGACTGGAGAACATGTGCTGCTGCCATGGGCGAGCGAAATCAGGGAAGTCGATGAGATGCTCGCGGCGAAGCTGACTCCGGAGTCGATTGAGAGCATCATTGAAATGATCCCTGGAGAATGGCTCGACGAGCCGAAGTTTTCTTCGATCCGCGAGCACCGGGCGGCTTATCGCGAATATCTGCGCCGCCGGCTCGAAGGGCCGCGTACATGGATGGAGGACGCCGCCCGTGCACGCGTTTGACTATGCGATTGTTCGTGTCGTGCCTCGGGTCGAGCGGGGCGAGTTTCTGAACTGCGGAGTGATTCTCTTCTCTTCGACGCAGGCGTGGCTCGGGGCGCGTGTCGAGCTCGACCACCAAAGACTCCGGGCGCTCGACCCGACGATCGACTGCGATCTCGTCACGAGCCATCTCGAGAGCATTCCGCGGATCTGCGCGGGCGGCGACGATGCCGGCCCGATCGGACTTCTGCCTCAGCGCGCGCGCTTCCACTGGCTCGTCGCGCCGCGCAGCACGGTGGTGCAGATGTCCCCGGTGCACTCGGGAATCCACGACGACCTCGACGCAGCACTCGAGAATCTCTTCAACAGACTTGTTCGGTTGCCGGGTTCGAGGTGAAATCGAATCTGGCCTGTTGCCCTCGACGCAAGCGGAGTGTCATCCTGAGCGAAGCGAAGGATCCCCTGATCGCTTGCGCCGGTGCGAGTCCTGAGGGGATCCTTCGCTTCGCTCTGGATGACACGCAGGTTCGTAGGCCCCTTCTGAAGGCGAGGTCTCAAACCGTCTTGCGGTCCCCCAGGGCTCTTCGCACCAGCACGTCGATGGCTTTGCGGATCGTCTCCGACTCAGCAAGCGGCGCGACGCGCACGGGTGGAATGGCGTAGACCCGCGAATGCGCGCTCAACAATCCGGCGTGTCGCACGGGTTCCGGGTTGTGGAATTACCCCAAGCCGGCTCAGCCTCCATCACTTGATCGGAATCCGGTCTTTGTTCCGGCTCAGCCAGTCGTCGAACGACTGAAGCTCAGGGTTGAGCTCGCGCGAGAGCGCGACGCTCCGGGCACCGGTGAACTCTTTTTCGAAGTCGCGCTTGTACTGGAACATGTTGCCGAGATCATCGGCCCCCGGGAAGCCAAAGCTTCGAAACACGTCCGGAGAAACCTCGTTGTAGCGGACTTCCTGTCCGAAGTGCTGCGTCATCGCCGCCGCGAGCTCCGCTCCCGTGAGGTGCTCGCCCGCAATGCCCACCGTCTTTCCGATGAACTCCGGGCTCCGGAGGAAGATCCCATAGGCGCACTTGCCGATGTCCTCCGCCGCGATGCCCGGCAGCTTCGCTCCACCCATCGGAAGCGTCAGGGCCAGCACTCCGTCGGGATCTCGTTTCGGTTCGAGTCCGAAGAACACGAAATTGTCCCAGTAAAACGATGTGAGCAGAAATGTCACCGGCACGCCGAGTTTCGTGAAGGTATGGTTCGACTGACCCTTCGTGTCGAAGTGCGGAACCTTGTAGTTCCCCATGAGAGTCGGCATCCGGTCATCGTCCAGCGGCACCAGTTCACGGCTGTCCTCGAGCGTGGACCAGATCACATGCTCGAGGCCGGAGGTGCTGGCAGCTGTTGCGAGGTTGGCGGCCTGGGCGATCTCTTTGTCAGGCGAAAAGTGCTCCCAGTAGTTCGTCACGCAGAACGCACCCCAGGCGCCCTTCATGGCGGACTCGAGGCTCTGAAGATCATCGAGGTCGGCGGAGACCACTTCGGCGCCGAGTTGTGCAAGCGCTTTCGCCTTGTCGGAATCAGGATTTCGCGTCACGGCGCGCACTGTGAACAGTCCCTCCGGATCGTTCAAAATGGCGCGAACCAGACCACCGCCCTGCGCACCAGTTGCACCGAATACCGCGATCACTTTCTTCGAATCCATCAGTTGCCTCCATCGTCAAGCCGCCTCGGGCTTGGCGTGAAGTCTGTCTCAGTCACCCCGGACTTGCAAGGCGAAGAATGCCGCCCCAGCTGGACGGCGACCACAATCCCCTCTCCCCGTGTGAACGGGGAGTGGGGCATGGGGTGTGGGAAAACAACGGCCGCAGCATTCCTATCTCTCCGGCAAGCCGCGTCGCGTTTTCCCACTGCTATGATTCCCTGATGGCGCTGAGGCGATGACGACAACGGTTGCGAATGACGACGATCGGAGCGTCACATCCGTACCCCGTTCCGGAATGCTCGTCCATCTCTCGCGTGCGGTCCGCAAGCATCGCGCCGCGCTGCTCGTCATCATCCTGTTCAACCTGATCTTCTTCTACCCATCGATTTTTATGCAGCGCGTGATTTCCCCCGTCGACGTCCTGTCGTACTACGACCCCTTTGCCGCAGTCCGTCCCGGAGTTCCGCAGAACGGAACGCTGAACGACATCGCCACTTCCTACCTGACGCTCATGGACATGCTGAAGTCCGATCGCGGTTCGTTTCACTGGAACCGCTACGTCGGCTCCGGCATCCCGGGCTTCGGCTCAGTCGGTGCTGCGGTGCTCAGCCCCTTCGTCTTCTTTCCCGTCATCCTTCTCCCGTTCAAGTTCTTCTGCACGGGAATCCTGCTCCTGAAGATCAACGTCCCCTTCTTCTTCGGTTATCTCTGGCTGCGGCAGGAACGCCTCGGAAAGATCCCGGCCGCAGCAGGAGCGATGGCGCTCAGTGGCGCCGGCATCTACGCGGTCTGGTGGCTCTGGCCGTCAAGTAACGCGATCGTTCTCTATCCCGCCCTGCTCTTCCTGATCTCGCGCCTCATGCACGGCAAGCGCATCTCCTTCGCGCTTTCTGCGCTCCTCGCCTTTTCGTTCGCGGTCTCCGGATTTCCAGCAACGATCGCCTACGGCGCATGGATGGCAGTGCTCTATGCACTGTTTCTGGCGATGCGTGAGAGATCACTGCCCGTCACGCAGCTCTCAAAGGCGATCGGCGGAGCGGGGGTCGCCGCGCTGATCGCGGCCCCGCTCGTCATGCCATTCATCAGCCTTATTCGCCGTACGGGATATCTCGCGGGCCGAGCGACGGCGGGCATCGAGAACTTCTACCCGCTGGACCATATGGCTTCATTCATCGATCCGTACCGCCTCGGCAACCCGGCGGCACATCTCTGGTACGGCGACGCCCGCCTCAACGCTTCGAACAACTTCGTCGAAGCGACGATCTTCCTGGGAGTCGTGCCCCTCCTGCTAGTGATCCCGGCATTGTTCAACAGGCGCGGGAGATCCCGCTTCTTCTGGCTCATCTTCGGGAGCGTCGTTCTTGCCGGAATGTTCGGAGCGCCCCTCGTCAGCTCGATGCTCGACAGCCTGCCCGGCA
>JBGSYJ010000188.1:0-1998 GCA_041750915.1 Thermoanaerobaculia bacterium | reverse complement strand
CCGTCACGGGCGCGAGGTCACCGGCGAGATCCTCCGCGCAGTCGGCCGCGGGGCTACATTCGGCGAAGCGTTCGCCGCCGCTACGGGAGAATCGCTCGCCGCAGCCGAGGAATCATTCTGGCGAACGCAGACGCTCTGGAGCCGATGGGTGCCTTTCGTTAC
Organism: Thermoanaerobaculia bacterium; assembly: GCA_041750915.1. Lineage (GTDB taxonomy): Bacteria > Acidobacteriota > Thermoanaerobaculia > Gp7-AA8 > Gp7-AA8 > JBGSYJ01. The sequence goes on along the minus strand of JBGSYJ010000188.1, from coordinate 1,836 downwards.
GAGCACGCTGGCGCTCTGGCTGTTCATTGCGCTTCTTGCTGTATGGGCAATTCGGCGCCGGCGTGCAGCGAATCGCAGGCGGGTCGAGGATTGGGAAGCTGAAGAACTGGAGGGGGTGCAGAACTCCGCAGGTACCGAGTAGGCGCCGCGCAGAAGAATGCCTGCCTACTGGATATATCCCAGCGCGCGCAGTTTTTCGATCGCCTCGCTATCGAGCGCAGCCGGCACCTCGTTCTGGCGCCGGAGTTTCTGACTGACATCCGCCATCCAGCTGTCGAGAACGACGGCGGCTTCGCTCGCAGATGCGCCGATGTTCCGCATCTCGCGAGGGTCGCTTCGGAGATTGAACCGCAGCATGGTTCGGGATCGTGGAAGCCAGAAGCTCTTGATGTTCCCGTCGATCACCGCGACCTCGAGCAGGCCCTTCTCACGCGCTCCATCGGCATCTCGGCCAGGAAGTACGGCACCGCGATGCGCCTGCATCAGCGTCGGCAGTTCCGGCGCAGGGCGGCCCCTGACCAGCACATCGCTCCAGTCGTGCCCGGCAAAGGCGGAAGGCGCATCGATCTCGAGCAGCCCGAGAATCGTCGGCGCAATATCGATGATCCTCGAATCCTCCGTGATCACGCGCGGCTTCACACGCCCGGCCCAGGTGATCCCGAACGGAATCCGGACGGCATCCTCCCAGAGGTGGCGTCCGTGTCCCCAGGCGCCATGCTCGCCGAAATTCTCGCCGTGATCAGCGGTGAAGACGATCAATGTTTCCTCTCCCGCCCTCGACTGCGATTTGACGAATTCCAGAAGCTGCCCGATCGCTGCATCCGTCGCGGCAATCTCGGTGTCGTATCGGTCGGACTGCGAAAGACGAGTTCCGAGGCTTGACAGCCCGAGTCTTTCCGCAAACTCGGAACGGAAAAGATAAGGAGCGTGCGGGTCGGTGTAGTGTGCCCAGATGAACCACGGCTCGTCCTTCTTTTCCTCACGAAGCCATGTGACGACAGCTTCGGTCACATCTTCAGCTGCCGCTTCTTCCTTGAACATTCCGAGCCAGCGTTTCCGCGTCAGCACTTCATGATATTGATGAAAATGTTCATGCAGACTCGAAACGTCTTTTGCCAGGGTCCAGTTCGAAACGAAAGCGCTCGTGAAGTAGCCGTCTCTGCGGAGCAGTTTGCTCACCGAGCTCAGGCCTGGCCGGATCTTGAGGGCGTTGCGAGTGATTCCGTGGTCGTGCGGATATCGCGATGTGATCATCGACGCCATCGCAGGGCCGGTCAGCGGCTCCACTGTGCGAGCATTTTCGAAGCGGACTCCGGAACGGAGAAGGGCGTCGATTGCCGGAGTCGTTGCCCTGCTGTATCCATATGATGACAGGCGGTCGCTTCTGAGGGTATCGACCGAGATGAGAAGAACGTTCGGCCGGGAGTTTGCAGCTTCTGCACTCTCTGCCGCAGCGAACAGGAGAACGACCGACAACGCTGCCAGTTGGAGGAGTCGTGGAGGAGGAGTGAAACGGGGGCTCCTGGATCTCGGGTTGCGAGCAGGCATGAGCAGGCGCATTGTAGCAGCTGAATGTCCGGTACCGATCAGTACGCTTGTTGCGACCGACTGAATTGATGGGGTCAATGGGGTCAATTGGGGTCAATAATGAATTCAATGAGCTCACCGGCACGACCGGATTTCATTTATGGTACAGCGTGGAAAGAGGAACAGACCGCTGCGCTGGTTGAAGAAGCGTTGTCTGCCGGCTTCCGCGCGATCGACACCGCGAACCAGAGAAAGCATTACCACGAGGCGGGTGCCGGTGTGGCGATCGGGCGATGGCTCCGGGAGGCG
>JBGSYJ010000187.1:0-3009 GCA_041750915.1 Thermoanaerobaculia bacterium | reverse complement strand
GTCTCGCCATACAGCGGTCTACCTGCGTGGGCCAGAATGATTTTGAGGTCAGGAAAATCGACGGCGACGTCATCGACAGGCATCGGGTCGGCGTAAACGTTGCGGGCCCTCGGAAAGATCGACGTCCCGGTATGAAACATCACGGGCACTTTCCTACGCTGGCAGACCTCGTACAGATCAGCGAGCTGAGGGAGGTTCGAGCGGTAGGCGTTCGGGGCGTAAAGCTGGTGAGGCGGATGCACTTTCACGAGACGGATCCCGAGGTCGAGAACTCTCTCGGCTTCGTCGCGAACACTCGCTTCGTGAAGTGCGTTGACCGAACCGACGGGCAGCAGCCGGTCGCGGTGATCACGCGTGAAGTTCGCGATCCAGTCGTTGGCTTCACGCGTGAACCCCATCACGTCCGGCGAGACGTAGTTGATGCAGCAGACCCGCTCGATTCCTTCATCGTCGAGATGTTTCAGAAGCGCGGCCGGCGAAGCGAGGATCTCGAGGATCTCCGGCCGCGCCATCTTCTCCATCATGAGGCGAGGCTCCGCCTTCATCATCTCCCACGGCTGCACGTGGATGTGGACATCGAAGATCTTCATGTCGGATGGTGAGTCTCGCGGTTTGGAGGGGAAGTTTCAAGTGGGAACGGGGAAGGGAACGGGGAAGTAGTCAGTAGTCAGGAGCCAGTAGTCAGTAGTCCCCCTCCCAACTACCCTGGGATAGGGACGTGGGGGGCGGGCTACTGACTACTGACTCCTGACTACTGACTACCTTGTTACGCGTACGGCAACGCCGAAACACTCACCGCAACTCGAACGTCACCTGAACGCTGAAGATCCGTTCCTGAGTTCCCGCTTCCACCGGAACATCCTGCTGGACGCTGGCTTCCATCGCCATCACCCTTCCGGCCATTGGAAGCGGAGTCGGCATGGAGGCCGATCCCTCCGAGATGGTGATCGCGCGTCCGACTGTGCGGCCCGAAGCAGTTGCCAGTGTCTGGGCCTTTGCGCGGGCGTCTTCGTAAGCGCGCCGGAGGCCTTCGTCACGTCCCCGAACTGGATCGGCGACGAAGAAATTGAGTCCCGAGGCCTGGTTAACTCCTGCGTTGATGGCGGCCTGAAGGAGGCGGCCGGCATCGTCGATCTTCGAGCGGGTAACGGTCACGCTGTTGCTCACCTGATAGCCGACCACACGTGGCGTCCGGTTTTCGACGTACTCCTGTTGCGGATAGATGGAGAAATTCGAGGTGCGAATTTCCTCACTCGTGGCTCCCGCGGCGCGCAGAGCGGCAACGACTGCGGCGGTGCGTTTGTTGTTCTCGGCCACGGCCGCTTCGACGGTAGCTGCTCTGGTCTCAACGCCGACAGTGAACGAAACGCGGTCGGGCTCGACATTCGTACGGCTCGTGCCGGTGACAGCGACCCAGTCGACGAATCCGGCGGGAGGCGATTGCACCTGAACAACGGGCGGACTCTGGCCCCACAGGGCCGGCGTGCTGAGTACGAGAGCAAGTACGAGCGTGCTGCGGGTCAGACTGCGAAACATTTGTATCCTCCTGATCGATATCATCCGGCCGGCAGTGTGGCCAGCTGGCTTGTTCGTTAGACACGGTTCCTTGCGGGTATCAAACCAATTCCATAGAATGCGGCGCCCGGCGTTCTGGCCCTGCATCTCCAGCGGCGGACGGGATACACGGGAGATCGAGATCCAATGGCAGACCCCTCAGACAAGGTTTCCGGCCAGCCGCCAGGCCGGTACTACGTAGATACACAGTGCATCGATTGCGATTTATGCCGTGAGACGGCGCCGGAAAACTTCATCCGTAACGAAGAGGAAGGGTTCTCATTCGTCTTCAAACAGCCTGAGAACGACGACGAGGAAACGCTCTGCAAGGATGCGATGGACAATTGTCCGGTCGAGGCGATCGGGGCGGACGGGAAGGCAGAATGACGGGAGGAGAAGGCAGAATGACGGGAGGAGTAGTCAGTAGCCAGGAGTCAGTAGTCAGTAGCTCGCCCGCCCTTTCCCGTCGAAGTCTCAATCGATAGCAGATTCCCTTTCGGTTAGACAAGGGGGGTGAGCTACTGACTCCTGACTCCTGACTACTTCATTCGTCACTCGTCATTCGTCAGTGCGTTTTCCCCTCGCTACTCACCTGATTCTGCCAGTCGTCGGCGAGCAAGACTTCGATGAGCTCCTGCAGTTCTTCCATGTGAAACGGCTTGGTCAATGCAGCAGTCATGTTGTTCCCTTTGGTGATCGTGAGGATATCGCCCTTGCCGGACGCGACGACCACGGGTGTACGCTTTCCCTGCTGGAGGTACCAGGCAATCCATTCTTCTCCGCTCATACCAGGCAGATTCAGATCTAGGAGAATCAGCCGTGTGTCGGGATGCGCATGCAGAAGACTCATTCCCTCTAAGGCTCCTGTTGCGGAGATCACGCTGTAACCTCGTCGCTGGAGGTAGGACTTGTAGAGCTGCAGGACTTCAGGATCGTCTTCGATTGCCAGTATCTTCTGGTGTTCTTCTGTCGTTTGCATCCCCACCTCCTCAAGCTGCCTTCAAAATTAACATGACTGGTGCGACGCATTGAAAATTCATTGCCAACCTTCCGTGATCACCGCACAATAACTCGGCATGGGCGCGGTGACATGGATCGTTGGAGGCCTCATGGCCCTCGTCCTGGCGAGAGCAATCCGGCCGATGCGCCGATCATGGAAGCCTGAACTGCTGGCCGCTCTGATCGCGGCGATGCTCGCCGGAATCGTTGCGACCGCGCTCGATTTCGGCGGATGGCAGGAGCTGGACTGGCGAGCAGGCACATTCGCGTTCCTTACGGGCTCCACGGCAATCGCGCTGACGCGTCTGGCGCTGAGGGGACGGGTACTCGACCCGCCGACGACCGGAATCTGAAAAAGCGAGGGCTTCGAACCACCGTGTCATCCCGAGCGTCGAGCGAGGGATCTGGGCGGTGGCTCCCGTCTCAAGGCCCCCTCCCAGATCCCTCGCTCGTCGC
>JBGSYJ010000186.1:0-14078 GCA_041750915.1 Thermoanaerobaculia bacterium | reverse complement strand
CCTTCTGCGGCCCCGCCGCCCGCGAATCTCACTGTCGCCATGCCCGAGCCCGAAGGGACGATGATGGTGCAGTGGCATGGCCAGATCGTAGGAATCGGAGGTCTTCGCTCCGGTGACCGTTTCCCGGTGATGGACGAGGGCTTCTACATCGGTCGCGACAAGACGATGTCGGAAGTGGTAATCGACAGCACGGAGGTATCCCGACGCCACGTCTGGATCGGGCTGAAGGAGGGGAAAGTGATGGCGATCGATCAGGAATCGACCAACGGAACCTTCGTCAACGGGACGCGGATTCGCGAAGTGGAACTGAAGGGCGGCGAAGAGATTACGCTCGCTTCGGGCGTGTCGAAACTGCGATATGAAGCCTGAGAGTTGGCTTTCAAACCGATTTCGTTTTATCCTGACAATACCGAATTCAATCTGAGCGCTTTTTCAGGGATCTGTTACACGACCCGTCGCCTTGCCGAAACGCAGGGCCAGTCGAGGAGATCTGTGGGCCATTCGACATATCGCATCGAGGTGTGGCCGGTCGGGCACGCGCTCCGGCTTGTAATGAGCCTGGCGGGATCTCTGCTTCTGGCGGGATCGATGTACGGCCAGGCGCTGATCGTCGAGATCGAGAGCGGGGATCCGATTGTGATCATTGCTTCGGATCCGGTTTTCCGTGGATCGACGACGGCTCCTCCGGGCTCGAACTTGATCATCGAGATCGACGGGCGCCAGAGCGAGACGCTCGTCGACCCGATGATGCAATGGCAGCTTCGGTGGCCTCATCCGCTCATGACAGGTTCGTACGAGATGATCGTCACGGTCACGACCGAGGACGGCCGGACCGCTACCCGTGTCCGCGATGTTCGCGTCGATCTTCAGGGTGAGCTGCCGAGACGTCCGCTTCTTCCTCCGCCGGCCGCCGAGACGCTGCCGCCGATCGTGCCGAATATTGACGACTTCCAGGCGACGACGGATCGCTGGAGGATCGTGCCTCCGGCCTACGAACTGGACGAGAAGTCTCGCGGCTGGTGGGACCCGTACAACCAGAACGTGCTGAAGGGAGATTTCCCGATCATCGGTCAGGATATTTTCCTGAGCCTCAACGGCATTTCCGATACGCTGGTGGAAGGCCGGTCCGTTCCGACGCCGTCCGGGCCGAGTGCCGAGCGTGCCGGCGCGACCGAGTTCTTTGGCGAGGGCGATCAGGGTTTGTTCAACCAGAACATCATCCTGAGTGCGGATCTTTTCCAGGGTCAGACCGTGTTCAAGCCGGCGATCTGGCGTGCCCGAGCCACGATTGCGCTCAACTTCAATCATGTCGAAGTTCGTGAGCGTAGCGCCGTGAACCCCGACGTCCGCCGGGGAACCGATCGCTCCGACGGGCAGATCGGGCTCCAGGAGCTCTTCTACGAACGGAAGCTCGCTGATCTGAGTCCGAATTTCGACTTCGTCTCGGTAAGGGCCGGGGTCCAGCAGTTCTCGAGCGATTTTCGCGGGTTCATTTTCAACGACAACAACCTCGGCATCCGGCTGTTCGGAAATTACTCGAACAATCGTATGCAGTACAACGTCGCCGCATTCGACAGACTCGAGAAGGATACGAACAGCGGTCTGAATATCGGGTACGAGCGGCGTGACCAGCAGGTCGGCATCGCGAACATCTACATACAGGACTTCTTCGCATTCGGCTATACCGCCTCGTTCAGCTACCACTTCCTGCGTGATCAGGCGTCGCTCTACTACGACCAGAACGATTTCCTCGTACGACCGGATCCGATCGGCGACTTCGTGCCCCATTCGATCCGGGCTCATTACGTTGGCTGGTCCGGATTCGGAAAAGTGAAACGAGCGAACCTCGACCACTCGGTCTATTACGTTTTCGGACGCGACAGCCACAACCCGATCGCTGGGGCCGACCCGATCGGCGGCCCTGTCGGCCCGGACGGAGTTCAGCGTGGCCGGGAGTCGGTTGACATCAGCGCTTTCATGGCCGCGCTGGAAGCTTCCATCGACAAGGATTGGTGGCGTCCCCGCGTTGCGGTTTTCTACTCCAGCGGCGATGACGACGTGTTCGACCGGAAGGCGAATGGCTTCGATGCAATCTTCTCGAACCCTAATTTCCTCGGAGGCGGTTTCAGTTTCTGGAACCGACTGGGAATCCGGCTCGCCGGCACCGGCGTCGGACTCGTGCAGAGAGGAAGCCTGATCCCCGATTTGAACAGCAGCAAGGACGAGGGGCAGCCGAATTTCGTCAATCCTGGCGTGCAGATTATCAGCACTGGTGTCGACGTTGAGCTGACGCTCAAGACCAAAATCATCGCGACCGCGAATTACATCAGGTTCGATAAGACCGAAGTTCTCGAAGGCGTTCTCTTTCAGGACGACATCTCGAACGAGGTGGGATTGGACCTCAGCGTCGGAGTCCGGTATCGTCCTTATCTCAACAACCAGGTGGTCATTCTTGCGGGAGTCGCCGGTTTCGTTCCGGCGGCCGGCTTCAAGGACATCTACGAAGATGACGAACCCCTCTACCAGATTTTTACGAACGTGATTCTTTCATTCTGAGCCCATGAGCATCGATCGACTCATCCGACACCGTCCATTCCGCCGCACGCTTGCAGGCGCGGTATTCGTTTCTCTTCTGGTAACTGTCGTATCACTGAGCGGGCAGATATCGCCCGGTCGTGAGTGGTTACGACAGACGCAGGCTGATGCCGATGCCAAGAGCACGGGCTGCCTGAGCTGCCATCAGGGCATCGAGCCGATGCACGCATCCCCGGCCGTGAAACTCGGCTGCATCGACTGCCACGGCGGCGATGCTTCCGCCGCGATCGCTCAGGGCACGAGCCCGGATAGTACAGAGTATGAGGAAGTGAAAGAGCGCGCGCATATCCAGCCGCTGTTCCCGGAACGCTGGAGTGTGGACGGGAAGCGAAACGCGAGGAATCCGGAGCGGACCTACACGCTTCTCAACAAGGAGTCTCCCGAATTCGTGCGGTTCATCAATCCGGGCGACCTGCGTGTTGCGTGGGAGACCTGCGGAGGGTGCCATCCCAGCGAAACCAACCGTGTCCCGAAGAGCACGATGTCGACCGCCGCAGTCTTCTGGGCTGCAGCGGCTTACGCCAACGGCATCCTGGGACTCAAGTACGGCATCCTCGGCGAGAACTACATGCGCGATGGACAGCCTGGCGCCATCAAGCCTCACGAGCCGCTGACCGAAGAGCAGATCCAGAAGGGTGCATTGCCGTTTCTTCTTCCGTTGCCTCGCTGGGAGACCCTCCAGCCCGGTGAATACTTTCGTGTGTTCGAGCGGGGAGGTCTGCTGAACAGCAACCTTCCTCCTGAAGTCGGGAATCCGAACGTCCTCGAAGATGCCGGCCGACCCGACATGCGCGTGAGCAACCGCGGACGCGGCACCGGCCTCCGGATCAGCCCTGCAATCATCAATCTCCACAAGAGCCGTCTGAACGATCCGCACCTTTCATTTCTCGGGACGAACGAGCATCCGGGAGATTTCAGGTCGAGCGGCTGCACGGCCTGCCATGTCGTTTACGCGAACGACCGTGATCCGCTGCATTCCGGACCTTATGCGAAGTTCGGACACCGCGGCATGAGCGCGACAACTGACCCGACCATTCCGAAGGGCGAGAAGGGTCATCCGATCGCGCACCGGCTCACAAGGGCGGTTCCGACGAGTCAGTGCATGTCGTGCCACATGCATCAGCCGAACTCGTTCGTCAACACCTACCTCGGTTACACGATGTGGGACTACGAAACCGATGCGGAGCACATGTTTCCGAAGGAACAGAGGTATCCGACGGCGTACACGATGCTCAAGTCGGACACGCCGGAACGCGAAGAGCGCCGGGAAGGACTCGACCGCAATCCTGAAGGCGCAGCCGTCCGCGGCCTGTGGCGCGCGATCGAGTTTCTGGAAAACGTCTCGAGCCTCAATCCGCTTCTCAAGCACACTCAGTTTGCTGACTATCATGGGCATGGATGGGTTTTCAGCGCCGTGTTCAAGCGCGACAGGAAGGGCAACCTTCTCGACGCCGAGAACAAGGTGGTGTCGTTCGATGACCCTGACAAGTTCAGGAAGGCCGTCCACCTCAAGGACATTCACCTCGAGCGCGGAATGCACTGCGTCGACTGCCACTTCGACATCGACGAGCACGGCAACGGTCTGCTGCACAGCGAGTACGCGGCATCGATCGAGATCGAGTGCAAGGATTGCCACGGCACGACCGACGAGTACACGAATCTGAGGACTTCCGGACCGGCTGCTCCGCCGGGAGGGACGGATCTGGCGCTCGGAACCACTCCGTTCGGACAGCGGCGGTTCGTCTGGCGCGAAGGAAGGCTCTACCAGCGCTCGATGATGAATCCCGATCTCGAGTGGGAGTCTGTCCAGGTTCGCGATACGGTCACGCCCGGGCATGCCCGCTACAACCAGAAGTCCGCGTACGCGAAGACCGTCCGAAAAGATGGCACGACGTGGGGTGGGGACGCAGGGTCCAACGGTGGCGGCTATGCGCACACCGACGAGAAGATGACCTGCTACTCCTGCCACTCAGCATGGGTGACGAACTGTTTCGGATGCCACCTGCCTCAAACGGCAAACGAGAAGTCAGAGATGCTGCGTTACGAGGGGGAGACGACGAGGAACTACGCGTCGTATAACCCGCAGGTCGTTCGGGCTGACGCCTACATGCTCGGTGTCGCGGCGAACGTGAAAGGAAACAAGATCGCTCCCGTGCGTTCATCGAGCGCGCTCGTGCTCAGTTCCACGAATCCGAACCGCGAACGCTTCTACATCCAGCAGCCGACGATCTCCGCGCCGGGATTCAGCGGCCAGGCATTCAACCCTCACGTGCCGCACACGGTGCGCACGATCGAGACGAAGGGCTGCTCGGACTGTCACATCTCGAAGAACAACGACAACAACGCCTGGATGGCACAGCTGCTTCTTCAGGGTACGAACTTCGTCAATTTCGTAGGCCGCTTCCTGTGGGTTGCTCAGGACGACAAAGGCTTCGAGGGTGTTGCCGTGACCGAGTGGGAGGAGCCTCAGGCCGTTTACGGCAGCAGCCTCCACAAGATCGTCTATCCCGCCGACTGGGAAGAGCATCAGAAAAAGGGTCTGGAGCTCGAAATGGCGCAGCATCACCACGGGCACGGCGTTCGGCACATCCAGTTGCGTGGTGAGTATCTCTTCACGGCTCAGGGTAGCGACGGGATGATCGTCTACGACGTGGCGAGCATCGACAACAAGGGGCTTTCCGAGCGGATCGTTTCCGCCCCCGTATCGCCCGTCGGTCAGCGAACGTGGATCCGAAGCAAATACGCCACCGCGGTTGCACTTCCGACGAACCAGCCGATGGCGCCTCACCGGAAGCCGCTTCCCGTGAACCAGGAGCAGCCGATCCATCCGATCTACAGCTATGCCTTCATCAGCGACAAGTACGAGGGCCTGATTCTGACGAACGTGAATACGCTGACGGATGCCAATCCGGAGAACAACTTCTTCAAGCGGGATCTGACGTACAACCCGGACGGCATTCTCACTGGAGCTGTGAATCTGACGGTCGCCGGGAACTATGCCTATATCCTCGCCGACAGGGGAATGGTCATCCTCGATATCTCGACACCTCTGTCGCCGCGTGTGATCGCGCAGATGCCGGAGATTCAGAAAGGCACTTCGGTGCAGATTCAGTTCCGCTATGCCTTCGTGACTGATTCCGAAGGCCTCGCCGTGGTCGACATTACGAATCCGGCAGCGCCGCGGATGGCTGCGAGAGTTCCGCTCGCCGATGCACGGAACGTCTACGTCGCCAGGACGTATGCCTACGTCGCCGCCGGCGCCGAGGGTATGGTGATCGTGGATGTCGAGCGGCCTGACAAACCGGTCGTCGATCAGAAGTGGACCGGCGGCGTTCTCAAGGACACGTACGACATCAAGGTGGCATCGACAAATGCGTCGCTGTTTGCCTACGTAGCCGACGGAAAGAATGGTGTCTTCGTGCTTCAGCTGACATCGCCGTCGACGGTCCCTGGATATCAGGGATTCAGTCCGAGACCTTATCCGCAGCTCATCGCGAGGAAGCACACCCATGGTCCTGCGCTTGCCCTGTCGAAAGGGCTCGACCGGGACCGCGCGGCCGACGAGAGCGGGAATCAGGTTGCAATCTTCAACCGCCTCGGATCGCGCCCGATGAACCTCGAAGAGATGCAGAGACTCTACCTGCGGGCAGGCCGACTATTCACCGTTTCGGACGAACCGGAAACGCCGGCCCTTCCGCGGGAGACGTCAGACACTGCCACACCGCAGACTCCGCGCCGCCAGGGAGGCTCCCGATGAAGAAGATTGTGTACACCAGCCTGATGCTGGGAACCGTCGTATGGGCTTCGGCGCAGAGCCAGACTACGACCGCACCGCGGTCTGTTCCGGCGCCTCCGCTCGCGGGAAGCTCACCCCAGCGATTTGGTGATCTGCCACCCGGACAGTACATGGGTCCGGCGACATGCGCGGCAAGCAGCTGTCACGGAAGCCCGTCTCCGCTCGAGAATACGGGAATCCTCCAGAACGAGTACGACTCGTGGCTTCATGCGCCGAGTCCCTCGCACGTCAGAGCCTACGACGTGCTCCTGAATGCGACTTCGCGCCGCATCATCCGCAACATGGGCATCCGGACTCCCGCGGAGCGCACGAAGCTCTGCCTCGACTGTCATTCGACTAATGTGCCGGCGAGCCTTCAGTCGAACACGGTGGAGCTCACGGATGGCGTCTCGTGCGAAGCGTGTCATGGACCTGCCAGCGGATGGATCGCGCAGCATGTGCAGCGCGACTGGACGCACGGACAATCGGTAGAGGCGGGGATGACCGATCTCCGCAGCCTGCCTGTCCGAGCGCAGCTCTGCATGAGTTGTCATCTCGGCAATGCAAGCAAAAGCGTCGATCATTTCCTGATTGCAGCCGGTCATCCGTTGCTCCGCTTCGAGCTGGACAATTACACGGAAAGCCCCCTGATGCCGGCGCACTGGAAACCGCACGGCGAGAGACCCTACGCCGATACCGAGCGGAACACGCACGGGGTACGCGCTTGGGCGGTGGGCCAGGCTGTGGCCTTTGGTGATTCGATGAATCAGCTGGCAAGAGTTGCCGGATCGAACACCTGGCCCGAGTTTTCGGTGTTGAGCTGCGACACATGTCACCACACTCTTCGTGAAGGTGCATGGCGCCAGGAGCGAGGATACGATGGACCTCCGGGGCTGCCTCACTGGAGCTCTTCGCAGTGGATCGTTCTCCGCGCTATTCTTGGAGAAGTTGCTCCGGGCGAGGTCGCAACGCTCGATCGTGAAGTGGCGGCGCTGGCCCGCACAACGGCAAGGATGACCGACGAAGCGGCGATCGCGAGCAATGCCAGATCGATCGGCTCACGAGTGGGCCGGTTGGTTCCCAGGATCGATGATCTCACCTGGAACGAGCAGAGAGTTCGAAGCATGATCCGCCGCGCCGCCACTCCGGCGGCAGGGGAGCTCACAGACCGTCGTTCCGCTGAACAGGTTACTTACGCGCTGGTCAGCCTCAGCAGCCAGCTGGTTCAGGCAAACCCCCGGCTGGTTAGAAGCGACGTCGTGCGAAACATCGACTCTCTTTATGCGCAGCTGAACACGAAAAGCTTTCCCGACGAGTTCAACCGCGATCGCTTCGTGGCGACGCTCGCCCGGCTGCGGTAACAACGGTCGGGCCGAGCCCCAACGGCGTCTCTCCCTCTCCCCGCGAAGTCGGGGAGAGGGTGGCGCGCGACATCCGCGCAGACGTCGAGGACTTGCGAGATTGTAGCGCGCCGGGAGAGGGGCGTCAGGTGCTCGCAGCTTCTGAAGCCGATCGCCAATAGATGAGTTGCTTGCACGGCCCCTCACCCCTAGCCCCTGAACGAACCGTTCACACGGGGAGAGGGGAATGCGGCTCGTCGTCGTGCTTTGCCTCGCCCCTGCAGCGACCGCCTTAGCGGCCGCTGCTTCAGGCCCTGCTCAGAATCTCCAGGCGACTCCAGCCGAGATCATGACCGGGTCGAAGGTGGCCTTCTGTTCGTCCACGAAGTCTCCCCGATCGAACCCGATGGTTACATCCGGTTCGACGTCGAGGTACTTGAGATCGATGTTCAACCCCAGGCTTCCTCGGAGCTCGAACGTCGCACCAATGTTCGCCATGAAGCCCGTCTTGTCATCGATTTCGAGGCGGTTCACGTCTTCGAGGGCGAGGCGGCCGACGTCGTCGACATCCTCAAAAAGGATGTATGCGCCTCCTGCTCCGGCGTACAGATCGAGCCAGCGCACCGGCCGGACGTGATACTGCAAGCCGAGAGTGATGGGAATCATCTCGTTCGGATAGACCGCTCGGGGGCCATCGTCGGCGAACAGGCTGATGAGCAGATCGGACTCGATCAGCGTGACGGTTGTCTCGAGCGAGATCGAATCGGTCAGGAAGAGGTTGACACCGAGACCGACGCCCGTAGCAACTTCGATCTCGGAGGTGAAGTCCTGCTCCGGATCGACGAAGCCGGGGTTCGTCCCCGTGATCTCCATCCGAACCGCTCGTGCAGTTATCTCGATCTCCGGTCGCTGAGCCCACACAGACGAAGCTCCGGCAAGCAGCAGGACAGAAACGGCCAGGACCCGACGCATGTTCATCATCTTCCCTTCCTAATTTCTGGTCTGATCATCAACGCCGGGCGCGCGCGGGGGATGAGCGCGCGCAATGAACGGAAACACATTGCCGAACGGAAGCTCATTCGAAGCGACGCTGTCGCCGAGGGGAGAGTTGTTGTTGACGACGGTCAGGATGATGTCGATGACATCGTCTCCGAGCCTGCGTCCATTGGGAAATGCCGCTTCAGGGTTGTTGCCTCCGCCCGGACCGGTATTCGGAAGGGAGGTATTGAGGCGGATGATGTCACCACGGACGACGGCGAGGTTCGCGAGCCGGTTGATGTTGGCCTCGTTCGTTCCGAAGGATTGAAGAGTGAAGATGATCTCATCGGCGAACTCGAGATTCGCATCGTCGACTTCGCTGGCTACGTTGTACGCATTCTTGCGCGGGGCGGGAATGAGTGCGACGTTGATGGCCGGGTTCGCGATGCGGTCGACGGTGACCCAGCGGCCGCGGCCTTCAATGAAGCCGCCAGGAAGAAGAGTCTGGTGCTGCCGTCGCTCCGTCGCGCCGGACAGGCCGACCTCGGCGCCCGCCGATCCTCGGATCGAAGAAACGGGGATACTGATGGCGATGGCCAGAATGTTGTAGCCGGCGAACGAATCGCGTCCCCGCTGGAAAACGGCGGGGTTGGGGGAGCCTGCGTTGATCGACCCGACGAAACGCGCGAACGCAGGAATGTCGAAGAAGAAGGGGTCGTCTGTTTGTCCGGCAAAGAACTGGACACCGGAGGTTGGATCACTCGTGACTGTCTGCATGGGCGGCGTGGGCGCGCTGTTCGAAGGAATGCTCGCGGGGGCGTTGAATGTGCTGCCGTTAGGAAGCTTGATTGTCGCCATCTGTGCTGCGGGCGGTACCCGAGGGGCGAAGGTCACGTCGATGAACTGATCCGGTCGGGCATCCCCGGTGTTCTCGATCTTGAATACGTAGCGTACGTTGGAGTCGAAGAAACCGAAGTTGATGTTCTCTCCCGGGACGATGAATCCGGTGATCGTCAGGATCATCACGGCCCGGGAGTTGTCATTCGGATCGAGAAAGAAGTAGAGATCGGCTGCATCCGTGGCCCTGTCGAACGAGTTGTTCGGAGCATCTGCGTGGTCGGCGCCGGTCAGAGAAGTCGACAGCAGGAGGGCAAGGGCCAAGGTGAAAGCAGCTGAGAGGGTCGGTCGGCGCATCGGGTTCTCCGGTTGTGGGGTCAGGTAATCGTTGCTCAGGGTTCGTCGAAGGAATCGAACGTCGGTTCGGTCACGACTTCGGGCTTTCGCGGGAACTTCAGGAAGGTCATGCGGATGTTGTCGATCTTGACCTGATCCGCACGAACTTCTGGTGGCGGAGCAAAGTCCTCACCGCCGAGCAGGGACACGAAGTCGTCCTGCTCGACGCCGTCGCCGCTGATTCCGAGCCCGCCGATAAGTTGACCATTTCGGTACAGCGGAAGACTTCCAGGAAAAAAGACGATTCCGTTCTGATTGAAGTTGGTCGTTTGCGAGCCCTGGGAACATGCGTTCGCGAGGTCGCGCTGGAAGAGGTCGAAGAATGGTCCCTGCTGAGAGAAGTCGAGACCTGCCGGGAAGAGGGGCTGGCCGCCGAACCCAAGAGTTCGATTCGTGACTGCGGTGCCGGGAGGCAGGCCGGGGAGATCGCGAGCGGCTTCGGGCGACCCTCCGCTGAAGAATACGACATTGCGTGCCTTGGCTACGGCGACATCGATCGAAAAGATCGTGGAGTCAGGCATCCTGTACAACGCCAGAATGTTCCCGCTGAGGTCGGACACGGCGATGGCCATCCGGGCATAGCTCCCGAGGGGAAGGCGGATGTTGCCCCGGACGCTCTGGGCCGCCGCAACGCTCTTTCGGACGATGGAGTCGACTTCGGCCTGGCTAAGCTGAGCGCTGCCATTTGGTCCAACGAGATAACGGTTCGGAGCGCAGCGGCCCGCACGTGGCTGTACGCGGAACGCGAGGGGAATCTGACCCGATCGGGTCCCTTCCGGCCGGACGCCCTGCTCGACGAAGGGCAGACGGATTCCATCAATGAACACGCGGCCGGGGGGAAGAATTGGAAACTCCGGCGCCGGAAACAGCCCGGGCGAGCCGAGAGCCGCAGCCGCAAACGCCGCGAATTCCGCATGGTCGGGAGGAACCCCTGCAACGCCGATCCCCCCTATAAGGTGGCTTGGCCCTCTCACGACGAATGTTCCGGTGCCGTCCTGGAAGGATCCTTCGATTACAGAGCTGGCTACGCGGAATACCGGAATGCCTCCTGGATTCACCGGCAGGCCGTTCGGGTTCACCACGGACTGCAGGCCGACCGGATCCGGATGCTCATCGGCATTCGGGTGCCCGTCGAAGCGGTCGGGTTTCCCGGTGACGATTCCCGGACCGCAGCCCGACTGGTCCGATGCGTTGCACGGCATCCCGTTCAACGAGGTTGCCCGGGGGATGCATTTGCCGGGGTTGAATGTGACATTGAAATCGCAACCCCGATTCGTGTTCTCGATCCCGTAAAGTGCTGCTGGGGGCGCCCGGCGGACTCCGGGCGGGAAATGCACTCCGCTGATGAACCGGACGGTCCTCGAGCTGAGCGGCGCCATGTCGTGACTGAAGAACGCGGCGGTGCGTGCAACGCCGACGGCCACCATATCGTCGGCGGGATCGGCGAGGGGGCCGCGGATGAGCGATAGCACACGTCCTGTCCGGTCGACGACTGCTGCCGTCATCCGGGGATTGTCGAGCACGACGAAGGGGGCGCGCACCAGGTTTGCGGCTTCCGCTGCGCTCATGGCTCGAAACGTCTCGGACCCACCCTCCCGGCAGACGGTCTGGAATGCCTGGCCGGCGCAGTCCGCCGGAGACATGTTCGGAGCTTCGGGGGCCGTCGCCGTCGGGCGATTGACCCGTGACCGGCTCTGGGCCATCGCGTCCAATGGGAAGACGAATGCGATGGTGAGTAGCAGCAGAATCGTTCTGTTCGGTCTCATCGCAGCTGAGTTGCTCGAAGGATTCATCCGTATATCCCTCATTTTAATCTGACGCCTCGACTTCGGCTCTTTCCGAAGCTAATGAAAAGATCAACCACAATTCGACCGTTCCCTGCTGAGGACGCGGTTGAAAACAACTGTTCGCTGGGGTTTTGCTGGAACTCCAGAATACCACAACAGCCTCGCGATCCCGCAGGGCGGGACTGGCGAGACCGCGCGCCCATTTGCGATAGTTGTGGACAGGACGGAATCGAGGGGTGATGGTGGAAGTGAGCGAAAGGGAGGACCGGTCGATGACCATTGATCCTGTGCGAACCCATGCGTGATATTCAGACTTCAGAGATCTCCCTGATCGAAGCGCTGGCTGGGATGTTCCCCGACTCCTCCAGGACCACCCTTCGGCAGATGCTTCGAGATAACCGCGTTCGCGTTAATGGCGAGCTCGAACACGATGCGAAGAGAGCTCTCCGCACCGGAGACGTGCTCGACGTCGCCAGCCGGCAGTCGCAGAAGTACCTCGACCCTCGGCTCTCCATTCTTTACGAAGACGACGAGATCATCGCTGTGATCAAGTCAGCGGGTCTTCTCACGGTGGCGAGTCCCGGCGAGAAGGAGGAGACGGCGCAGGCCTTTCTCAACTCCTATCTCGACGCTCGCAAGACCGGCCGCAGAATTCAGCTCGTACACCGCCTCGACAGGGACACCTCCGGCGTTCTGGTCTTCGCGAAGACTTTCAAAGCGAAAGAAGCCTTGAAAGCAGATTTTGCCGAGCACGACATTCACCGGCTTTACATTGCGATCGCCGTTGGGTCGATGACGCCGCCTGCAGGGATGATTCAGTCGTTCCTGGCGGAAGATCGGAATCTACGCGTCCACAGCGTGGCGAGTCCCTCGAGGGGAAAGCTCGCCACGACCCACTACCGGACAATGCAGGCGGGGAGCCGCTACTCAATGATGGAGGTCCGCCTCGAGACCGGTAAGCGAAACCAGATTCGCGTTCACTTTGCGGAGGCTGGTCATCCGGTCATCGGCGACACGATGTACGGCAACGGTGACGATCCGATCGAGAGGCTTGGCCTTCACGCGATGGAACTCGGCCTCGTGCACCCCGTCACACGCAGAGAAATGAAGTTTACGGCTCCGCTCCCGGATTCGTTTTACAAGCTGGAGCTGTAGAGAGCGGGGTCCATCAATGTCTGAAGGAAGTGTCATCCTGAGCGAAGCGAAGGATCCCCTGAATACTGGTGTTTCCGTATCGAGGATGGGGATCCTTCGCTTCGCTCAGGATGACACTGGTTCATTGCTCGACCTCAGGAGAAGCTCACCGCGAGGGTGCCGGCTTCTTCCGTATAGATCGTATCGACGAATCGGATCGTCCTGGTCTTGAGCGACATGAAGATCGACGAGGTTCGGATTCCTCCGCCGAAGAAACGGACGCCTCGAAGCAGGTCTCCGTCAGTAACGCCGGTGGCCGAGAAGATGATGTCGTTTCCGGAAGCCAGCTCGGACGTGTCGTAGACCTTTTCGGAATCCTCGTATCCCATTTCGAGCAGTCTCTCTTCCTGCCACTTTTCCAGCGGCTTGAGTCTGCCCTGCATCCGGCCGTTGAGACAGCGCATGGCAGCGGCTGTCATCACACCTTCCGGCGCGCCGCCTACGCCCATCGCTCCGTGTACGCCGGTGCCCCGAACTGCCGATGAGATGCCGGCGGAAAGGTCGCCGTCGGGAATCAGTTTGATGCGCGCACCGGCATCGCGGATCTGCGATATGAGGTCTTCGTGCCGCTCGCGATCGAGTACGACAATGGTCAACTCGTTGACGTCTCGCTTGAACGCTTCGGCCATTTGGTTCAGGTTCTCATGGACCGAATTGTTGATGTCGACGACGTCGGTGGCGGTTGGTCCGACGACGAGCTTGTCCATGTAGATGTCGGGAGCATTGAGCAAGCCGCCTTTTTCGGCGGCGGCCAGGACGGCGATGGAATTGGGAGCTCCGACAGCGCAGAGGTTTGTTCCCTCGAGCGGATCGACTGCGATGTCGACCTCGGTATAATTCTCCGAGCCTCCGTTGTGTCCCTTGCCCAGCGGCTCACCGACGTAAAGCATCGGCGCCTTGTCGCGCTCGCCTTCGCCGATGACGATGCTTCCGCGCATCTTCATCTTGTTGAGCTCTTCACGCATCGACTCGACGGCAACCTGGTCGGAGTACTTTCGTTTGCCGTAGCCCATCGTCCGGGCTGCGGCGATGGCTGCCTTCTCGGTCACCCTCAGAAACCCGATCTCGAGACTCGATTCCATTCAGTTCCTCACCGTACGGCGGCTGATCAATTTGGAAAGTCGTAAAAGACTAACAGTTTTATGCGCGGAATGGACGCCCCGAAGTCCTCATGAG
>JBGSYJ010000185.1:0-4385 GCA_041750915.1 Thermoanaerobaculia bacterium | reverse complement strand
GGGGAAGTCTATCAGCATGCTTACGAGGTTCCGCGTGAGCGCACCTCCGGTGCGCGCGGTTCACCAAACTTCACTTACCCGTCCCAGCGGTGAGGCCATCCACGATGCGTCGTTGAAACAGGAGTACGACGACGGCTACCGGGAGCGTCGCGATCGATGCCGCAGCGAGGATTTCACCCCAGGGAACCTGATACTGCCCTCGGAAGAGAGCAATTGCCACAGGCACGGTCTGTCGTTCGGCGCCGAGAGTGAACGACAGCGCAAAAAGAAACTCGTTCCAGCAATAGATGAAGGTGAGGATTGCCGTCGTTGCGACTCCGGGCGCAGCGATCGGAAGCACGATCCGTCTGAGCAGTTGCCACTCTGTTGCTCCGTCTGCAAGCGCGGCTTCCTCCATCTCCCTCGGCATCTGGCGGAAGTAGCCGGTCAACAGCCAGATTGCAAGTGGAAGCGCGAAACTGGCGTACGGGAGAATCAGGCCTGGAAGCGTGTTGATGAGGCGCAGCTCGCGCAGCAGCAGAAAGAGCGGACTGACGATCGCAATCTGCGGAAAAACCGACACTCCGAGGACGATCCCCAGCAGCAGGGCGAGGACCCACGCGTGTGAACGGGGAGAGGGGCAAGGGGAGAGGGGCCGTGCAAGCAATTCGAATGCAGCCGACTGTCAGGAGAAGCAGCAAGCCCGCAACGCCCCTCTCCCGGCGCGCGCGACCTCGCAAGTCCTCGACGTCTGCGCGGAAGCCGCGCGCCACCCTCTCCCCGACTTCGCGGGGAGAGGGGAGCACGCCGGCACGGTTCAATCGCACGCGCGGGCAGTCGCGACAGAACAGGTTGCCGGATAGAATGAGAAATCTCATTGCCGGAATCGAGACGATCAGCTGAAGGGGACGAACGATGAAGACAACATCATTTTCCATTCGAACGAAGTTGCGAGTCGAAATTGTGTCGATCACCGACAGAGTCAACGAAGCGCTGACCGAGCTCGGAGGCGTGGACGGTATCTGCACGATCCACACGCCGCACACCACGGCGGCACTTTCGATCAATGAAGACGACGATCCCGACGTCCGTACCGATCTCGCTCGCGCATTCGACAAGCTCGTACCCGAGGTCAGGTTCGACCATGCCGAAGGAAACTCGGGGGCACATCTTCTTTCCACGCTCGTCGGAGTCACCCTGCAGGTCCCTTACCTCGAGTCCCGTCTGGCGCTCGGGCGATGGCAGGGTATCTATTTCCTCGAGTTCGACGGCCCCCGCACCCGCGAGGTGCGGATCTATTTCCCATGATGAGCTGGCTGACACATGGGGCGGGCGGGAACTCACAACCCAGAACTCAGAACTTTCAGCCAACGAGTCGGAGCGGCGTCCAGTCTCTCGATTGGCCGCCCGAAATGATAGAGTGGGGCCATTCCCGATCCGGTTTCCCTGGGCTGCCAGTACATCTCTGAACGAACGCGAGGAGACTCGTATCCATGTCCGACTCAGCAAAAGTCTTCCGTTCCCCGGGCATCGACACGGCAGGTGCACTGCCTTTGAGCGAGCCCTGCGTGATGGTGATCTTCGGAGCGTCCGGCGATCTGACGAAGCGTCTTCTCGTACCGGCGCTCTACAATCTCGAATGCGACGGCCTGCTCAATGAAAATTTCGCTGCGCTCGGCGTCGGACGGACTGAAATGTCCGATGAAGAGTTCCGAGCCGCCATGATGGCCGCCGATGGACTTCGGGCCTTTCATACGAGGAAGGTATACGACGAGGCTGTCGCCGAGGGACTGATCGATCGTTTCTATTTCACGCCGGCAAACATCGACTTGGAAGAGTTCAAGCGGTTGAAAGAGAGGGTTGCCGAGCTCGATTCGAAACATGGAGCGGGCGGTAACGTCCTGTTCTACTTCGCGATGGCTCCACGCTTCTTCGGACCGCTGTGCGACACCCTTTACGCGGCTGGTTTTCAGGACGGTCCGGGATGGAAGCGGATCATCATCGAGAAGCCCTTCGGCTCGGACCTGCAGTCGGCTCTCGAGCTCAATGAAAAGATCCTCGAGCACTGGAAAGAAGAGCAGATCTACCGGGTCGATCATTACCTCGGGAAAGAGACCGTTCAGAATCTCCTCGCGTTTCGGTTCTCGAACGGGATGTTCGAGCCACTCTGGAACCGCGACAACATCGACAACATTCAGTTCAACGTTTCGGAGTCGGTCGACGTGCAGGGTCGAGGCGGCTACTACGATCACTCCGGCGTGCTGCGCGACATGATGCAGAACCACATGCTGCAGATGCTTGCGTATCTCTGCATGGAGCCGCCAGCGACGTTTCATTCAGACGCGATCCGTAATGAAAAGGCGAAGCTACTTCAATCCGTGCGCAACTATCGCCCCGAAGACGTACCGGATCACGTGGTGCGCGGACAGTACGGCCCTTCGTTCGATTCAGAGGGGAACACCGAGCGGCCGGGATATCGAGAAGAAAGGGACGTCGATCCTTCGTCGAGCACGGAGACCTATCTCGCCGCCCGGCTGTATATCGACAACTGGCGGTGGCAGGGAGTTCCGATTTACCTCCGCTCGGGTAAGGCACTCTGGAAACGCGGTACCGAGATCGTCGTCCAGTTCAGGAAGGCACCTGAGGCGACTCTGCGCGGCACAGGAATCGAACAACTCGAGCCGAACCGTCTGGTGTTTCACATCCAGCCTTTCCAGGGAATCGAGCTCAAGTTTCAGGCGAAGGTCCCCGGCCCGACCGTCAGGCTTCAGAACGTGGACATGCGGTTCAGCTATGGCGATTCGTTCAAAGCGTCGCGTTATACCGGCTACGAAGTGATGATCTATTCATGTACGCGAGGTGATGCGACGCTCTTCTCACGCGGAGATCTCGTCGAGGCCGCATGGCGGATCGCGCAGCCGATTCTCGACTACTGGAAAGAGAATCCGGCCGGGTCAGAGTTCCCGAACTACATGCGGTCTTCGTGGGGGCCTCCCGCTGCGCGCGAGCTGATCGAGCGAGACGGGCGGAACTGGTTCGAGGTCGTGACGCCCGACGTTCTCGAGCGGACCCCGCTCTTTGCAGGCGCAGAACCGCTGATGCTCAACGCGATCATCATGGCCCTTCATCCGACCTCGGTTGCCGCGGGCGAGACGCTCATCACGGCGGGGGACAACGCGAAAGAGATGTTCCTGATCAGTCGCGGTGAAGTCGATGTGCTCGACCGGGAGGGCAACTCGGTCAGGCAGCTGAGGGACGGCGATTTCTTCGGTGAGGTGGGACTTCTCATGTCCGTGCCGCGCACGGCGACGGTCCGCGCCAGGACGCAATGCGACCTGTTCGTACTCGAGAAAGGGGAGTTCTGTCGAATCCTTCGCGAGCACCCGCAGCTCGCCGAGACCATGACGCAGGTTGCGAAAGAACGGTACGACGTGTCCGTCTCGAGTGCCGAGCTGATGGATCCGGCGCGTTGAGCTGCGGGCCTGCTTCTGTTGTTTTCGCTCTGTCGAAGATTTGAGGCGAGCAGGTCTGTCGATGGTCTTCACATTGCTCCTCTTCCGTTAGGGGTGATTGGCATTTAGACGCGCCGATTCCCCTCTCCCCGTGTGAACGGGGAGAGGGGCAAGGGGAGAGGGGCCGAGCAGGTAGTGCTAATGTGACCGATCGGATCGAGTCGCTGGAAAGAACCAGATGCTGAGTCAGGAACAACGCGCACATTTTAGGGAGACACTTTAGAATTCATGAAGAGGTTTGATGATCGGATTCTGATCGTGGGCGGCAGCGGCTCGCTTGGCCGCGCGGTTGCGAGTCTTCTGCTTGCGCAGGGCAGTCGCGTGCGAGTCATGACGCGATCGCCTGAAAAGGCCGAGGCACTTCAGCGGGAAGGCGCCGAGATCGTTCGGGGCGATCTCCTCGACGCGAGCTCTCTCGCGTCGGCGTGTCAGGGCGCGGATCAGGTTCTCGCGGCCGCCCATTCGATTCTCGGGCGCGGCCGGCAGTCATCGAATCACGTCGATGACCGGGGGCACCGTGAGCTGATCGCTGCAGCGAAGTCCGCGGGCGTGCGCCGATTCATCTACACGTCCGCCTACGCCCATGGATCGTCTGCCCGGCTCGTGCCTTTTTTTCGCATCAAAGCGGAAATCGAGAAAGCGGTGATCGCAAGCGGGATGAACTTCACGATCCTTCGGCCGACCGCATTCATGGAGCCGCACGCGCATACCCTCGTCGGCGTGCCCGTCGCACAGAAGGGAAAGGTGATGATCTTCGGCGACGGCATGGCGTCCCGGAACTTCGTGGCGCCCGAGGACGTCGCTCGCGTTGCAGAGATCGCCCTTGCGAGTGATGAACTGGATGGCGAATCCGTCGACATCGGCGGTCCGGAAAATTTGACGACGATGGACGTG
>JBGSYJ010000184.1:0-4541 GCA_041750915.1 Thermoanaerobaculia bacterium | reverse complement strand
CGTCCGCCTCGGCGTCTCCTGCGACTGGACGCGCGAGCGATTCACACTGGACGAAGGTCTCTCGCGGGCCGTTCGCCATGTGTTCGTCACGCTGTATGACGAAGGACTGATCTACCGCGCCCTCGCGATGATCAACTGGTGCCCGCGATGCCGTACGGCGATCTCCGAGATCGAAGTCGATCATCGCGAGCGCACCGGCAAGATTTATCTCATCGAATATCCGATGGCCATCGAGGGAACGTCGCTCACCGTTGCGACGACGCGGCCCGAGACGATGCTCGGCGACACGGCGGTAGCTGTCCATCCCGAGGATCCTCGCTACAAAGACCTGATCGGACGTGACGTCACGCTGCCGCTCACGGGACGGACGATTCCGATCGTCGGCGATGCGATTCTCGTCGATCCCGAGTTCGGAACGGGCGTGGTCAAGATCACCCCTGCGCATGACAAGAACGACTATGAGGCAGGCCAGCGGAACGGACTGCCTCAGATTCAGGTCATCGGCGAGGACGGCCGGATGACCGCAGCTGCGGGAGAACGATTCGCCGGACTCGACCGGTTCGAGGCGCGCGAGCTCGTCCTCGAGGAACTGAACGCATCGGGCCTTCTTCGCGAGGTCAAAGAACATCTTCACGCAGTCGCCTACTGCGGCAAATGCGACACGATTGTCGAACCGATGATCTCGCGGCAGTGGTTCGTGAAGATCGAGCCGCTCGCGGGACCTGCCATCGAAGTCGTCCGGAACGGCTCGGTGACGATCAGCCCGCAGAGCTGGGAGTCGACGTACTTCAACTGGATGGAGAACATTCACGACTGGTGCATCTCGCGGCAGCTCTGGTGGGGACATCGGATTCCCGCGTTCTACTGCGACTGCGGCGAGGTGGTCGTGTCGGAAGAAGACGCTCCGGTCTGTGCGAAGTGCGGGAAAGACAATCTGCGCCAGGACTCGGACGTGCTCGATACGTGGTTCTCTTCCGCACTCTGGCCCTTCTCCACGATGGGCTGGCCCGAGCAGACGCGCGACTACAAGACGTTCTACCCGACGGACACCCTGGTCACTGGCTTCGACATCCTCTTTTTCTGGGTCGCCCGAATGATCATGATGGGGATTCGATTCACCGGGAAGCCGCCGTTCTCGAAGGTCTTTCTCAACGGCCTGGTTCGCGACGAGTTCGGGCAGAAGATGTCCAAGAGCAAAGGCAATGTCATCGACCCGCTCGAGGCAGTCGACGAGCTCGGCGCCGATCCGGTCCGGTTCACGTTCGCGATCCTCACATCGGGACGCGACATCCCGCTCGCGAAGTCACGCATGCAGGGTTACGCCGCTTTCGCAAACAAGATCTGGAACGCCTCACGATTCTCCATGATGCACATCGAGACCGAGCTCCGCTCGTCGAAGCCAATCGAGCGCGATGAACTGCGGATGGTGGAGCGATGGATCTTTTCGCGCGTCAACGCCGCGACGAACGAAGTCAATCGCGCGCTGTCGAACTTTCGATTTGACGAAGCTGCGAACGCCATCTACAGGTTCTTCTG
This sequence comes from Thermoanaerobaculia bacterium, assembly GCA_041750915.1. Classification (GTDB taxonomy): domain Bacteria; phylum Acidobacteriota; class Thermoanaerobaculia; order Gp7-AA8; family Gp7-AA8; genus JBGSYJ01. The sequence continues at coordinate 3,005 of JBGSYJ010000184.1, read as the reverse complement.
GCACGAGTTCTGTGACTGGTACATCGAAATGGCGAAGCCGGTGCTCCTGGGCAAATACGGTACCGAAGATGATCAGCGGAGAGCGCGTGCCGTCCTGCTCGATGTTCTCGACCGCTCGCTGCGCCTGCTGCATCCGTTCATGCCGTTCATTACGGAGGAGTTGTGGCAGAAGCTCGGAGGCGTTGAGCCTTCAATCATGGTCGCCCCATATCCGATCGGGGAAGAGGTTCTCGACGATCCGGAAGCGGAACGCCTCATGGGCATCGTGCAGGAGATGATCACGACGGTGCGAAATGTCCGGGTTGAGCGCGGCTTCACGCACTCCGACAGGTTCCGCCTCGTGATTCAGGCCGATCGCGAACGCGACGCCGCCTTCTATGCGTCCAACTCCTATCTGCTCGTCGAGCTCGCGCGACTCTCAGAGGTAGTCATCAACGAGAAAGCCTCGGCGGACGCGCATCGCGACGTTGTCGGCGGAGTGCCGATCGCAATCGAATTTCCGGAGAAGGTTCTCACCGAAGAACAGATCGCGAGGATCAGTCGCGACATCGAAGGACTCGAGAAGGAGCTCGCAGGGATCGAAGGACGGCTCTCAAACGAGCAGTTCATCGAGCGCGCGCCATCGTCGGTCGTCGAGGGAGCGAAGTCCCGAAAGACGGAGATCCTTTCCAGACTGGCCACACTCAGGCAGAATCTCGTGGTGAGCTCTGCATGACACCACTCGACACCAGAGGTCTGGCCTCACGGCTGAAGACGATCGAGTCCGTCGCCCTGATCTCGACCGCGACGTCAACGAACCTGCTCGCGCGCCGCATCGCCGAAGAATGCATCGAGAACGAGCTTCCCTTTCCCTCGGCCGTACTGATTGCCCGCGAACAGACCGAAGGCAAAGGAAGGATCTCGAGGGCGTGGTATTCGCCGCGTGACCGAGGGATCTACGCGACACTTCTCCATTCCAGACCGCCGGCTGAACTGGGCCTCATGCCGCTCGAGGTCGGCGTTATCGTGGCGTCATTTCTTCGCGAGATCTATGGCATCGATGCGCGGATCAAATGGCCGAACGACATCCTCGTCGGCGGAAAAAAGATCGCGGGAATCCTCATCGAAGCGAAGACGAACGAAGATCTGACCTCGCTCATGATCGGAATCGGCATCAACGTCGAATCGATGGGAGCTGATGCTCCGGACAACACGATCTCGATCGCAGAGGCGGCAGCAGGCGAGAAGCCGGTCGACCTCGCCTCGGCAACCGAAGCCTTCATTGAGCACCTCGACGCCGGCCTCGGAAAGAAGCCTTCCGCCGAAGACATCCTTTCAACCTGGCGCGATCTCTCGATCCATCAGAAGGGCGATCGCATTTCGGTCTGCCTCCCGAACAGCGAAGTCAGCGGAACCTGGGACGGAATCGACGAGACCGGCCGCGCCGTGCTACGGCATGGAGACCAGGTCACGCATGTCGCCGCCGGTGATCTGATCATCGAAGAGTAAACGTCTGCTTAAGGCATGAGTGTCATCCTGAGCGCAGCGAAGGATCCCCCCCAAACCTTGCAATACAGCCAGTAATAGGGGGATCCTTCGCTGCGCTCAGGATGACACGAGCTCCTGCGCAGACCTTAACCTTCCGGAAGAGGCAGGGCCTCGGAGGGCCCTGCCACATGGCTAGCGTTTTCGGTGGACGACTCCGCCTGGTCCTGCTATGAAGGCTTCGGTTGCTTCGTGCGGAAAGAAGCCCGTGTCGACGACGCCGGCGTGACTGCGCAACTCCCCGACGACTTCCGCGAGCTCCCGATCTCCGATCAGGCAGTCCAGCGTGTGGTGGCCTTCGTCTGTCACGAAAGTCCTGCCATCTTTCATTCGAATCGAGACGTCGAACCCCGCGTCGCGGAACCGATCGTGAAGCAGCCGGCTCGCGAATGCGACGACCTCCACGGGAAACGGCCCCTCTCCGAGTCTCGCGACTTCCTTGGTGTGGTCCGCAATCACGATGAACCGTTCGGCCGCCTGCTCGACAATCTTCTCGCGGAGCAGTGCACCTCCACGTCCCTTGACGAGACGGAGCTCGGAATCGATCTCGTCTGCGCCGTCGACCGCGATGTCGAGGCGGCGTACATCTTCGAGAAGCGCAACCTCCAGACCGAGCGATCCTGCGAGCGCCTCGGTCACGTTCGAAGTGCAGACGCAGGTGAGATCCCGTAGCGCACCGGAGCCGGCCGCCTCGCCGAGGAGCTTCACGAATTCCTCAGCGGTGCTTCCGGTCCCGAGGCCGAGCTTCATTCCGCTCCGTACTTCTGCGAGGGCAGCTCGTGACGCTGCAATCTTGAACGGGCGAAGATCCGTCATCGGCGCCTGACCTTTCCTGTTGTCTGGTTTCGATCATAAATGATTTTCAGACCGCGCAGAGTGAGCTCGAGGTCAACCTTGTCGATATGCTGGCTGCCTTCCGCCAGAAGTGACGCGAGACCACCCGTCGCAACGATCGCCTTGAGGTCGGGAATCTCGGTGCGAATACGTCCGAGAATTCCGTCGATCAGCCCGAGGTAACCGTAGTAGATGCCCGACTGCATGCTCGCCACGGTGTTGGTTCCGATCAGCTGTTCGGGACGACGGATGTCGACACGTGGAAGGCGCGCAGCACGCGCGAAGAGCGCTTCGGCGGAGATTGTGAGTCCGGGCGCGATGATGCCGCCGAGATACTCCGCCTGAGCGGAAACGAGGTCGAACGTCGTCGCTGTTCCGAAGTCGACGATCACACTCGGGCCGCCATAAAGGTCGAAGGCCGCAACGGCATTCACGATTCTGTCAGCGCCTACTTCGAGAGGATTCTCGGTATGGATGGAAAGACCGGTTCGAATTCCGGGCTCGACGAACAACGGATCGAGCCCGTAGTACTTCCGGATCATCTCGGCGATGGCGCTGTTCACCGGCGGAACGACTGAGGCGACGATCGCGCCATCGAACGGGCCGGGGTGAACCTGTGAGCTCAGCTGCGTCGCCAGGATTCCGTA
>JBGSYJ010000183.1:0-1625 GCA_041750915.1 Thermoanaerobaculia bacterium | reverse complement strand
GACGAATGCCTCCGGAAGGCCGGACAGCTGATCTTTCGAGATGTAGGTGACGTAGCTTTCTTCGTCGTGGAGGACATTGTTCGCGAAGCGGGTCGTTATCTCGGCTAGGCGCTTGTTGATCTCGGCGTAACGCTGCTTCGCTTCGCCCGTGAGGGTCGCGCCACCTCGCGCGAATCCGTCATAGGTCAGCCAGGTCATGCGTTGCTGATCGGGGCGCAGCGTCTTGTACTCGGGATCTTCGTAGACGGCCTTGATTCGAGCGAAAAGAGCATTGTTCCCGGAGATCTTCGATCTGTAATCGGAGAGCTTCGGGGTCATCGCAGTCTGGATTTCGCGGAACTCCGGAGAGCTCATGTTCGAGGACCAGATCCCGTAGTAGGTGAAGACCCGATCGAGCTCCTTGCCGGTCCGCTGCATCTCGACGAGTGTGTTCTCGAATCCAGGTGGCTCCGGGTTAGTGGCGATCGCGTCGATTTCAGCGAGCGATCTCTCCATCCCGACTTCGAGCGCCGCCTCGAGGTCCCGGAGGTCCATGCGATCGAATGCCGGCAGGCCGCTGTAAGGCCCGACCCATTCGGCAAGCAGGAGATTCGATTCAGATCCGGCGACGACATCCTCGGACGCAGAGTCCCGGATCACGGGAGAGGTCGTAGTGCATCCGAGGACCATGACGAGGGCGATCAACCCGATCGAACTGGCGGCGTTTCTCATACGTGATTTCCTCATGCGTGGGGACGTGAAGTTTGCATCGGAGCGGCAGGCGTGGGAGCTCTCGATGGAGTGTGTCGAACGAGGTGGTCCGGCGTGAGTGCCGGTTCCACCCTGAACGGTAGGCGAAATGAGCGGTTGAGACAAGCCCTCCGGTGCCGCGAGAGCGAGATCTGGTTCTCAGGTCGATCTCGCCGAGACGATCCGATCGCCCCGTCAGACGGGAAGGCCCATCTCCCGTGCGGACTGTCTTTGAGCATCGTGGACCGTCACGAATCGATCGAGTGGCTCCGCCTGATGGAATGAGAGCGCGGTCCGGAGGTGGGCGAGATCGAGCGATCGCGGGGTCGTGACCACGGGCATCGCGTTGGACTGGCACAACTCCAGGGTCAACTCATGAAGTGCGAACAGCTCCGCGTCGAGGTCGACCCGCTCGAGACACTCGCGGAATTGCGATTCCGTCAGCGTTCCCTCCCGCGCCAGACGCACCAGATTTCGCTTCGCTTCCAGAACCAGCAGAACGCTCGAGAGGAGGTCGGCTCCTTCGGTCTGGCGCGAGAGCTCCTTCCATCCATCCTCCGCCAGAAGGATGCAGAGGTATGCCGACGTGTCGAGGTAAAGCCGCGGTTGGCGGACCGAATCGGGGGCGGGGCTCAACGCCCGCCTCGATCCTCGAGCAGGACGGCCAGATACCTTCCCTTCGTTCCGCGGCGAAGAGCCGGAGTGAGCCCTCCCCGCCCCACCCCCGACCCTCGCCGCACGTGCGGCTGCGCCGGTGGACCCAGCTGGGCAACCGTCTCACTGTGCCGGGTGATCAGAATTCTGATTCCCGATTCGGCTTCGGCGACCGCGGCTGAAAGCCTGGCCTTCAGGTCCTGAATGGACATCTCTTTCATGGCCTGAATCGTAGCACTTTC
>JBGSYJ010000182.1:0-8523 GCA_041750915.1 Thermoanaerobaculia bacterium | reverse complement strand
GAAATCGCGATGCTGCGGTCCGAGCTGATCAAGGCGCAGGAGTATGACCGCAAGATGTCGGGCAAAGAGGACGGAAGGCCCTCGCGCGATCTCGGACTCGAGATGCTCGCGAAGGTGATCCGCCGTGAAATGCCGCTGCTCGTTACGGCGAACCGCTCGCGGGATATCCTCGCGGCGCTGCGCGTCGCGAAAGAGTTCAATGTGCCTATCGTTCTCGACGGTGCGGCAGAGGCGTATCTGCTTCTCGATCAGATCAGGGAAGCCGGCGTTCCCGTGATCGTGCACGCCACGATGGCTCGATCGTACGGTGACCGGGAGAACCTCAGCTTCGAGACCGCCTCGATCCTGCGTAAGGCGGGAATTCCCGTCGCATTGCAGAGCGGCTTCGAGAGCTACGTGCCGAAGACACGCGTCGTGTTGTTTGAAGCGGCGATCGCCGCTGCACATGGTCTGACCTTCGACGAGGCGCTCGCAACGATCACCATCGACGCCGCGAAGATCCTGGGGATTGCGGATCGCGTCGGCTCACTCGAGCCCGGCAAGGACGCGGATCTTGTCCTGTTCGACGGCGATCCGTTCGAGTACACGTCGCACGTAACGCATGTGTTGATCGAAGGCGAGGTCGTGAGCGAAGAAGTGCGCTGAAGTTCATGTGGCAGGGCCTTCCCAGGCCCTGCCTCTTCCGAATCATCCCCGATGTACGACACCTGGAGCGACGACCTCGGATGAATGCTCCAATCGTTCGGGCCTCTCTACTACCCGAAAAGGCAGGGCCTCGGAGGGCCCTGCCACATCGGGGCTCGTCGCTCATGACTAGCCTCGTTCCACTCAACCGGTCTCAGCGCTCATGGCCACGTTTCCCCTCGCGGCCCGACTCTGGCATTCTGGATTCCCACTTTGGTAATGACGGCAGCCGGATGAACAGGAATCTCGTATGAATGTGCAGCTCATCGCCCTTGCGGTGATCCTGCTGGCAACAGGCGCAGCCGTGACGTTTCTCTGGTGGCGCAAACCTCAGATGAAGCCTCCCGCTCCGGGAGAACGCCGCGCCGTGAATTCGATTTTTCAAGCGACGTTCGAACACCATCCCGCGGGCATTGGCTTCATGAACGCCGAAGGCAGGTGGCTTGGAGCAAACGCGAGACTCGTCTCGGAACTGGGCTACCCGCGCGCGGAGCTGTTTGCGACTTCGCTGAGACTTCTCACACATCCGCAGGACCGCAAGCACGAATCTGCGCTGGTGGGAGAGCTGAGGTCCGGCAAACGGCAGTCCTACCAGATCACCAAACGCATTTTGCGCAAGTCGGGTGAGTATGGGAGATACCGCGTCCAGATGTTTCGCTGCACCGGAGAAGAAGCTTCCGTTCTTCAATGCATCGTCGAACCCGATGACCTGAGCACCACCAGGCTCGAGCGGGTGGCGCATGCGCTTCAGGAAGTTCCCGATACTGCGGCCATTCTCTTTGATGGGGCCGGCACCATCTCCGGCTGGAACCTGGGTGCTGAGCGACTCTTCGGGTTTTCCGAGACCGAGATCGTGGGGCGTCCCTGGGCGACTCTTCAGGCGGATCACGCCGCGGCTACCTCGCGGCTTCGCCTGACGGCTGCAGATGAACACGGACGGACGGCTTCGGAAACGGCGCGCATCCGGAAGGACGGCACCGAAGTCAACGTCTCCGGAACGATTCTCTCCGACATTCGTCTGGATGAGCCGAATCAGTACCTGGAAATCTGCAGAGCCCGGGAGAGCTCGACGGAAATCGATGAAGAAGCAGATGAGGTGCTGGAGGCTGACGCCGCCATTCAGGAAGAGCTCGCGCGGGCCGCCGAACGAGAGGCCGAGCTCCTGAAGAAGATCGCAGCACTCACTGCTGCCAACAGCGAGTTCGCAAGAAAGCTCGGCATGCTGAAGTCGGTGGTGCGAAAGACAGTTTCCGCGCGCAGCCGACCGGCAGGTCCGCCGCCGGCGACCGCCTCCGGAATCGAGGAGGGCCTCACGGAGTCGTCCGTGTCGGAGGTTTCCTGGACCGCTGGCGCGGGTGATGCCATCTACGACACGGTGCGGACGGTCGCATCGGAGTCGCGCAGCGGAACACTGCTTCTCAATGTCGGCGGTGTGGAACGTCGGTTCATCTTCAGGAACGGATTTCTCGTCGCCTGTACATCCGAGGATGACGAACATGCGATCGGTCAACTCCTGGTCGAGGCAGGGACGATCAACCACAAGCAGCGTCGCTCCGCCCTCGAGGCGCATAAGATGACCGGAGTGCCGATGGGAAGCAGCCTTCTCGAGATGGGAATGATCACGAAGCAGGATCTCGAGAGCGTCATCCGCACGAAAGCTCTGCGCGAGCTCGCCGATGCCGCTGCCCCCGACCGAATTCAGTACGCGTTCGTAAACAGGGACCTCTCCCCTCCCGGAATGGTCCCGATAGCGATCGACATGCTCGCAGCGATGGGTATGGGGGGGCCGTCAGAAGCCAATGCCTCACTTCAGCCCGAAGCCGTTGAGCCGACTCGAACATTCGTAGGTCGCAGTGGGCCGCGCTCGCGCGTCTACCACGATCCTGAATGCGGCACGGCGAGGCGAATACCGAAGAAGCTGCGACTGACGTTCGATACTGCGGCGGAAGCTGAAGCACAGACATTCCGCAGGTGCGAGCGCTGCCTTCCCGGGACGGGCCTTTAGTGGAGTGGGTCCACTAATAACCGAGCCAGAATCGAACGTCGACGTGGCGGAGCTGCACGCGTCCCCGTTCGATCTTCTCCACGACGAAGGCTCCGACTTCATCCCCTTCGCGCACGACCGATCCGTTGATGATCGCAAGAGCCTGGCCCTTCGACGACGAGATTCCCGAAAGCCGGACCTCACCACCGCCCGGTGATCGCACGGGACTTGCGTAGCTCTCGCCATCGACGAGGCCTTCACGCCGTTTCGGACCAGCGCGAGCAGTGGACTCGACCTTCGTTACGGAGGGCTCCACGGCTGCAGGTCTTTGCTCGACATCGGCCGTCCGCTCGGGGACCGAGGTGTTACGCGGAGCGGGAACCATCGACGCCGGAATGCTTCGAATCGGCTGCGCAGGCTCGCGCGTTGCGGGTGCTGCCTCCGGCACAGCATCGACACTCGTCAGCAGCGGTTCGACAATCGTCCCTCCGGTCACGGTGACAGGACCGAGGGGCTGGGAATCGACCGTCCCGTTGGTGCTTCCTGGGGAAGCGTTGTCGGACTGATCAGCGGTCATGGCAGACTGCGTACCAGCGCGAGCGCCGGTGATCCACGCCGCAGTGCCCCCCGCGGCCAGAATTGCACCGAGCATCGCTGCACCGAACAGCAGGACTCGGCTCGAACGTCCCGAGGGGACATCGCTGCGCCCTGGACTGAAATATTGGCGGCGATTTTCCCGATCCTGCCGAAGAGTCTCGAGATGCGCCTTCTTGAGGCCTTCACTGATCAGACTCAAGCGACGTGGCCCTCCAGCTCGCGGATACTCCGCCAGACATCCCGACCCGTGAACCTGCGGGTTCCCTTGACGAACCCATAGAGCAGCACTTTGTCGCATGCTGCATTCACCAGACGGGGAATGCCTCCTGAGTAAAGATAGATCGCGCGGAGCGCGAGCCAGTTGAATGATGGCTGCCCATTCCGGCTGCAGATGCGGAGCCGGTGGTCGATGTAAAGCTTCATTTCATCGAACGTCAGGGGCTGGACGTGATAGCGAACGGTGATTCTCTGGCGCAACTGCCGGAGCTCTCTCCGGTCGATGGTTTCGCGAAGCTCCGGCTGGCCGACAAGCACGATCTGAAGGAGCTTGCGCGAATTCGTCTCGAGATTCGACAGAAGCCTCACTTCCTCGAGGAGCTCAGGCTTGAGATCCTGCGACTCGTCGATGATCAAAACGACTTCGTTCCCTTCAGAGACCTGTTCGAGAAGGAATTCATTTAAAAGTTGCAGATTGGCTACCCTGTCGCGCTTGGGTTTGAGGCCGAGCTCAGTGACGATCAGTCGCAGCAGCTGGGTTGCGGTCAGGCAGGGATTGAGGATCAGCGCGGTCTTGAAGCGTTCTTCGAGTTGCTCGAGCAGCGCGCGACAGAGCGTGGTTTTTCCGGAACCCACCTCTCCGGTCAGCAGAATGAACCCCTTCCGCTCACGAACTCCGAAAAGCAGGTGATCAAATGCTTCGCGGTGAGTGCGGCTGAAAAATAACAGCCCCGTATCCGGAGTGATATTAAACGGCGCCTCACGGAACCCGAAAAACTCGTTGTACATTGTCGCTTTCTGGCCGGGAAAACGGATTCATTATATCGCAGTTTTCAGTCCGAAGCCCTTCACCTCGAGCGGAGGCTCGTCGTCGAGCGGCGTCCGGGGTGGTGGGAGATGGTGAAGGGTGAAGAGTGAGAGAGTGAAGAGTGAAGGGGGCGTTGCCACTCAACGAGCTGGACGCGCCGCCGATGTGCAGGCCAGATCTGTCAGGGCTGTGCAGCTGCCTGTCGCCGCCGCTCGTAGTCGCTCCGCAGGAAGAGGGTTCCCCGCTTCATGGTTGCGTGCACGCGCCGAATCGCTGCAATCTCATCGGCAGGGTTCGCGTTGAGGATGACGAGGTCTGCTGATTTTCCGAGCTCCAGTGTGCCGGTGACTTCACCGATTCCGAGGGCGTGAGCGCCGTTCCGGGTGGCCGCCGTGATCGCCTCGATCGGCGAGAGGATGTCATGCTCGACGAGAGCGATGATCTCGTCGTGCAGGCTCGGATAGGCGGCCTCCTGTGGAGCGTGCCAGTCGGTTCCCGTCAGGAACCTTACGTCCGCGGCGTGAGCAGCGCGGGCGATCGACTCCATCAGTCCCGCTTCGCAGCCGAACGCCGATGTCTTGCTCCGCGGATACATGCTGAACGTCGCATCAAAGTATGTTCCTCGGCGCGCCATCTCGTCGAACAGTTCCTTCATCTCCGGGCTGTCCGCCTCGACCAGGGACGGATCGAACACCGGCCGGTTCGTCCGGCTTATACGCGCGAACTTTCGCGGCTCGAGGTCGGCGTCCTGCCAGGCGACACCACAGGCGTGCGAGATTCCGTCGACGCCCGCGCGGACAACCTCCAGGGGGCGGCTCGGAAAGACTGCGGGATGTGCCCATACCTTCATCCCCTGACGGTGCGCTTCTTCCGTGACCGCGGCGACGAGCTCCGGCTCCATCTCGATATAGAGCTTCACACCGGTGGCGCCGCTTCCTGCTGCGCGCGCGATCGTGAGGGGAAGGTCTGTCTCGGCGGTGATGGTCTGGATCCACGAGACCTCGCCTGTCGTTCCCTGGGTGATTGCCTTGCCGAGAACGTCCATGCTTCGGAAGTGCGGGCCCATGAGAACGGCCGAGAAGTAGATGTCGGGCGAGGCAATCTGGCCGAGGCGCGCGCCACGGCCAAGCCCTCCACTCACCCGCGCGTCACCTGCCATCTCGCGAACCGCGACGACTCCGCTGTAGAGCATTCGCTCCAGCTCGGAGATCAGGCGCGGGCGCGGCTCGTAAAATGGCTGGAGATGCGTGTGCGATTCGATCAGTCCCGGGATCACCGTCTTGCCGGGGAGGTCGAGGAGCGTCACGTCATCAGGCAGTTTCCGCGAACCGGTCGGATAGAGATCGGCGATGCGCCCATCGCGAATCACGATCGTCATGAGCGAAGCTGGCGGCGCACCGGTGCCGTCGATGAGCGTGACGTTTGTAAGCGCGATCGCAGAACCGCTCTGTTGCGCGCTCAGAGACGCGGAGAAGATGACCGCGAGCAATGCTGCCAGCTTCAGGATGCGCATGATTCCTCCAGTTACGAGGCTGCATGAGAAAGCCGCTGTTTCGCTCGAGCTGCCCGAGAGCCATTCTGGCGCGAATCGAACCAGCTGTCGACTCGAGGATCTGTTCGGCGGCGTTTGTTTCGCGTGCTCTCCCTCTCCCCGCGAAGTCGGGGAGAGGGTGGCGCGCGGCATTTGCGCAGACGTAGGACTTGCGAGATCGCCGCGCGCCGGGAGAGGGGCGTCGGGGGCTTGCAGCTTCTGAAACCGATAGCCAACACATGAGTTGCCTGCGCGGCCCCTCACCCCTTGCCCCTCTCCCCGTTCACACGGGGAGAGGGGAATTTAGTTCGTCGTCGCGCTTCAGTTGACGCCATTGGGGCAGAGCCGGCGGCCAGAATGTGTGGCGCGCATGCGCGCGGTAACAGCCCACGACTTCAATACGACCCGAGGCTCCCGAGCCCCATGGTGCCTTGAGCAGCTTCACTAGCAGATTGGGCGCTCGCGCTCACCACGCGCGTTTTCGACAGCATCTCGAACGCCCGCTGCCTTCTGTCAGTGAAGAGTGCAAAGAACGCGTCGATCCAGAGTATCTGAAGCGCCATCGGCAACTGTCTGACGATCGACTGCCCCAGGCTGATCGGCGTTCCGGATTCCGTCACGACCTGAAGACCTGCGAGCCGTTTCCCGATCGTCTGGCCCTTTCTGTGTTCGGCCGTGATTGTGTAGACCAGGAAGCCGAGACCGCAGGCAACAACAGCTGCACCAGCGGCGAATGGCAGCATCTCTTCGGGCAGGACCAGCCAGGCGATCAGCACGAACAACGAGCCGATTGCGATGACGGCACCCATGTCAACGAGCTTCGCGGCGATTCGCGGCAGGTAAGGCGCCGGTTCGAGCGGCACAGCGCTCAGGTACGATCCTGCAAGAGTTGCGGGATCTCCCAGCTGCGCGACCGCCTCTTCGAGGGACTGTCCCTGCGACATCCGTTCCGCAATGTGCCCACGCAACTCGAGCGCGATCTGGGCACGCAGCGGAGTTGCGCGCGGCAGGCAGGCAAGGACCTTGTCGATGTATTCGTTCTCTTTCATGAGCTCTTCCCTTTCGTTCTCAGAAGGCGCGCCATCGCGCCGGCGAATGTCGTCCACTCCTGCTCGAGCGCCCGCAACTCCAGCTGTCCGGCTTCGGTCAGGCGGTAGTACTTGCGGGGCACCCCCCGTTCGGGCGTCTCCCACCGGACGGCAACGAAGCCCGCCCGTTCGAGACGGTAGAGCACCGGGTAAAGGGTTCCGTCGGTGACCTCGAGACTGCCGTTTGTCTCCGTAGTGAGTCTCGTTACGATCTCGTAGCCGTACGCCTCGCCCGAAGAAATGAGGTGGAGGACGATGAGTTCCAGCGAACCCCGCCTGAGCTCGCGGCCGATGCTTTTGCGATCTTCCGTGCGGTTGTCAGTCTTCATGGAGAACAATATAAGGCCATACGTCTTGTTATGCAAGGTATATTACATGGGAAAGTAGACAGCACACAGTAGACAGAAGACAGTAGCCCGCCCCCCCGGCACTCAGCGAACGATTACTGTCTACTGTTACCTTCCCCAAACGACCCCATTCCTTCATCCCCGGACCTATCGTCTCGGGAGTCCCTGAATCCTGGAGGGGCGGGCGGGCTACCGTCTTCTGTCTACTGTCTACTGTCTACTGTCTACTGTCCTAGCTATCTCCGCGACAATCCCCGGAACCGCCTCCGCCGCCGTCGCACGGATCGAGAAGGCGCACGCTTCCGTCAGCGGCGTTTTGTCAGGGTTCACCTCGACAGACGTGCCCCGTCGGGCCAGATGGACCAGTCCCGCGGCCGGATAGACCACGCCGGAAGTCCCGGCGACGATGACCAGGTCCGCTTCTGAAACGGCCTCGCCGGCCCGCTCGATCGCGCCAGGTGGCAGAGCCTCTCCGAACCAGACGACATCCGGGCGCAGCAACGCCCCGCACTCACACAGCGGCGGAACTTGGTCGAAGGGTTCCGGATGATCGGTCGCCTTTCCCTCGCGCGCGCAGCGAACGCGAACGACACTTCCGTGAAGCTCGATGATGTTGCGCGATCCCGCGCGACGGTGCAGGCCATCGACGTTCTGCGTGATCGTAATGACAGCACCTTCAGGCAGCGAACGCTCGAGCTCCGCAATCGCGAGATGCGCAGCGTTCGGCGCGCACTTTGCGATCAACGCGCGTCGCCACTCGTACCAGCGCCAGACGAGCTCCGGATCGCGCTCGAATGCCTCGGGCGTCGCGAGCTCTTCGGGACGGTGGGTCTCCCACAGCCCGCCCGGACCGCGGAACGTCGGGATTCCACTCTCGGCGGAGACTCCCGCACCCGTGAGCACCGCGATTTTCTGCGGACCGACGCGGCGGATCCATTCTGCAACGCGTTCGAGCTGATCCATCGACGCTTCAGTCTCTCGAACGGCGTACGACCATGACGTCGATCGAAAGGCGGCTCAGCACGGTCAGTTCCGCTTTCCATTCGCTCGCGAGCATCGTCGCTCGATCGAGCGCACGGTCACCCGACAACTCAGATCGGTAGCGAGAAGAATGGATGGGGAGGTCATCGGAACCCGGGCGAGTATATCGTCCGTCATGATGCGAACGAGCACGTGTCATCCCGAGCAGGCGTGGGTGTGCGGGAGGGGCGAGGGATCTCCGGCGATGGTACATAGTTGCTTCGAGGAGGGCCACACTTCGACTCTTC
>JBGSYJ010000181.1:0-13208 GCA_041750915.1 Thermoanaerobaculia bacterium | reverse complement strand
GGCCCTGCCACATGGCGCGTACACCATTACCGCCGATGCTCCAGATGTCGTACCTCTTCACTATTCGGAAGAGGCAGGGCCTGGGAAGGCCCTGCCACATGGAGAACATCACTGCTCCATGATCTCGCCTTCCTGGTACGCTTCGATGAGGCGCTCCAGCGCTTCGATGCGCTCGCGGATGACGGCGCCTTCTTCCGTGTCCGCCACCCGCCGCGGCGTGTCGTAGCGCCGGAGCGTCACGACTTTCGGCACGATGTCCGCCCCGCTCGAGATCGCCTCATCGATCGATTCGAAGTGATGATGCTCGGCGAGTGCCACCCTCTCCGACTCGAGCAGCAGCGTATACCCACGATCGCCGTACGCTTCGGAAAAAGCCCCGTCGATCGTGACGGCGTTCCCTCCCTTTTTCACCGGCTCGTCGCCCTTTTCAATCTTCACAGGCACGTGACCGTTGACGATGAGCGCGTCATCGCCGACTCCGAAATCGGCAGCGATGCGGCGGCAGAAGTCTGCGTCGTTGAGCAGCTGGAAGTAGGGGTTCTTCTTTTCCTTCTTCGCTTCGGCATCGCTGACGAAGTAGCTCTCGAATGTCGCCATCCGATCCTTTCCGAAGAGGGGCGACGTGGGGCCCGTCCAGAGATACCAGAGCCAGTCGACGTCATGGGTACTCGCACTCGTCCCACCGCGGAACGCGCGACGCACGACGGAGTCGAGTGCCGCACAGAGATCGCGGCCGGCGTGCACCTTCCCGTCGACTTCCAGCTCGAGCGGCTTTCCGTCCGCATCGACCGGTACGCATGCGTGAAAGATCAACGCCTCGCTGCGGCGCAGCCAGACCGCTCCGTGCCGCGTGACGAACGACATGTGACGCCACAGCGCCGAGCTCCGAATGAACGACTGGCGCATCCGTTCCATGCACGTCTGTTCGTCGGCCGACAACGTGTAGGGATCAGCGTCGTCGATCGTCGGAAAGAGAGCATCGCTGAGCTCGTGAGTCTTCCCGCCGATGTCAATCGTCCCAGCCGCGCGGTCGATGCGATGAAGGAGATTGCGATCCTCCATCTCCCATTCGGGATGGCGTTTGATGATCTGTCCTTCGAGTTTGAACTGCATGATGGCGATCGCCTTCTGCATGCGCGCCATCTGAAGATCGTCGCGGAGTCCGGAGCCGCGCGTGCGGAAGCGCTCGGCCGGATCGTCGGCGTAGACGTCGCGCACGAGCTTTTCGAGGGGCGACATGATGATACCGTAACCCTCCTCCAGCTGAGAGAGACGCCGGTACCGGAGCGAGATGCGGAGAACGGTTGCGATGAGGGCGTCGCTCCCGAGGCATGCACCCATCCATGAGACATCATGGTTGCCCCATGCGATCGCCACGCGCGGCTGGTGCATGAGGTAGTCGATGACGAAGTCGATGCGCGGACCGCGGTCGCCGAGATCGCCCGCGACGATGATCTCCGAAACGGAGAGGTTGCGCACGAGGCGTGACGCTGCGCGGACCGCTTCGAGGTCGCGATCGAACCGCTCCAGATTTACAAGCATCGTGTCGACGTACGAAGAAGACCGGCCGCATCCGGGCTCTCCCCATATTTCTTCGAAAAGCTCGTGCAGGTCATCGGGAAAGAGCGCTTCGACGTCGCGGCGTCTCAGCGAGCCGGAGAGCTCGCGAACGATCTCGAACTGGCGGCGGAGTATGGTGCCAACCCAGCGGTGACGCTGGGGGCCCTCGCCGATCTCCGCCGATACGGCGTCGATGTACTCGCGGGGGTAGTAGAGAACGCTGAGGAGACGCTGCTGATCGTCTTCGCTCAGTCGATCGCCGAAGAGCCGCTGTACGAGTGGTCGCAGGCGGCCGGAAGCATTGTTGATGATGTGCCGCAGTTTCTTGTATTCACCATGAACGTCGCTGACGACATGAATCGCGCCCTTCGGCATGTCGAGACTCGCGCCGAGTGCTGCGACCTCGGCGGCTGCAAGGCCGGCGGTCGGGTACTGATCCGCGAGGGAGCGCAACAGGGCCAGGTCGCGTGGGTGGAATCGCGTCGCCATCGTCACAGCCTTTCAATTTGAAGGGAGAGGCCCATATTGTAGACCGATTCATGATGTGGCAGGGCCCCATGTGGCAGGGCCCTCCGAGGCCCTGCCTCTTCCGAGATGTAAGGAGGTACGACACCTGGAGCGACGACACGGGATAAATGCTCCAGGTGTCGTACATCTTTACTATTTGGAAGAGGCAGGGCCTCGGAGGGCCCTGCCACAAGCACTCATTTTTTCCACTCTTTGTGTTGCCGGATGTACTCGACGATCCGGTCGAGCTCCGGCTGATTGCGGACGATGTGGTCGAAGGACTCTTCCTGCCAGATGCTGCCACTGCTCCGTCCCATCGCCTCCCTGACTTGCGGAATCCGCCATAGTTGATTGGCGGTGTACCTCTTCCACGATGAAACGATCGCCGATAAGTCGACACCAAGCGCAGGACGTACGAGAGCATGCACATGATTCGCTGCAATCACATCCTCCACGAGCGCATACCGGGTTCCGTTGAAGTGCTCCATCGAGGCCTTGACGCACGCCGCGGCACCTGGTGCGGTAAGAATGCATGATCCCCAACCGCAATCGAGCCACTTCTGAAGTCTTCGCTCCAGAGCTGCCTTGTGTCTTCGCAACGCAACTTCATCAGCACGCAACATCTCACTCCGGAGCCGCAGCCGCTCGCTGTTCCAGATCCGGATCTTCTTCTCCGGAATCGAATCTGCGAGCCGGAAGGTCACGAAGTAGAGCGCACCCTCCTGTCGCCAGTGAGGAAGGTTTCCCCGTCGGACAAAGTACGGCTGCTTCGGATCGAAAAACCCTTCAGACATCGCCCGAAAAGCGTACCTCGGCGTTACCCCGGAGCAAGCTTTCTACATGCAGTGGAGCATGTGGCAGGCCTCATGTGGCAGGGCCCTCCGAGGCCCTGCCTGTACCGGCAGTAAAGTTCTACAACACATGGAGCTTGCACCATTACCGTCAGCGCTCCAGGTGTCGTACCTCTTTGCGATCCGGAAGAGGCAGGGCCTCGGAGGGCCCTGCCACATGGAGCACCGTCGATGGCTCAGGCGTCGATGCCTTTGCCCCACTGCAGCACCTCGATCCGGACGCGGCCGACGCCGGCATCGATGAGGTCGAGTTGGGTCGCGGCCCGACGCGAGAGGTCGATCACGGGGCGCCGCGCTTTGCTTGTTGCGCCGAAGGGACCACGATCGACGACACGGACATTCACCGAACGGTCGTTGCGGAGATTCGTGACGCGGAGAATCGTGCCGAATGGATAGGCGCGATGTGCTGCGACCATCTGGTTCTGTCGAAACGGAATGCCGCTCGCCGTTCGCCGGCCTTCGAACTTGTCGGCGTAGAACGTTGCATCGCCCGTGATCGTCTCCAGTACTTCCTGCGTCAAAGCCTTGCGGAGACGTTCCGGAATGTTCGCGGGGTTGGCATCGTCCCGAGGACGCGGTTCAGGGAGAGGCTCCTCTCCAAGTTCGGGTACGCGCTGGCTGAGGTCCGCCAGCATTGCCTGATTCACATCTGTCGAGGCTGCATCAGGGGAATCGCCACCGCAAGCTGACAAGCCGCTTAGAATCAATAAGCTGGCCGACACCGACAGCATAATCCGCCGGATTGTCTGTTCTAGTCGGGTCTTTCTGTAGTTATTCATCGTATCTATCTTATTCAAGATACGTTCCGATCCACGAATCTGCATGTGGCAGGGCCCTCCGAGGCCCTGGCTTTCCCGGCTCGTGAAGATGTTCGACATCTGGGGCGCGCACCATCACGGTCGATGCTCCAGGTGTCGTACATCTGCACTATTCCGAAGAGGCAGGGCCTGGGAAGGCCCTGCCACATGACTCAACTCGGACGCGCTTCGTCCGCTTCGTCCCAGATCTTCACGCGGTGACTCTCGCGGAGAAACAACGTTCCGACGAGAAACGTCATCGTCGCCACGCCGACCGACCACCACAGCCCCGAGTAGATGTTCCCCGTCTTGGCGACGATGAGACCTGCAAACAGCGGCAGCGTTCCGCCAAACCAGCCATTGCCGAGGTGATAGGGAAGCGAGAATGAGGTGTAGCGGATCCGCGCGGGGAACGCTTCGATGAGAAATGCGGCGATCGGACCGTAGACCATCGTCACGTAGATCACCTGGATGAACACGAGAAAGATCAGCATCGCCGTGTCGGGATTTCCGGGCTCGGAAGCCGCGCGACTCATCGCTCTGTAGATCGGGAAATACGTCAATGCCGCCAGCAGATTGCCGGCCATCATGATCCGCAGACGGCCGACCTTGTCGGACAGCCATCCGAAGAAAACAAAGAAGGGAATTCCGAGTGCGAGGGCAACCGCGATGATCATGCTCGCCTTCTGCAGATCGACCTGGAGCGTCGTCTGCAGAAACGACAGCGCGTAGAACTGGCCGGTGTACCAGACGACTCCCTGCCCCGCCGTGGCTCCGAAAAGCACGAGCAACACGATTTTGAAGTTCGCCCAGTTGCCGAAACTCTCCTTGAGCGGGGCGACCGAAGCCTTGCCCGACGCTTTGATCGACGTAAAGAGCGGCGATTCCTCCAGTCGCATGCGGATGTAGAAGGAGAGAGCGACGAGAAGGAGCGAGAGAAGGAACGGAACGCGCCAACCCCACGCGCTGAAGTCGGCCTCGGACATGGAGTTCCGTACGAGCAGAACCACGCCGAGTGAAACGAACAATCCCAGCGTCGCCGTGATCTGAATGAAGCTCGTGTAGAAGCCTCGCTTGTCGTCGGGAACGTGCTCGGCAACGTAAACAGCTGCTCCGCCGTACTCGCCTCCGAGGGCCAGGCCCTGAAGCAGACGAAGCACGAGCAGGAGGATCGGCGCGAGCACGCCGATCGTCGCGTACGTCGGAAGGAGGCCGATCAGGAAGGTCGACAGGCCCATGATCGTCAGGGTGACCAGGAATGCGTACTTGCGCCCGACCATGTCACCGATTCTTCCGAACACGATCGCACCGAAGGGGCGGACGATGAATCCGGTGGCGAACAGAGCCCAGGTCTTGATCAGCGACCATGCGGGATCGCCGGCCGGAAACATCAGCTCGGACATCACGACGGCCAGGCTTCCGAAGATGTAGAAGTCGTACCACTCGATCATGGTGCCGAGGCCGGAGGCGAAGATGATGCGCCGAATCGGGTATTCGTTGGGCGCGCGTTTGACGGGATCGACGGCCGGCCGGGTCGTGTCGGACATTCGCTCTCTCCTGTTCTTTCGTAGAAGCATAAATGTACGACATTCTGCATGTGGCAGGACCTATGTAGAGGGACATTCCGATGTCCCTCGTTCCCGGGAGTAAAGACGTACGACGTATGGAGCATTCATCCCGCGTCGTAGCCCCAGAACGTCGCAAGCTCGATTGATCCCGTAGGACGGCGGATCGGAATCCGCCGCTACTTGTAGAATCGTGGCGTACGGTCTGCAGGATCATCGATAAATGCCGAAGAACTACGCTGCCGGAGGTCGCGCACTCCCGGGAGGTCAACCGGGCGGCTCGGGGCTGCCTCCTGCAAACTCGTGGGGTGAGCGGTTCGGCGCGCTCAAAAACCTCCCGCCATTCCTGAAACTGATCTGGAAGACGAGTCCCTGGCTCACCGCAGGCAATCTGATTCTCAGACTGTTCCGCGCCGTGCTTCCAGTCGCCACGCTCTACGTGGGCAAACTGATCATCGATGAAGTCATACGGATCGCGAGCTCGCCTGCCGTCCCCACCGACCTCTCTGCCTGGATCTCCAGCGGGATGCTCGACCGCCTCGGCACACTGTTCCTCATCGAACTCGGTCTGGCGATCCTCGCCGATGTTCTGGGCCGCGTGGTCTCGCTGCTCGACTCGCTCCTGTCTGAACGTTTCACGAACGAGACGAGCATTCGCCTCATGACGCACGCGGCGACGCTCGACCTGGAGGACTTCGAGGACAGCGAACTGCAGGATCAGCTCGAGCGCGCGCGGCGGCAGACGACGGGTCGCATGAGCCTGATGACCCAGATCTTCGGTCAGGCGCAGGACGTCGTCACGATCGTCAGCTTCTCGGCTGGTCTGATTGTCTACGCCCCCTGGCTCATCGTGCTTCTTCTCATTGCACTCGTTCCGGCGTTTCTAGGCGAAGCGCACTTCAATGCGCAGAGCTACTCGCTGAACTTCACGCGCACGCCGGAGCGGCGCGAGCTCGATTACCTGCGACAGACCGGTGCGAGCGCCGAGACAGCGAAGGAAGTGAAGATCTTCGGACTCAACGCGTTCCTCATCGACCGCTACCGGGTCCTCGCGGAGCGCTTCTACGAGGCGAACAAGAAGCTCTCATCACGTCGCGCATTGTGGGGCGCGATCCTCACGGCAATCGGAACGCTCGGCTACTACGTTGCGTATGCGTTCATCGCATGGCGGACACTGCGCGGTGAGTTCACGATCGGCGACCTGACGTTTCTCTCCGGATCGTTCCGGCGGCTCCGCAATCTGCTCGAAGGGTTGCTGATCAGCTTCTCGCAGGTGGCGGGACAGGCGCTTTATCTCGACGATCTTTTCTCGTTCTTCGAGATCGAGCCGGAGATCGTGTCGCCGGAGAATCCTCGCCCCTTCCCCGTGCCCATCGCGCAGGGCTTCACGTTCGAAGACGTCGGCTTCCGTTATCCGATCGCGGAGCGGTGGGCGGTGCGCCACCTGAGTTTCACGCTGCGGGCCGGTGAAGTGCTGGCGCTCGTGGGCGAGAACGGCGCGGGGAAGACGACGCTCGTGAAGCTGCTCGCGCGGCTCTACGATCCCGATGAAGGGCGGATTCTCCTCGACGGTCACGATCTGAAGGAGTACGACATCGAAGAGTTGCGCTCGAACATCGGCGTGATCTTCCAGGACTTCGTCCGCTATCAGATGACTGCGAGGGAGAACATTGCGGTCGGCCGGATCGACGCAGCGGACGACAAAGAGCGTGTCGTCGCGGCCGCGGAGAGCAGCATGGCGGACGAGATGATTCGCCGGCTCCCGCTCGGATACGATCAGATGATCGGAAAGCGATTTCGCAAGGGCGTCGAGCTCTCGGGTGGCGAGTGGCAGAAAGTTGCGATCGGCCGCGCGTACATGAGGGATGCGCAGCTGTTGATTCTCGATGAGCCGACCGCGGCTCTCGATGCCCGCTCGGAGTTCGAGGTATTCCAGCGTTTCAAGGAGCTGAGTCACGCGAAGACCGCGGTGCTGATATCGCATCGCTTCTCCAGCGTACGGATGGCCGATCGCATTCTCGTGCTGGCCGACGGCGAGCTGGAGGCCGAGGGGACGCACGAGGAACTGCTCGCGCAGTCAGGCCGCTACGCCGAGCTGTTCGAGCTCCAGGCCGCGGGGTATAGGTGATGAAGAGAATTTAGAATTGAGAATTCAGAATTCAGAAAGGGGAGGCGGGAACTTTCTGCATTCTGAATTCTTAATTCTGAATTTTCTTCATTACAGCGCGACGCGCCCGACGACTTCGTTGCCGGCTTCGTTGTAGTCGATCGAGGTGAAGCTGTAGGCGCGCGCCATGACGATGCCTCGTCCGTGTGTATCGAATACTCTGCGCGGATCGATCTGGAGAAAGCGGCGCCACTCGAATCCGTCTCCCTCGTCGCGAATCGTGAAGCGGATCTCGCTCGGAAGCCGCTCGAAGAGGAACTCCACTCGTTTGAGCTTGTTCTCCGGTAACGCAAGCCTCTTCGACACTTCGGCCTGCCAGGCTGCGCGCGAATCGAGCTGTGTTTTCTCCTCGTAGGTGATCCCGAGGTTGCCATGCTCGATCGCGTTGAGAAGCAGCTCCGTGAGGCCGACGACAACCCGTTCCGGATCGGGACATGCCGTCGCCAGCATCGAGCCAAGATCGCGCGCCTGTTCGATCGTCCGAAGGATGAAGCGCGCCTCCTGGAGCATCAGGAGGCTCTGCGCGCCCCTTCGAAGGTTCTCCTGAACTCTGCGATATCCGGCGTAATCATTCGCAGCCGTGCGAACGACCGCTCCGACCATGTCGGGATCGAACGGTTTCGGGAGGTAGTAGTACGCTCCAGCCTGGATTCCCTGAAGCATCGATTCGCGCGTTGTCGAAGCAGTCTGCATGATGACGGGCAGAAGGCGGAACCGCCGGTCCTTCTTCATGCGCGCGAGGAGATCGAGGCCGCTGAGCCGCGGCATGACGTTGTCAAGCAGTACGACGTCGAACGAGTCGGGGTTCTCTTCGAGAATCGACCATGCGTCCTCGCCGTCGGTCGAGATACTCACGCTGTACCCTCTCGACTTCAGATCGTGGACGAGCAACATGCGCTCGAGCGCATTGTCCTCGACCAGCAGGACCCGAACATTTTCAGCTTCAACCATGAGGAGTGAGGCCCGATCATAACGAAGCGCGCTGCCGAGCGCTACGCCGGGAGGAACGAAATGGTCACGGAATGGAGACACACCGCGTAAAAAGTCCCCATGTGGCAGGGCCCTCCGAGGCCCTGCCTCCTCCGAATAGTGAAGTTGTGCGACAGCTGGAGCATCGGGCGTCAACTCAAGGGCCTGCGCAGGGAGCGAGGTGTCATCCTGAGCGCAGCGAAGGATCCCCAGAAGCCTTGCGATCCAGCCAATAGTATGGGGATCCTTCGCTGCGCTCAGGATGACACCACGCGGCTTAAGTTGATGTCACCTCGAAAAGGCAGGGCCTCGGAAGGCCCCGCCACATGGGTGCCACATAGGCCCTCTAAGCCGACTGGGGTTATGATTACCGCCCATCCCTAAAATTGAAGGAGAGTCCCATGGCCAGCGAGAATGCTCCGCTCACGTCACTCCCCTCCTGGACAGCGCTCCAGTCCCATCACCCGGAGATCGGCTCGAAGCATCTTCGTGATCTGTTCAAAGAGGATCCAGGCCGTGCCGACCGATTCAAAGCCGAGGCTGCGGGACTGCTTGTCGATTACTCGAAACACCGGATCACCGACAAGACGCTGGAGCTGCTCCTCGAACTCGCGAATGAGTCGGGGCTGCGGGGCCGCATCGATGCGATGTTTGCCGGCGAGAAGATCAACATCACGGAGAATCGATCGGTACTTCACGTCGCGCTGCGTGCTCCGCGCGGAAGCTCAATCGTCGTCGACGGTCACAATGTCGTGGAGGATGTGCACGAAGTCCTCGACCGGATGGCAGATTTCTGCAACCGCATCCGAAGCGGCGAATGGAAAGGCCACACCGGAAAGCGGATCCGGAACATCGTCAACATCGGCATCGGCGGCTCGGACCTCGGGCCAGTCATGGCGTACGAGGCTCTGCGACAGTACAGCGATCGCAACCTGACGTTCCGCTTCGTCTCGAACATCGACGGCACTGATTTCGTCGAAGCAACAATCGATCTGGATCCGGCCGAAACGCTATTCATCATCTCGTCGAAGACGTTCACGACTCTGGAAACGATGACGAATGCGCAGACGGCGCGGGATTGGTCACTGCGAACGCTGGGAGACCACTCTGCAGTCGCGAAACACTTCGTCGCCGTTTCGACGAACGGTGAAGCCGTGACGAAGTTCGGGATCGATCAAGCGAACATGTTCGGATTCTGGGACTGGGTCGGTGGCCGCTACTCGATGGACTCGGCCATCGGCCTTTCTTCGATGATCGCGATCGGTCCGGAGAACTTCCGCGCGATGCTCGCAGGCTTTCACGCGATGGACGAGCACTTTCGGACGGCGCCGTTCGAAAAGAATCTGCCGGTGCTTCTGGGCCTACTCGACGTCTGGTACAACAATTTCTTCGGTGCGGATACCGTCGCCGTGCTGCCGTACGATCAGTACCTCAAGCGCTTTCCCGCCTACCTCCAACAGCTCACGATGGAGTCGAATGGGAAGCGTGTGACGCTCGACGGGCGTGTGACCGACTACGCCACCGGTCAGATTTTCTGGGGCGAGCCGGGCACGAACGGACAGCATTCGTTCTATCAGCTGATTCATCAGGGAACGCGACTGATTCCGTGCGACTTCATCGCGTTTCTGAATTCGCTTAATCCGGTCGGAAGGCACCACGACATCCTGATTGCGAATGTCTTCGCTCAGACCGAAGCGCTGGCGTTCGGTAAAACGGCGAAGGAGGTCGAAGCGGAGGGGACGAAAGGAGCGCTCATCGCGCACCGCGAGTTCGAAGGGAACCGGCCGTCGACGATGATGATCGGTGAGCGACTCACGCCGGAGCTTCTCGGATCGCTCATCGCACTGTACGAGCATCGCGTCTTCACGCAGTCGGTGATCTGGCAGATCAATGCGTTCGATCAGTGGGGTGTGGAGCTCGGCAAGGTGCTCGCGCAGCGAATCATTCCGGAGCTGGAAGGGGAGGCAGAGCCGGAGCTCGGTCACGACAGCTCCACCAACGCGCTGATCCGCATGTACCGGGGGGCGACGAGTTCTGAGTTGTGAGTTGTGAGTTTTGAGTGGGACGGGTGAGAGCTTGTCATCCCGAGCTCGGTTGTGCGGGCGGGAGGGGCGAGGGATCTCCGGCGATAGTACATAGTTGATTCGTCACGTTACGGCTCGAAGCGCGGGCTCTCGTCATGGCAGCTATGTACCATCGCGGGAGGTCCCTCGCCCCTCCCCCACAACCACCCAAGCTCGGGATGACAAGCCCGTTCATTTCTCGCAAGATTGACACCTTGAGTCATTCTGGAAGCTCGGGATGACAAGCTCCCGCCCGTCCCACTCACAACTCACAACTCAGAACTCACAACTGGCCGGGTGGGGGCTGGTACAATCCGCCGCTACATACCGAAATGGAGGCACTCATGCGTAAATTTTCCACTCTTGCGATCGCGATTCTGATCGTTGCCCTTCCTGCCGCGGCGCAGCTCGACATTCCCCGTCTCAGTCAGCGCGCCTCGGTCAAGCAGACGATCGGAACGACGGATATCACCATCGACTACCACCGTCCCGGCGTGAAGGGCCGCGCGGTCTGGGGCACCCTCGTTCCATTCGACCAGCCCTGGCGGATGGGGGCCAATGAGGCAACGACGATCACGTTCAGCGGCCCGGTGAAGGTCGAGGGACAGGACGTTCCCGCGGGCAAGTACTCGCTCTTCGCGATCCCCGGCAAGGAGCGCTGGACGATCGTCGTCAACAAGGATCCGAACCAGTGGGGCGCGTACGGTTACGATCAGGCGAAGGATCAGCTTCGCGCGAGCGTCACGCCGATGAAGGCACCACTCACTGAATGGATGCGCTTCACAATCGACCCGACGACTCCCAACGCGGCGCACGTCACACTCAACTGGGAGATGCTCGCTGTTCCGATCCGGGTGGAAGTCGATGTGACGCAGGGTGTCTGGACTGCAGTCGACGCGGCGATGAAGAAAGCTGAAGCGGATCGCGCGCAGCTGCTCGCTTCGGCGGCGAACTGGGCGCTCGACAGCGGACAGCGACTCGAAGAAGGGCTGCAGTGGGCCGATCAGTCGATCGCCGTTTCCGGCGAAAACGTGTTCAACCTCTGGACGCGCGCGCGACTGCTGCACAAACTCGGACGCGCAGGCGAAGCCGTGCCGGTTATCGACAAGGCGCTGACGATGGCAAAGAGCGGCAATATGCCGGCCGACTTCGTGAACATCCTCGAAGGAACGTCTACTGCCATCCGGGCAGACGCTCGCTGATCACCTGGAGCGTGCACCATCCCGTTGATGACCCCAGGTGTCGTACATCGCTACATTGCGGCAGGAGGCAGGGCCTCGGAGGGCCCTGCCACATGAGGCCGCCGCGCTACCCTCAACCACCGGGAATCGAACGATAGTCAGGATCCGTCCCGTTGATCTCACTCCAGAGGTCGGCGGGACGGATGTCCCGGTTCCGCGACATGTCGATCCATTCGGTAGGCACCGCCCGTTCCGGATGGAACCGGATGCCCCAAATCGCCTCGAAGGCATCGGTCCGCAACGAATAGCGCACGTCTCCGATCACGGAAGCATCCTTCGAGTCGCGCGCCAGCCAGCCATCGGAAAACCAGGCGAATCGGCGGAAGTCGTTCACGACTCGCCTGCTCGCGAGTTGCTCCGGCGTGAGCCCGCTCTCATCGACCGCGCTCACCGAAGTCCCCGGTGTGAACTTTGGCTCCCCGAACCACGGAACCCGAATCCGATCCGCATAGAGCGTATCGCCAGAACGGTAAAGCGAGCGCCACACGAGATTGTTGCCGATCGTCGGAAACACCTCGCCCCGCGCGATCGTCTGCCCGCGTGACGCCGCGACTCGCTGCTGGACGCTCGATGCCCGCTCACGCTGCACCGCGCCCGCGGCGAGATAGGCGACACAGACCGCGAGCGCAATCGCCGCCGGCCGATACGACTTCCGAACTGCTGCGATGATGCAGCCGGCCAGCAGCGTCGCGGTGAAGATCGGATCGATGATCGAGATCGCGTGAAACGCCACTCGAAAGTTCGAGAACGGCCAGAAGAGCTGCGTGCCGTACGTCGTGCACGAATCTAGCAGGCCGTGCGTCGCGTATCCGACAATCCCCGCCCCTGCGATCGGCTTCCACATGGCGCGATTCGCCCGCCTTGCGAGCCACGGCAGCGCCGCAATCACGCCACCTACCGGAATGAAAGAAAGTGCATGGGTGAACTGCCTGTGGTACTCGACGGCAAGCAGCGGATCCGACGCGCTGCGAATGAAGATGTCAGCGTCCGGCAACACTCCCGCGACCGCGCCAATCAACATCGCGCGCGGCCCCAGCCTGCGCCCAAACGCAACCTGCGCCGCCGCCGCCCCGATGAGGCCCTGCGTCACGGGGTCCATTTGGCCGACCCCCCACACAGTTGTGAGTTGTGAGTTCGTCCACCCCGCCCGACCAGTTGTGAGTTGTGAGTTCTGAGTTGTGAGTGGCCCCCGACCACCAGTTGTGAGTTGTGAGTTCTGAGTTGTGAGTGGCCCCCGACCACCAGTTGTGAGTTGTGAGTTCTGAGTTGTGAGTGGACCGCCCGCACACCCACGACGCACCAATCCGGTTGTGAGTTGTGAGTTGTGAGTTGTGAGTTAGCGAGTGGGGCCGTTCCACTCACAACTGAGAACTCAGAACTCACAACTGGGTGGGAGGGCGGTCCACTCACAACTCGGAACTCACAACTCACAACTGGGTGGGCGTGCGGTCCACTCACAACTGAGAACTCACAACTCACAACCGGGCG
>JBGSYJ010000180.1:0-8601 GCA_041750915.1 Thermoanaerobaculia bacterium | reverse complement strand
AGAACCCAGAACCCAGAACCCATGTGATAGCATCGCGCCTGCAGTTCCTGCCGGAATCAGTCGGGGGTGCGGGCGGGCCGAACGGTCGTCTCCACCCTTTTCGAAGACGGCACTCCCAACCAGGGATGTGAGGCCCAGATGGCACTTTTCTCAAAGGATGCTCCTGCGAACGCTCCCGCCGATTCGTCTACCGAACCGCGGAATCGGAGCGTCTCGATTCTCAGCGCGAGCGTCTCGTTTGAAGGGCTCATGACCGGTACCGACAACCTGGTCATCGAGGGTTCTTTCAAGGGGAACATCGATGTCCGGAGCGAGGTCCGGATCGCAGCTTCGGCCAAACTCGAAGCCTCGGTCCATGCGAAGACGGTCATCATCGAAGGATCGATTTCCGGAGACGTGACAGCCGATCAGAAGATCGAGCTTCTCAGCAGCGCCAGAGTTGATGGAAACATCAAAGCGCCGAAAATCGTCGTCGCCGAAGGCGCTTCCTTCCGCGGCGCCGTCGACATGGGTACGGCGCGGCCGAAGGAGTAGGTGTCACCCTGACCGAAGGAGTAGGTGTCACCCTGACCGAAGGAATGACGGACAGTTTATTGTGGCGAGGGATGAACCGGGTGTCATCCTGAGCGAAGCGAAGGATCTTCTTGCGGGGATCGTGCGCCGCAAGATGATCCTGCGCTTCGCTCAGGATGACAAGCCCTTCAGGTCCTCAGGTCTGGGCAGAAAAATTTGAAGGAGAACAGATGTCAACGAGCAGCAAAGTAGAAACGAAAGATCTGCGGCCGGCACGCGAGTACGGCAACTTCATCAATGGCGAGTGGGTGAATTCCGCCACGAAGACGACCTTCGAGAACCGTAACCCTGCAAACAACGACGATCTGGTCGGGACCTTCCAGGAGTCGAACGCGGATGACGTGAACGCCGCCGTGGAGGCAGCTCAGAAGGCTTATCAGAAGTGGCGCCTCGTTCCCGCTCCACGGCGTGCCGAGATCATTTACCGCGCCGGCGAAATCCTCCGCCGCGACAAAGAGAAAATTGCCCGTGAAATGACCCGCGAGATGGGCAAGGTGCTGCAGGAGACGCGGGGCGACGTTCAGGAGGCGATCGACATGGCCTATCTGGCCGCCGGCGAAGGCCGACGTCTCTACGGTCAGACGACTCCGTCCGAGCTCCCGAACAAGTTCAACATGTCTGTCCGCATGCCCCTCGGCGTCGCCGGGTTGATCACGCCGTGGAACTTCCCGATTGCGATTCCAGCATGGAAGTCGATGCCCGCCCTCGTCTGTGGCAACACGGTCGTCATCAAGCCGGCGTCACTGACTCCGCTCTCTGTCGTCATGCTGGCCGAGGCGCTCGAAGAAGCAGGCATCCCGAAGGGTGTGTTCAACGTGGTCACGGGGGGCGGACTCGAGGTCGGTGCGCCCCTCATCGCACACGAGGACGTGAAGGTGATCTCGTTCACCGGATCGACCCAGGTGGGAAGAGACATCTCCATCGCCTGTGCGCCGACGTTCAAGCATCTTCACCTCGAGATGGGCGGCAAGAACGTGATCATGGTGATGGACGATGCTGATATCGATCTCGCGGTCGACGGCGCGCTATGGGGCGCATTCGGCACGGCGGGTCAGCGATGCACGGCGGCCTCGCGCGTCGTCGTTCACGACAAGGTTTACGACGAGTTCGTCGACAAGCTCGCGGGCAGAGCGAAAAAGCTGCGCGTGGGCGACGGCCTCGACGAGTCGACCGACATGGGCCCGTCGATTTCAGACTCTCAGCTCGAGACTGTGAAGAAGTATGTGGGAATCGGATCGGGCGAAGGAGCGAGCGTCGTCGCCGGCGGCGAAGCGCTGAGCGAGTCGAAGGACGGCTTCGATTACTCGAAGGGTCACTTCCATCAGCCGACCGTCTTCGCGAATGTCACCCGCGACATGCGGATCGCGCAGGAAGAGATCTTCGGGCCAGTTACGGCTGTCATCAAGTGCTCGTCACTCGATGAAGCGATCTCGATCGGCAACGATGTCCGCTACGGTCTCTCATCGTCGATCTACACGCGCGACGTGAACAATGCGTTCGTCGCGATGCGCGACATGTACACGGGGATCTTCTACGTGAACGCCCCGACGATCGGCGCCGAAACGCATCTGCCGTTCGGCGGCACCAAAGAGACTGGCAACGGCCACCGGGAAGCGGGAGTCGCGGCTCTCGACGTGTTCACTGAGTGGAAGTCCATTTACGTCGACTACTCCGGAGCGCTGCAGCGCGCACAGATCGACACCGAAGATCTGTAAAAAGATAGATTACCCTCTCCCCGCCCGGATTGCGTCTCGTACGAGATGTGCGTTCGGGGAGAGGGTGGCGCGCCGGTTCGCGTTGCCGTCCAGTCTTGTGAGATGTGAGCGCGCCGGGTGAGGGGTTGCCGCGGGGAGGATACGGAAGGTGCCTCGCTCCTGGTCGCCCCTCACCCGGCGCGCTTACATCATCGAGAAGACGAGATCTCTGAGACTCTGCGCGCCACCCTCTCCCCGGAGGTCGGTTTCTGCACGAGACGCAATTTTGGCGGGGAGAGGGTAGAAGGCGTACTCACAACAAAAAGCCCCGGCCGAAATGGCCGGGGCTCGAAGAAAAAGTGATGCTTTGCTAGAAGCGCAGGCCGAGTGAAACGCGATACGTCCTGGGATCCTGGTAGGCATCCTTGTTTGTAGGAGTCCCGAAGTTGGGATCGAGTTGGTAGTGAGTTCCGGCGACCGGAGTCTCAGTGATCGGGTTGAACGCGGCAAGACTCGCGCGCGTTCTGTTCACAAAAACACGCCGCTGGACGTTCGTGCCGTTCTGCCCGTCGGCGAATTCGACAGCGTCCTCATCGAACACGTTGAGGATGTCGCCCTGAATGAAGAATTCCGCTCTCCAGATGGGTAGTGAGAAATTGAGTCCCAGGTCGGTCGCCGTCACATCATCCGTGCGGAACTCTCCTTCGTTCATGAAGTAGTACTCGACGGTGCTGGGTGCTCTGACGTAGCCTGGGTTGCGGATCCCCGTCGGGTTAGTCGTTGCGCTGAAGTTCGGGTTGATGAGCGCCGAAGCGTAGAAAGGAACGCCGGTATGGAACCGTTCGAGCGCCGAAATATTGAAGTTTCCGATCGGCGTCGGGATATCGAAACCCAACCATATGTTGGCGCGATGTTCCACGTCGCCCGGGAGCGCGCGTTTCGGATTGTTCCATGACTGACGGATGTATTCCGGAAGGTGTGTCGCTCCGTTCAGAGTGATCGTTGCGTTGTTTGCGGTCTCGGTCTCCGAGTTGCCACGAAGTTCTGACCATGTGTAGTTGCCACCGATAGTGACCCTCTGAAAAGGCCGGTAATTGCCCTGAAGCTGAATCGCGTCGTAAGTCCGGCTGATGCCGGTGTCATCATTGCTGACCAGAGTCAAATCAAATCTGTTTCCGAGAGAGTCGAGAACAATTCCGTTGCCGAGGTTCGTCGCCTCGGTGTAGAAGTTCGAAAAGTCGCGATTGATGTAGTCGGCGCGGAGATATGCATTCGACCCGATCTGCGTGCCATATCCCACACTGAACTCGTCCATGCTGGGAGAGCGCAGTGTCCCGTCTATGAGTGTGTTGACTCCGGGGAGCGTGACGCCGCGGTCGGCAACAGCGCTGTTGCCGCCGATGGAGTCGAACCACGCGAACACCTGCGTGAGCACCTGATCGGTCGTGAGGTATGGGCCGCTACCCTGATTGATTGCCGGCCCTTGGTATGTGTAACCGAAGTACGCCGGGCTGCCGGCGTTTGAGGACTCATCGTTGATGCCGTTGTCGAGTTTCGCCACGTAGCGGTTGTAGCCGGCAAAGAAGCGTCTCTTGCCGTTGCCTGCGAGGTCCCAGATGATTCCGAGGCGAGGGCTGATCTCGCTGTCGTCCGAGGTCTTCGCGCCCGACTGGTCGACGGCGTCGTTCACATCGTAGCGAACCCCGAGGTTGAAGGTGAGATTTGGGTTGAGGTCCCACTTGTCGTTGAGGAACACCGATCGGGTGGTGGCATTTGACGTCTGCGAGAGATTCAGGATCGGGAAGTTCTGAATGAAACTGGTCCCCGGCGTCACCCGAAGAAAGAACTGATCCCCCTGATTGATGAACTCTCCGAACACGCGGTACCCGCTGCCTCCCTGGTCGTTGTTCTCCTTTCGCAGCTCTGCGAAGTCCTCGTAGCCCACAACCAGGTTGTGAGTGCCGAGTGAGCTGGTGGAGAGGAAGTAGGATCCCTTTGCCACCAGGTATTCGTTGTTCCGCTCTTTATCGTCGCAGACTCCGCAGAAGGTGGCCGACCACCCGCGCCGGCCCGTTGCGATGTCACGGACAATTGTGCCGAAAATCCGGTCGCGGGCGTCGGCGCCGCCGCCAACGAATGCGAACTCACGCTCACTGTATTGAAGCTCGACCAGGAGTTTGTCACTCAGGATGCCGTTGTAACTGAGGGATTTCAAACTGTTCGGAAGCTCGCGATCGCTGAGGCTCGCGAGATCGACGAAAAGGAACGAGCCGCGATTCGTTTCGACCGTGTTTCGGTCGAGGTAGGATGCCACGATGCTGTGCTTCTGAGTGATCAGGCCGGTCAGCTTTCCTTCGTAGCGATCTTCTTCCAGTCCGTACGCGTAGGGAATGTTGAGTCCCTGGGTCTGCCGGGTCTCGCTGAACTCACGCTGACGGCCCGCTCCGAAGAACCAGAGGCGATCGCGAATGATCCGTCCGCCGAGAGTGGCTTCCCACACCTGGCTGATGTCGTCAATGTGATCAGCTTCGGCGGCAAACGGAGTCTTGTTGACCCAGTCATCGTTCTCGAGGTTATCCCGGATCGAGCCGCTGAATTCGTTGCCGCCGGACTTGGTGATCGCGCTCACGACTCCGCCCGTGAAGCGGCCATACTCCGCGGAGACGCTTCCAGTCAGCACTGTCGTCTCCTGGATCGCATCCTCAATGAAGACGCTCTCCGGCTGTCCACGAATCGAGTCGTTCACGACGGCTCCGTTGACGAGATAGAGATTTTCGTATGAGGGAGCTCCCGAAATCGTAATCTGCTCGCCGATTCCATCCGAAACGCCCGGCGCAAGGTTGGCCGCGCCCAGGATGGTGCGGCGAACTGGGAGTTTCTCGATGAAGTCGCTGTCGAAATTCGCCGAGATGTCGGTTGTCTCGATGACGCTCGGCGCGTCGGCCGTCACGGTAATTGCCTCCGCCAGCGACGAGACTCCCAGGGATGCGTCCGCGCGTTGAGTCTGGGCGAGAGTGACCTGCACCTGCCGGGTGACACTGCTCATCCCTTCGAGCTCGAACAGGACCGAATACATTCCAGGCGGAAGTGCCGGGAAGTTATAGGCGCCGTTCTCATTGGTGACGGCAGTGCGGGATCCCTGCAAAGCGGGGGAACTGACAGTCACCGTCACACCAGGCAGGGCCGCGCCCTCTGTTGAGACGATTCCGGTCAGGGTCCCGGACGATCCCTGTCCCATGAGGCTCATCGCCCCTAAAAGGACCAGCAACGTGGATAGTAGATAGCGATTCAATCTCAAGGTCTCCTCCTTTTGATACTGCGTTAACGCTTCCCATTAAGCGTCCCGGAGGGCGATTTTTCAATAGGTCGTGGCCCGTAAACTACTGATGTTACGGTTAGTTACCGTGTCGTTGACGAATTGGTCCTACAAATTTCTGAGAATCGGCAACGGTTTTATGGATGTCCTTGCAGCGTCAGGATTTAGGGCGCTTGGCGGGCGGAGGAGGGGTTGTCAAGCCGTTTTCAGGTCCGTGACAGGAGGGGGATCAGTTTCTTGACGAGGCATGAAAGGAGGTGTTACTTTGGTACTACTTTTGGAGATCCGAATGCCAGTCTCGACGACGTTGAAGCTGCCCGAACAACTGAAGAAGCGCCTTGGTCCGCTGGCGAAGGCGGCCGGCAAAACGCCGCACGCCTGGATGATCGAAGCGCTCGAAACGCAGGCTACACTCGCCGAAAAGCGCAGAGCGATGATCGAGGACGCCCGGGCTGCGGAACACGAAGTTGCAGAAACGGGCCTCGTGTACCGAGCCGAAGATGTGCACCGGTACATCCGAGCTCGCGTCGCGCGAAAAAAAGGCGCACGCCTGAAGCCCGTCAGATTGTAACGCAGGCGAATGGCTGACATCAGCTATGCATCGCGCGCTGTGTCGGATCTCGAGCGACTCGCTGATTTCCTGATTGAAACAGATCCGTCTTCGGCGGCTCAAACGATCGAGTTGATCATCTCGGCGGTCGAGGCCCTCCGGGACCACCCTTTGGTGGGCCGGCCAGTCGAGTCAGGATTCCGCGAGCTGGTGATTTCACGCGGCAGGAGCGGCTACATTGCGCTCTACCGTTATGACGAGAAGAGGGATCGCGTGCTTCTGCTCACGATACGTCATCAATGGGAGGCTGGGTACACGGGTTGAACCGCGAGAAGGCTAACCTGGTGTCCCGGCGACGCCACCAATGGAGTACGATCGGTTCATACCGAAGAGCGAGATCTCCACGGTCCTGTCCACGAGATCCTCGAAGCGTCCGCCGCCTGTGATCTCGCCAAGAAGGTCGAGTGGTCCGAGGTCGGTCGATAATGTGAAATTGAGTCCCGCCTGAAGCGTCGCCTCGTCGAACCGGAATGGCAACCCTGGAGGGGCACCGCGAAGGTAAGGGCTGTGACTCGCGAGTGCTCGGACGAGCCGCTCGAGGTTCTCGCGGTCTCGCGCGTAGACGAGATCGAGGTCCTGGGTCAGCCGGGAGGAACCATGAACGGTTGCAGCAACGCCACCGACGATGATGAAGCGAACCTCATGCGAGGAAAGCTTCGAAAGGATCCGCTGGAAGTCGATCATGACTTCCCGCGCAGAACGTTCCCCGACCTTCGCAGCTCGTCGGCGAATCGCTGAAGCTCCTGGAGGGAGCGGATGCGATCTTCGTGCGATTTTCTCAGATTCTCACGAATGAGTGTCCGGTCGACGTCGCACTTGTACGTTGCAATGACGAGATCGATACTGTCCGGCGCCACGTTGGCGCGAATGGGATTGGCTGGATCGCGCACGTCCCTGTTCATAAGGATGATTGTAGAGCACGGAACGACAGGAAGGCAGTTCCTCGGGCGGGTTTGAAGCGATCGCGACGGATTCGGTCGATAAAGACGTTGCAGCTCTCAGCTCTGTCGCCCGCTCCGCGGGCTCGAATCATTAACGCGGCGGCGCGATTGACCCCACCTGAAGGTGGGGGCTAAGGCTCTTTGGCCGGCTGGCGCCCGCTGCCGCTACAAATCGTGAACAGGCAGGGCCTCGGAGGGCCCTGCCACATGTCAAAACCAAAAGCCCCGGCTTTCGCCGGGGCTTTCTGAACTGCGTGATGCGTGTTGCTTAGAAACGGACACCAGCCGACACGCGATAGGTGCGCGGCGTCTGATAATCGTCGACGCTCGTTGCTTTTCCGAAGTTCGGTCCGCGGCGATAGTGAACGCCTTCGACCGGAGTCTCGGTGAAGGGGTTGAAGCGCTGCAGAGTGGATGTATTGCTCGCCGTCAGGATCGAAGTGTCATGTGAGATCAACTCGTCTTCATTGAATACGTTGATCACTTCCCCCTGGATGAAGAGCTGCAGGCCGCCGAGCCAGTTCAGGCCGGTGCCGTAATTGATCGCGAGGTCCGTCGCGGTCAGGTCATTGAATCGGAACTGTCCACGATCGCTGAAGAAGTACGTGGCGGCGGTCGTTGTACTGACGTACCCGGGGTTCGCGACTCCGCTCGCTGCGGGGTTGATGGTTCCGGCGAGTGAATAGGGCGTGCCGGAATCAAACCGCTGCAGGAGGCTGAAATTGAAGTCACCGACGAATGTCGGCACGTCGAGGCTTGCCCAGAGGCGAGCCTTGTGCTCCTGATCCTGCGGCAGGAACCCGTGCGGGTTGTTCTGCGGGAAGCCGAAGTACTCGGGACGGAAGTTGTTGCCGCCCGTGGCAACCGGGCCGTTGCCGGTCGTCTCGCCGACGATGTTGCCCTCGAGCTCGGACCATGTGTAGTTGGCGCCGATGTTGACGCGGTTGAACACGCGGTACTGGCCCTGCACCTCAACCGCTTCGTATGTGCGGTCGAAGTCGTTCGAGTTGCCGGTCAGCACCAGGTCGGCGCGGGCGCCTGTGGGGCTGGTGACCGATCCGATCTGGAGGTTGGAAAACTGGGTGTAGAAATCTTCCCAGTCGCGGTTGATGTAATCGAGACGGACGAAACCGTTGTCGATCTGGGTGCCGGCGCCGATGGTCCATTCGTCGACGCTGGGAGAAACGAGCTCACCTGCGAGGCGGCTGTTGAAGCCGGGAATACTCTGCGCGAGCAAAGGAGCACCGTTGATTCCACCGACGGAATCAAACCATGCGAAAACGATCGCCATGGCCTCATGCGGGGGAAGATTCGTAATCGGGGCACCGCCATAAAGATACTGGAAAGTGGCCGGGTTGCCTGCGGCGGATCCTGCTCCGGAGACGCCCTCGGAAAGGCGGTTGACGTAGGTGCCGTAGTTGGCGTTCAGGCGGATTCGTCCGTTGCCGTATACGTCGTATGCGACGC
>JBGSYJ010000179.1:0-5739 GCA_041750915.1 Thermoanaerobaculia bacterium | reverse complement strand
CCTCCGCGTCATTCGCAATCGCGCGCGCGAGATCGCTGAAGATCGGACCGTGCAGCGGGTAGAGCGCGTACCAGTACAGCACGCCAAACAGGCCTTTCGGAGCGAATAGCGCCGTCTGCACGAGTTTCGACACACTGCCCTCTTCCACCACCTCCCACTGCAACCAGGCTCTGCCCGGGACCTTCATCTCGGCACGAAGGCGTAGCATGTGATCCTGCTCGATCGCCTCGACGCGCCAGAAATCGAGCGCCTCTCCGACGAAAAGCTTTTGACGGTCGCGGCGCCCGCGGCGCAGACCGGGACCCCCGACGAGGCGGTCCATCCATCCACGAACCTTCCACGCGCGGTTCCAGCGATGCCATCCGCGATCTCCTCCGAGCGAGGTGAACGCGGCGAAGACCTTCTGCGGCGACGCCTTCACTTCAATCGAGCGGACCTCGCGCATCAGTCCCTCCCGATCGGTCAACTCATAGGCCGGCGTGTCGTGCAGAGCGCCGCTCCAGCGCGTTTCGACTTCAATGTCCGGCTCCAACGCTGCGATTACGGCGTCGCGATAGGACGTGGGATTGATGGATGCAAAAATCGACTCTGCCCGGGCCGTGTCCGCAACGACCGGCTCGACGATTCCTTCCATGAGCGGAACCGCGAGCCGGTTCGGGATCGGCGTCACCAGGCCCACCCACAGCCCGGCAATTCGCGGCGCGAGGACGGGAACCGCGATAATCTTCCGGCGGAGCCCACGCACTTCTGCATAGGTCTGCATCATCTGTCGAAAGCTCAGTCTGTCCGCTCCGATCTCGACGATGCCTGCTGCATCACTCTCTGTGGCCGCGACCAGATAGCTGATCACGTCACGGATTGCGACCGGTTGCACGAGGTTCTCGATCCATCGCGGGGCGATCATCGCCGGCAACCGCTCGATGAGATAACGCAGCATTTCAAAGGACGCGGAGCCCGAGCCGATGATGGGACCGGCCCGAAATTCGAGAGCTGGCAGCGATGCCCTCAGGATCGTCCCTACTTCCGCCCGGCTACGCAGATGCTTCGATCGACCTTCGCCGGTCGGCAGAAGACCTCCGAGGTAGATCACTCTGCGAAGCGTTGAAGGGGCGGCGGCCACGAAGGTATCAGCTGCGCGACGGTCGGTTTCCTGAAAACCCTCCGCCATCATCGAGTGAACCAGGTAATACGCCTGGTCGACATCCGCGAGTGCCCTCTCCATGGAGTCGAGATCGAGCAGGTTCCCCTCTGCCACTTCCACGGAATCAAGCCACGGGCGGCCGGCAATCCGAGAGGCGTCCCGTACCAGCACGCGGACCTGATGGCCCGCTGCTAGTAAAGGAGGGATGAGACGTCCCCCGATATAGCCGGTCGCGCCCGTGACTAGAATTCGCATCGATTAGGTGGTCACGACGCCCCAGCGACGTTGAATCGCCCGGACCGTGACGATCTGGTAGAGGGCCGCCAGCCCGACGAGAGCGTAAACGATGCTGGCGAGCACTGTCCCGTCTCCAAAGAGCGCAGCCACGAGATTGAAATCGAGTATGCCGACCAGACCCCAGTTCAGGCCTCCGACGACCAGCAGCACTGCAGCAATGACATCGATGGGTTTCATAATTGTTCTCCAATGGTCGGTTCACGAGGCGCGCCAACCGGACGATCCGGTTGGCGGCCATCGCGAGGTTTAAGGTTGAGGTCAGTTCGGAAGGAGCACAGTGTCGATCACGTGGATCACACCGTTCGTTGCTGCGATATCGGCCTGAACGACCTTCGCGCCGCCGACAGTGACACCCGCCTTGTTCGACTTGACCGAAACGGACTTGCCGTTGACCGTCTTAGCGCTGTTCAGCTTGACGACCTGGCTGGAGCTCACAGAACCAGCAACAACGTGATACGTCAGGACTGCCCTCAGCTGGTCGATGTTCTCTGGCTTCAGGAGGCTCTCGACCGTTCCGGCCGGCAGCTTCGCGAATGCCGCGTCAGTCGGAGCGAAGACCGTGAACGGCCCGTCGCCCTTGAGCGTATCCACGAGTCCCGCGGCGCCAAGAGCTGCTGCGAGCGTCTTGAAAGACCCGGCGGCCACGGCCGTATCGACGATGTCCTTCTTTGTCATGTCTCCCGCGGAAACGGTGGTTGAAACGAGGGCACAAACTGCGATGGCGATGATTGCGTGTTTCATTTGATTCTCCTTTTTTCTTGACTGCTGCGTTGATGATGTTGAATATAGTGACAATTTTTTTGAATGTCAGTAGACGAAACGAAGTCGTTATCACCCGGAGAGAAAGCAGACCGATTTTTCTCATCACAGGAAAACGATTTGATTAAGGAGAGATAAATGCTGTCCAGAACACTCGATGAAGGGCTTCGCAACTACGAGATCGGCGAGAAGATCCGAGCCCTCCGGCTCCGGAAGAAAATGGCACTGGTCGAGCTCGGCCGTCATACGGGACTCTCGGCAGCCCTGCTGTCGAAGATCGAGCGCTCCAACATCTATCCGCCGCTTCCCACTCTGCTGCGCATCGCGATGGTCTTCGGGGTCGGTCTCGACTACTTCTTCAGCGATGACTCCGCTCGCCGGACGATCTCAATCGTCAGAAAGAGCGAGAGGGTGCGATTTCCGGATACCACCGAGGGACGGGTGTCGTATTTTTTTGAGAGCCTCGACTTCAAGACGAATGACAGGAGGCTGAATGCACACTACGCCGAGTTTCAGCCCGCTCCGGAGGACGAGCCGTCTCCCCATCTTCATGCAGGCGCCGAATTCATCCACATTCTCTCGGGGCGTCTCGCCCTGACGATCGGCCGACAGGAGCACTTGCTCGAAGAGGGTGATTCGATCTACTTCGACTCCTCGGTGCCGCACTCGTACCGGCGACACGGCAAGCCTCGCTGCACCGCTGTGGTCATCACGACGCCGTGAAACTTGCGAGCCGGTGAGCTGCGGTTATAATCCGCGCCCATGCAAGAGCTTCAGGAGTTTTTGAACGCAGCGTCGAGCTTCGTCTGGGGACCCTGGCTTCTGGTTCCTCTTCTTCTTTTCACCGGTCTGTACCTCACGGTCATCCTTCGGGGACTTCAATTCCGGGAGCTTGGACGTTCGCTCTGGCTGGCGCTGGTAGTCCGGACCGAAAAGGGCGCTGAGGGTGACATCAGCCACTTCCAGGCGTTGATGACAGCCCTCGCAGCGACGGTAGGAACCGGAAACATCGTAGGCGTGGCGACCGCAATCGCCCTCGGCGGACCGGGCGCTCTCTTCTGGATGTGGATGACCGGCCTCGTCGGCATGGCCACCAAGTACTCCGAGGCTCTGCTCTCGGTGAAGTACCGGATCACCGATCCGTCCGGCGAGCAGGCGGGCGGCCCGATGTACTACCTGCGCGATGGCATCAAATGGAAGCCACTCGGCGCAGCCCTCGCGTTCCTCTTCGCGCTCTTCGCTTCGGTCGCGGCGTTCGGCATCGGCAACATGGTGCAGTCGAACTCTGTTGCCGCCGCTCTGAACACATCTTTTGGAGTTCCCACCTGGACCAGCGGGCTCGTCATCGCCGTTCTGGCTGCTTTCGTGATTCTCGGCGGAATCAAATCGATCGGCCGCTTCAATGCCCTCTTCGTACCCGTGATGATCGTCGCTTACATGATCGCCGCGTCGGTGATCATCGCGTTGAACATCAGCGCCGTCCCGGAGGCCTTCCGCCTGATCTTCACGAACGCCTTCACGCCGACGAGCGCCGCGGGCGGGTTCCTCGGAGCATCGGTGATGGCTGGAATCCGATACGGCGTGGCGCGCGGTATCTTTTCGAACGAGTCGGGGCTCGGTTCTGCAGGCATCGCGGCTGCAGCGGCACAGACGAGAGAGCCCGCACGTCAGGCCTTCGTTTCAATGACCCAGACGTTCATCGACACCATCGTCGTCTGCACCTTCACTGGAATCGTCATCATCTCGACCGGGTCCTGGATGTCCGGAGAGAGCGGCGCGTCGATGACACAGATGGCGTTCCGGCATGGCCTTCCGGGCAACTGGGGCGGCTGGATCGTTGCCGTCAGCCTCTCGATGTTCGCTTTCTCCACGATCCTCGGCTGGAGTTACTACGGCGAGAAATCGACCGAGTATCTTTTCGGCGAATGGTCGAACCTCCCCTACCGCATCCTGTTCGTCATCGCCACATTCTTCGGTGCCATCTACAGTCTCGATTTCGTCTGGACGCTCTCGGACCTGATGAACGGACTCATGGCGCTGCCGAACCTGATCGGCCTGCTGCTGCTCAGCGGCGTGATCGTGAAGGAAACGAAGGATTACATTGCGCGACGGAACGTGGAGGAGGGGAAGTAGACAGTAGATAGTAGCCCGCCCAGCCGTCTCCGCTTCGGACATTGGAGAGACGCGGGGGAGGTGGTCTACTGACTAAAGACTCCTGTCTACTGACTACTCGGCAATGGCTGTGGCGGCAGGATTCGAACCTGCAACCTACGGATTAACAATCCGCCGCTCTACCAGTTGAGCTACACCACATCAGCCGGGAGCGGCATTGTAAACC
Organism: Thermoanaerobaculia bacterium; assembly: GCA_041750915.1. GTDB lineage: Bacteria > Acidobacteriota > Thermoanaerobaculia > Gp7-AA8 > Gp7-AA8 > JBGSYJ01. Next base: position 1,204 of record JBGSYJ010000179.1, on the reverse strand, counting down.
CTGACCTGTATTCAGCCACCCGCAGTGTTGTATTCGGACGGTATCGCGAGATCCTTCCGCTCGACCTCCCACGTCATGTTCAGGATCTCCCAGCCGTGGCCCTGCTTGAGGAGCTGGATGCTGTTGATACCGCGTTCGAAGGGCATCTGCTCATCCGCAAGGCGCGACTCGTACGTGCTGAACACGTGCGCCACGTTTCCGAAAGCTTCCACGCTTCGGTTCACCTCACGCTGCTCGAAGCCCCTTCTTTCCAGCTCGCTTCCCATGATGATTCCCTGCGATCTCTCGAAGAAAGGCTCGACCTCGAGTACCTCGGCGGTCAAGGCATCGTCGGCCCGAGGCGGCGTGATTCGCGCAAGGGGATGGAACAGAGCGCGCAATCGGGGGTAATCGGGTAGCTTGCCGGCCGCGAAGGATATGCTCGAGTACCAGGCCCGTACGATCGCGTCGATCGATTCGAGATCTTCGAGTTGTGGCTCCGGCATGGCTTCTGTACTCCTCTGCGTCATCCGAAATCGCAGGAGCAAAACATGCGCCCGGAATGACACTGTGGCCCGGGACAGTTAGAATCCGCAACCAAGGAGCTCCGATGCCCACGATGACCGAACCGACGTCCGCCACAACCGACCCTTTCGTACTCGCCGGAAAGACCTTCGAGTCACGGCTGATCGTCGGGACGGGGAAATATCCGACTATGGATCTGATGGCCGAGGCGCTCGAAGCCTCAGGGGCCGAGATGGTGACCGTTGCAGTGCGGCGCACCTCGATTGCCGATGCGTCCCAGCCGCGGCTGTTCGATTACATCGATCCGAAGAAGTACTTCCTGCTGCCCAACACCGCAGGCTGCTATACGGCCGAGGACGCCATCCGCTATGCGCGCCTCGGGCGGGAAGTCGGCCTTTCCGACTGGGTCAAGCTCGAAGTGATCGGTGATCCGAAGACGCTCTTCCCCGACAACGAGGCGCTCCTCGAGGCTGCGAAGGTGCTTCTCGATGAGGGTTTCGTCGTGTTGCCTTATACGAACGACGATCCGATCGTCTGCAGGAAGCTTCAGGACATGGGCTGCGCCGCCGTCATGCCTCTCGGAGCGCCGATCGGATCGGGCCTCGGGATTCGCAACACGGCCAACATCCGGATCATCCGGGAGTTCTCGACCGTTCCCGTCATTCTCGACGCGGGCGTCGGCACGGCCTCGGATGCGACG
>JBGSYJ010000178.1:0-13224 GCA_041750915.1 Thermoanaerobaculia bacterium | reverse complement strand
TGAAAAAATTGGGCGGGGTCGGATTTCAGGCAAGAAAATGCCAGCTCGAAGGTAGCGGCTGTGGGGGGCACAATCGGCGTTCGAACTGGCACTGGCGGGCACTTTCAAGTTTAGGGTCTCGGATGGCTGTCCTTTCGGAACAACTGGTTGTTTGGCAACCGGCACCACCTTCAACGGCGGGAATTATACACCTCTCGGATGACCTGTCAACGATTTTTTGTGACTGATTTGACAAAAAAGTGGATGCCCGAGGCCGGTTGACAGCCGCAAAGTGACCTCCTATACTTTGCAACTTGCTTGCACCATGACATTTCCGGCCAGGTAGCTCAGTTGGTAGAGCAGCGGACTGAAAATCCGCGTGTCGGCGGTTCAATTCCGTCCCTGGGCACCACTCCCCCGCCCGCCCGGTTGAGCCCGCCCCTCCGCCCAGTTGTGAGTTGTGCACGCCCGCGCACCCGCCCGAGTTGTGAGTAGCCCACCCGCCCTTCCGGTTCTGGGTTCTGCACGCCCGCACACCCGCACGGTTCTGGGTTCTGGGCTTTCAGTCGCCGCAGACACGGGCGGGTGGGCTACTGTCTTCTGTCTACTGTGTACTGTCTACTTGGCCCTATCCCGCACCACCATGGCCAGGTCGCGCAAATGCGCCGCTCCCTTACCGAGCGAGGCGATTGCTTCGAGCGAGGTGTCGATCAGTTCGTCTTTCAATTCCCGCGCGCCATCGATTCCGGCGAGCTTCACGAACGTTAGCTTGTCCTGATCCTTCCCGACGTCTTTGCCGAGCGACTCCGCAGAGGAGGTTACGTCCAGGATGTCGTCGGTGATCTGGAAGGCGAGCCCGAGATTCTTCGCGTACGCTTCGAGTGCCTCGAGGGACGACTGGTTCACGTTCGCGAGCATCGCTCCGACTGCAGCCGATGCGACAAAGAGCGCCCCGGTCTTTCGTGAATGGATGTATTCAAGGGTTGCGAAGTCGAGAGTTTCCACTTCGCTGTGGAGGTCCACCGCTTCGCCTCCAATGGTCCCGTCCCAGCCAACAGCGTCGGTGACGCGCTCGATCAACCTAGCCAAAGGCCACCGGCGCGGTTTCATCAAAGTGTGGTTTCGAGCGACCAGCGCGTACGACTCGTTGAGCAGCGCGACCGCGGACAGGATCGCGAGGTCCTCACCGACGCGGCGATGGAGGGTTCGCTCACCCCTTCGCATTGCGGCATCATCCAGTGCGGGAAGGTCATCGATGATCAGCGAGCAGCTATGAATCAGCTCGACGGCACAGGCGGCGTCGAGAAGCTTTTCGGGTCTGGCGCCCAGCGCCTCCCCTGCTGCGATGAGAAGCGTGCCGCGAATCCGCTTTCCTGGAGAAACGATCGCGGACTCGATCGCAAGTCCAAGGACCTGGGGTGCGACCGAGCGACGGGCGATGCCAGCGAGATGATCGTCGATCGACTTGCGGCGTGCGGAGAAGTAATCGTTCACGAAGTTACCAGGCAGCCACACCCCTACTGTCTACAGTCTACTGTGTACTGTCTACTCCCCTCGCTATGTTAGCATCCGCTCAGTGGTCAACAGGCCTGAGCCAAAGCAAGGGGTATGGTGGATCGTCCCGCTGGTGGCGACACTGTTGCTGGCTCTTGTTGTCGCCTTCTTCGTCCCGATTGTCGACTTCGGATTCTGGATCATTCTCTTTGTCGGCGCCGCCGCAATCTTCACGCCTGCGATGCTTCACCGGCAGCAGCTGCCGGCTTCTGCCGAGTCCGGAGCACCCGTCGATCTGCTGCACAAGATCACCGCTGGCGACCTGACATTTACCGACCGGCAGATTTCCTCAGCCGCCGGGGCTCCGGAAATGGCCTCCGCCGTCCGCGCTCTCCTGCTGAGTCTCGAGCGGACGATCCGTCGCTTTTCGCAGCTTGCGACGGACGTTCATGCCGTCAGCGAACAGGTCAGCAACCGCTCGCGGACGCTGGCGAGGAGCGCCGCCGCGCAGCTTCGATCGACCGAAGCGACGACTGCATCAGTCAGCCAGATTGACCAGTCGATCAATGCGGTTCAAAAGAGCATCGAAGATCTTTCTCTCAATGCTGAGGAAACGTCGGCGTCGATCCTGGAGATGGCAGCGAGCATCGAAGAGGTCGGACGGATCGCCGACACGCTATCGGAATTCGTCGAGCAGACTTCCGCGGCGATCGAAGAAATGATCGCGTCGATCCACGAAGTGGCGAGCAACACCGAGAGCTTTTCGTCGTTCGCCGTCGAGACCGCAACGACGATGGTCGAGATGAACTCGATCACCGCGGAGATCGGGCGATCAGCACAGAATTCTTCCGAGCTCGCGCGTCTCGTCGAAGGTTCTGCAACCGAAGGCCGCGATGCGGTCCTCGGCACCGTCGAAGGGATGCAGAAGATCAAAGCTTCCGTGGAGGAGGCACAATCGTCGCTCAATACTCTGGGCGAGCGTTCCGAGGAGATCGGCGAGATCATCCGCGTGATCGACGACATCGCAAGGCAGACCAATCTGCTCGCGCTCAATGCGGCGATCATCGCTGCGCAGGCCGGAGACCGAGGTCGCGGATTCGCTGTCGTTGCCGACGAGATACGGGACCTGTCGGAAAGAACCTCGGTATCAACCGATGAGATCCGCACGATCATTCAAAACGTGCAGCGCGGCGTCGAACGGGCAGCAGGACAGATGACACTCAGCACAGAGCGCGTTGGCGAAGGTGTGGAGCTCACGGCCCGCGCGCAGCAGCTCCTCGACAAAATTCTCGAGCTCACGGCCCGCTCACGCGAGTCGATCTCCGAGATCGCAAGGGCGACCGATGAGCAGGGACGCGGAAGTCAGGCGGCGACGGCTGCAATCGAAGAAGTGACGCGAATGGTTCAGCAGACGGCCGCCGCGACGCAGCAGCAGTCGCAGACCTCGGCGACCATCGGCGAGCAGGCAAGCCGTGTGCGCGACTACACCAAACACCTCAAGCGCGCGATGGATGAGCAGGCAACAGGCAGCCGATCCATCAGCCAGGCGATGGAAAACATCATGTCGAACGTCGCGACTGTCGCCGAATCGACCGCGGTCCTCGCGAGCGAAAGTTCGGCCATCGTCACCTCGATGGAGGCGATCCAGCATGGCACGCGCGAAAGCAATTTCAGCGTCTCGGATCTCAACCAGATGGCCGGGACTCTGCGGCATGAGTCCTCTCTGCTGTCACAGGAACTCCAGAGGTTCAAGCTCCCTGCAGCGACTGCCGGAGGTCGACTTACGACCGCAGTCGTCCTACCGACCAAGCTGACGTTCGATCCTGCGTTCTGCCAGTTCATGGCGCTCGGCTATCTCAACAAGCCGGTGCACGAGAATCTCGTCCAGTTCGGCGAAGGCGCCGAGTTGATGCCGGGTCTCGCGGCGACATGGGAAGTCCTCGAGCAGGGAACGCTTTACCGCTTCCACCTTCGCCCGAACGCGACGTTTCACAATGGACGGGGTGTCACGGCCGGCGACGTTCGCGACAGCTTTCTCCGTCTCCTTTCGCCCGAGCTCGACTCGCCTGGTCAATGGATTCTTCGCGATATTCTCGGCGCTGAAGACGTCATCGAAGGACGATCGAACAGCTGTGAGGGATTGGTTGTCGTGGACGATCACACGATCGAGGTCACGCTTCGTGCTCCCCTGGCGTTTTTCCTGCTACTCCTTTCGCTTCCTGATGCTGGGATTCTTCCGGTCGAAGAGACCAGGGACTCGAACCGCTTTCGACTCAGGGCGATCGGTGCCGGCCCTTTCATGATCGACGAAGCCCGGGAAGATCAGATCGTCCGGCTGCGGCGGAATCCGAAGTACTACCTGCCCGACACGCCTCATCTCGAGGAGTTGAACTTCCGGCTCGATCTCAAAACTGCGAAGGATGTGGCCGACGCATTTCTGCGCGGGGAGCTCGATCTCGCGTCAGGCATTCCACTCAAAGTCGCGGACGAACTGCGGAAGGATCAGAACTACGCGCCGTTCCTGCTCGATACCGTGCAGATGCACACCTCGTACGTCAGCTATGACTCGTCCACCGCTCCGTTCAATGACCGCGCGGTGCGACAGGCTGTCAGCTATGCGATCAACCGCCAGCGGATCAATGAGCGGATCTTTTCAGGTCTGGGTGTGGTCGCGCAGTCCGTTCTTCCGCCCGGCCTTCTCGGTTACGACCACACGCTCCGCGGCTACAGCTACGATCCGGAGCGCGCGAAGACCCTTCTGCGGCAGGCCGGACACGCGAACGGATTCAGGATGGAGTACTGGACCTGGGACACCGATGAGTTCTACAACTCCGGACAGATTCCGCTGATCATCGAGGACCTCGCAGCCGTCGGTATACGCGTCGAGGTCTCCGAGCATTCAGTTGCCGATGCCCGTGAGCACATCAAGGCTCCGGGGCACAACTCGCTGTTCGCCGGGAACTGGTACGCCGACTTCCCCGACGCGGACAACTTCTTCTACATGTTCTTCCACACGGAGTCCCGCTCGATCTGGGGCATGAATTACAAGAGCCGGGAAATCGACGCGCAGATCGAAGAGGCGCGGAGAACGAACGACATCGAACATCGGACGAAGATCTATCACCAGATGAACCGGATGAGCATGGAGGAAGCACCGATGGTGTACCTCTTCCATGACCGATTCTTCCTAGCTCACAAGCCGGAAGTCCGCGGCGTGCGAACGTATCTCGTCCCCCCACCTGTGAGGTTCCACGACCTCTGGATCGAGAAGTAGTTCGCATTCCCCTCTCCCCGTGTGAACGGGGAGAGGGGCAAGGGGTGAGGGGCCGTGCAAGCAACTCATATGTTGGCGATCGCTTCAGAAGCTGCAAGCCCACAACGCCCCTCTCCCGGCGCGCGACGATCTCGCAAGTCCTCGAAGTCTGCGGGGAGGCCGCGCGCCACCCTCTCCCCGACTTCGCGGGGAGAGGGAGAGCACGAGGTGGCAGGCGAAGCACGCAGCACGCCCCTTCCCCCCCTGTAAACGAAATCTCCCTGCTCCGCGTCACATACAATAGTGAACGTGACGAAGTTGCGACTGGAACCCCCCGCGAACGAGCCCTCGGACAACGAGCTGATCACCGCGACGCTCGCCGGGGACGAATCGGCATTCGGGTTGCTCGTCGAGCGATTTCAGAAGAGGATCTTCCGGATTGCGTTCGCCATCGTTCGCGACGAGATGGAAGCTGACCTCGTGACGCAGGATACGTTCGTGCAGGCCTACATGCATCTGGCCAAGTTCGAATCGCGATCGTGCCTCGAAACCTGGCTCACGCGGATCGCCATCAATCGCTCGCGCGATTCTCTGCGGGCACGGAAATGGACGCAGCTCTCCGGCGTTCGCGGCGCGGACGAGACGCCAGCGTTCGAGGTGGTTGATGAGAGCCCTAATGCAGAGCGTGAAGTCATTTCGCGGGAGATCTATGAGGCAATCGAGAGGGCCGTGGAGTTACTCTCGGGACAACAGAAAATGATTTTCAGACTGCGACATTACGAACAGCTCTCACTCGAGGAGATTGCGACATCCCTCGGACTCCGCGCCGGAACGGTTCGCGCACACCTATTCCGGGCCGTCCACAAGGTGAGGCATGAGCTGTCAGGATGGCTCGATCGGGGCCCATCCAGGGGAGTTTCGAAATGAAACACTACACGGAAGTTGATCTACTCGAGGTTCACTACCTCCCTGCAGAAGCTTTGATGCCGGTGCACAAACACCTGTCCAGTTGCCCGGAATGCATGTCCCGCTACGACAGTCTTCAGAAGAAGCTCCGAACCGCTGCCAGGCTGCCGTGCAGTCTGGTCGATCAGAAGCCGGCTACCTTCTGGGATCGTCAACGATTTTCAATCATGCGGAAGATCCAGGCCCGGCCCGCACAGGCGCCGGCTATCAACACTCCTCCCCGCTCCTGGATTGCTGCTGCGGCGGCGATGGTCGTGGTCGCATCCATCGTGCTCGTTCTCACGACACGGCCGGACGCGGGAATGGCACCATCGAATGAATCGATTGCATTGGTCCAGACCATCGCGCCTGAAACGGAAATCGACGCAGCCGCGGATGTCTTCCAGGAGCTGCGTGCAGTCAATGATCCATGGAACTCGGATGAGCTCAGCCCATTCCGAGGCGCTGTCGAGTGGGAGACCTGGACAGCGGAGTCCCCTGCAACTCCAAGGGGCGCTCTGTGAAGACTTTCGGTGGGTCTGTCGTACTCGCGCTCCTCTTGACTGCTCCGCTTGCGGTCGCTCAGGAGAGCCTTCCGTCCGGCAAGTGGTGGAATCGTCCGGAGGTCGTGCGCCAGCTGAATCTCACTCCGCAACAGCAGTCCAGTCTCGAGGGCGTCTTCCGGCAGCATGCGAATGGACTGATCGATCTGCGCGCGGAGGTGCAGAAGCGCAGCATCGATCTGCGTTCCGAGCTGGACCGGCAGCAGTTGAACCGAGATGCAATTCAGGAGGCGGCGCGGAAGGTCGGCGACGCGCGCTCGAAATTGTTCGAACGGGAGCTGCGGCTCCTGGTCGATATGCGAGCCGAACTCACCGCGGAGCAGTGGAACCGCTTCCGTCGCGTGCTCAACGCCCGCGAAGGGGTGCAGCGCAGGCAGGAGCAACGGCGAAACCAGCGCTAGCCGCTGAATCCTTCGCGTCGTGACGGGAGCCGGGCCGCTCCTGTGCAAGAATCTTCGGATGCTCGACCTGCGACTCGATGGCGTTTCGTTTCAGTACAGAAGATCGCCCTTCTGCCTCAGGGGCATCGACCTGCAATTCGACCGGAACAGCCACACGGCGCTCATCGGACCTGCAGGTGCCGGCAAGACGACTCTTCTCGGGCTGATCGAAGGGAGACTCGCCCCGTCTGCCGGGCGGATCATGTTGGGAAGCCGCGATGTCACGAACCTGCGTGCGGCCAGGCGACCCATTCTCACCGTCGGACCCGGCCCGATCTATCCCGCGCGATGGTCAGTCGCGCACTGGCTTCTGGCTGCGCTTCGCACCCGCTCGCTCGACCGCGAGGATCGGCTGAGGCAGCTCGAGCTCATCCAGGAACATTGGACACTCGCACCGGTTGCAGACCGTCGATATGGGGAGCTCTCGTCGGGAGAACAGCTCCGCGCGCGGCTGGGAGTCATCGAAGCTCTCCATCCCGCAGTTCTCCTTGCCGAACGCCTGCTCGACGGCGCGCCACCAGGCGAGATCCCTGAACTGGCCGACCGGTTCTACCGCACGCTCAGAGTGATGGGTACGACCGTCATCACCGAGATCGCAGCTGGTCGCGAGCCGGGATACTGTGACCGTGTCCTGGTGCTCGAGGAGGGCATCGTTCGCCAGAGCGGTGTTCCTCAGCAGGTCCACCAGCGACCCGCCTCAGCCGAGGCTGCCATCGCTTCCGGGCAGAGCAACCTGGTCGAGGTCATGATCCTGGATGGGAAGGCAGAGTCAGCCATCGGTCAGTGGGAAACCGCGGGAGTGCCGGACGGACGAGCAACGGCCGTACTGCGCGCCGAACATTTTTCGATACCCGGGCCCGGTGAGGACTCGGATTTCATCTTCGGGGTTGAAGAGGCCCATTTCTCCGAAGGCAGATGGCATCTGAAGGGCATGATCACTGGAGGAACGCACTTGTACGTCACCCTGCCCGGAGACCTCGAGATCCATAAAGGCAGACTGCTGCCGCTTCGGTATGTGCCGGAGAGAATTACGATCCTTCCTGCCGCCGACCGGTGAGACCCCGGTACAGCGTTTGCAATCGTGAGCCAAAAATCAGAAACCTGAGTAAGAAAACTCGAAAAAAGGTGCAATAATATTGGTCGTGCGCACGCGAAGAGCCAATCTGAACATGCGAAAGCTACTCATCGTCGACGGCGATGAAAAGCTCCTTGCGTCTTACCGCGACCTGCTCATGCCCTACGGTTTTCAGGTCCTCACTGCACCGGACGGTGACCAGGCGATCAATCTGATTGAGGAGAATCCCGACATCATGCTCCTGATTCTCGATGTGATCATGCCGAACATGGATGGACGCCAATGGTTGCGGTGGTACAAGGAGCAGCGCCAGGAATGCCCGGTGATCATCATCTCCACCTACAAGCTCTGCGATGATGATGACGATCTTCTGCCGTCAGCGGTTCTCGAGAAGCCGTTCCACGTTGCGGAGCTGCTCGACCTGGTCGGTCTCTTCTGCGGCTTGGGCACGCCCGCAGGTTCCTACAGCAACGTCTGACTACCGGATCGCGACGAGATCGAGCTGCAGGGCGGCAAGGCTTCGCTGAACCTCGATGCGCAGCGGAACAGCGCGGGCGTCGGTCGACAGCCACACTTTGACTCTGCCGGGAAATTTCTTTGACTGTCCCGGGGCCGCAGTGATGACGAACACGCGGCTCGACATTTTCTGGCCATTCACGTCCAGCACCGAGCCGGGCTCCGGGGTGAAGACGACCGGGTAGATCTTTCCGTCTGAGAAGACATCGAACCGCACCGGGCCCTTTAGGGTGTCGGCATTCTGTCGCAGATAGTAGATGCTTGTCAGGACATCCTTCATCGCGCGCGCGTTGCCGGGAAGCGGGAGAACCTCGTTGCGGACGTCATCTTTGTCCTGCTTGCGGATCCGCAGAAGCCGCTTTACATAGTCGAACAGAGTCCGTTCGCTTTTTTTCTTCTCGCCCCACTCATAGCCGTTGTAGCTCACGAGCGTGGCGTTGGTCGCCGGATCGATCTCGGAGCGGTAGAGATAGAAGCCGTCGCGTCCTGCGGGAGTTGTGATCAGAAGTTCGGACTGAATCGATCCGGAGGCCGGCAGCGGCACGGTCTTCAGCTCGCCGACACCGGAGGTGGGGAACTTCAGGCTGGCAATCCAGGACAGCGCGCCACGCAGCCGCCATGAGTATTCAAACTCTTCCGGCTTCGGCAGGGCTGCCTCGGCGGACGCCGCAGCGTGGGATAGCATCGCCGTCGCAATCAGTGCGACCGCGACACTCTTGACTTTTCGCATGCGCCCCCTCCCAACACCGCCACAGGAACGATTATTCTTAAACCAACTCCCGGATGCGTTGCTCCACTTCGTCAATGACATAGTCAGGGGTGGAGGCACCTGCGGTCAAGCCCACGCCCTGAACCTGGCTCAACCATTCCGCCGAAATGTCGTCCGCTCCCTGGATGAGATACGACCTCTTCTGTTCCTTGCAGATGTCCCACAGATGCTTCGTGTTTGCGCTCTTCCGGCCGCCCACTACGATGATGACGTCGACTTCAGGATCGGCAGCGAGTACGCGCGCTGCCTCCTGGTTCTCTTTCGTGGCGTAGCAGATCGTGTCGCCACGCTCGACGATGCGAGTCCTGCTCTCAATCACCCGGACGACGTCTTCATACTCTTCGGCATTCAAGGTCGTCTGGTAGAAGATCTTCAGCTTCTCGTATTGGCTCCAGTCGACAGCTTTAGCCTCTGGAATCGTCGAGACGACGTGGTAGGTGGAAGGATCGAGATCATTCGTGTAACCGATGACCTCCCGATGACGCGGATCGCCTATGAAGATCAGGTGATAGCCGTCCGTCAGTGCGTTCTTCGACTCGCGATGAATGTCATACACGAACTTGCAGGTCGTATCGAGGATCTCCAGTCCGGTCTCCCTGGCCTTGTCATGAAACGAGGGAGGAACGCCGTGCGCGGAGAAGATGATCGTCGGCTCCTGAACCGCCGAGATGCCCTCTACCGTGCGAACGCCCAGAGCTTCCATCTCCTGAACGACTCGCTCGTTGTGGACCACTTGCCCCAGGATCGCGCCCGTGCCCCCCTTAGCGACAAAGCGCTTTACTTTCAGGTCGGCGATGCGGACTCCTGAACAAAAACCGTACTTGGCTGCTCTCTTAATCGTAACCATGTCTCCGGATACTAACAGGCCATACGGGAATACGCTTCCAGCCGGCCTTCGGTTGGGCCGAGGTATCTGGATTGAGGTTAAGATCGCGGGATGGATCCGTCCGTGCGCGCAAAGGCCGAAGGCTTCATCCGTCCCCTTTATCAGGACCTCGATGGCATATCGCGCTACCACGACGTCGAGCGTGTCGAAAGGATCGCCAGGATCCTTTTCAAGGCAGAATCGGAAGCCGAAGAGCACCAATTTACGCTTCTGCTTCTCTTCCACGGACTGGAACGGTGGCTCAAGAAGGTCGGAAGCGTCTCGCGTGCCTCGCTGATCATCGGAGAGGGAGTCTCCGAGGGCGATCTGCGCCGTGTGAGCGAGTCGCTCAGCCGTCTGGACTCGCCGGTCACGCCAGCGGAGAAAGCCCTGGCGGCGGCGATTCTGATCGACGCGTCAGGTGCTCACGGCCTCGCTGTTCGTTTTGCTCATGCACGGCGAGAGGGATCGTCCGCTGTCGAGATCGCCCGCGAAGAGATGGGCCCGTCCGAACGGCCGTCATGGCTCGATCCGCGCGCGACGCAATGGCTGGACCGCCGCGATGCGACCCGCCGCGAGGTCTGCGCAAGAGTCCTCGGAGAGCTTCAACTCGAAGACGCTCCGGATGACACGCGCACCGGAGGTGCGCTGAGAGGGTAGCCGGTGGCAAGCGAAGCGCAGCCACCGGACAGAGACCCCCCTTGGACACGCACCCCGGCAGGGGTGCCAGAGCCGACCTTGTTCTGCCGCCCCGCTGAGGCGGGGAGCTTTCGTGCACCGCTACCGGTGGCTGCGCTTCGCTTGCCACCGGCTACCCTCTGTCGCGCCTCCGGCGCGAAGCAAGCCCCGATCTTCGTACAGAGGTTCAGGCCGAGGGAACTCCGGCAGTAGTACATAGTCAATTCGTCACGGAACGTTCGGAGTGCAGTCCCTTCCTCGAGGCAACTATGTACCATCGCCGGAGGTCCCTCGCCCCTCCCTCCCGCCCGACCAAGCTCGGGATGACATTGCGTTCAACCTTCACAAGCAATGACCTGTCGCATCATTTCTTAAGTACGAGATTCAAAGAAAACCGCGGGCGCTCAAGTCCTGACTTAGCGCCTCTGCGTTCGTGAAATGGAACGCGGTCATCCCCGCCGCTCTGGCTGCCTCGACGTTCGCCTCGATGTCGTCGACGTAGAGGCACTCTGACGCCTCAGCGCCGAGAATCGCGAATGCTTTGCCGAACATCGCAGGATCCGGCTTCGCACATCCATGCTCGTGCGAGAAAATCATCACGTCGCCTTCGCGGAACAGCGTCGGGAACATCTTCGGGATGACCTCCGCGTGAACCTCGTTCGAGTTGGAGAGGAACGCCACTCTGTATCGAGACCTGGCGTCACTGAGAATCTCCTCCATCCCGGGAGTGATCCCTGCGAAGAAGTCACTCCAGACCGAACGGAAGTCGTCGAGCGATCCACGATAGCCGGCGCGGTCTTGCAGCAGCCCATGCAGCGCTCTGAAGTCGATCGCTCCCCTCTCCAGATCGCGGTATCCGCCGGGGCCTTCGAGCAGCGCGACCATCTCGGCGCCCGGCAACGTTGACTCGCTGCAGATGTTCGAGACGACGCGATCGAATGCGAGATCGATCAGAACGTTTCCGAGGTCGAAGATGAACCAGGAAGGAGCCGGCATTACATTCTGAACACGCCGAACTTCGGACGCTCGATCGGGGCGTTGTACGCGATGGAGATGCCGAGCCCGAGGACCGTGCGCGTATCTGCCGGATCAATCACTCCGTCGTCCCACATCCGCGCTGTGCTGTACCAGGGACTTCCCTCGTGCTCATACTTCTGAATGACAGGATCTGCGATGGCGCGCTCTTCTTCCTGCGACATCACCGTTCCTTCGCGAGCCATCTGATCGCGCTTCACGGTCGTCAGGACTCCGGCCGCCTGTTCGCCACCCATCACGCTGATCCGCGCGTTCGGCCACATCCAGAGAAATCGGGGATCGTACGCCCGGCCGCACATGCCGTAGTTCCCCGCACCGAATGAGCCGCCGATGATCACCGTGAACTTCGGCACCACCGAGCTCGCAACGGCATGCACCATCTTGGCGCCGTCCTTCGCGATCCCTCCTCTCTCGTACTCCCTTCCAACCATGAACCCTGTTATGTTCTGGAGGAAAACGAGGGGAATCTCCCGTTCGTTGCAGATCTCGATGAAGTGCGTAGCTTTCAATGCAGATTCACTGAAAAGCACACCGTTGTTCGCCAGGATCCCTACCCGATAGCCATGAATCACGGCAAAGCCGGTGATGAGGGTCGTCGCGTAGCGTTCCTTGAACTCGTGAAACCGCGAACCATCGACGATTCTCGCGATCACTTCCCTGACGTCGTACGGCTTGCGGATGTCGCGTTGAAGGATTCCGTAGATCTCCTTCGGGTCGTATGCGGGATCTTCCGGCTCGATGCGGGTCGACGGTTCCGTCTTGCGGAGAGGAAGGTTGTCCACGATGCTTCGCACCATGTGAATCGCGTGCGCATCATCCTCGGCGAAGTAGTCAGCGACACCCGAGATGCGGGTGTGGACGTCCGCGCCTCCGAGCTCTTCCGCGGTGACTTCCTCGCCCGTCGCAGCTTTGACGAGCGGTGGTCCGCCCAGGAAGATCGTCCCCGTACCCTTGACGATCACCGCCTCGTCGGACATGGCCGGTACGTACGCGCCGCCAGCAGTGCACGACCCGAGGACTGCAGAGATCTGCGGGAGTCCCGAGGCGGACATGCGCGCTTGATTGAAAAAGATCCGGCCGAAATGCTCGCGGTCCGGAAAGACCTCCGCCTGCAGCGGGAGAAACGCGCCGCCGGAATCGACCAGGTAAATGCAGGGCAGCTGATTCTGCGCGGCGATCTCCTGAGCGCGGAGGTGTTTCTTCACGGTCATCGGAAAGTAAGTGCCCCCCTTGACCGTTGCGTCGTTCGCGATGATGAGACACTCCCTCCCCTGGACCCGGCCGATGCCTGTCACCATGCCGGCTCCTGGAGCGCCGTCGTCGTACATGTCGTTGGCTGCCAGCGGCGAGAGCTCGAGGAAAGGTGTGTCGGGATCGAGCAGAAGCTCGATGCGTTCGCGAACCGGAAGTTTGCCCTGCTCCTTGTGCCTCTCGGTCGACTTCGGTCCACCGCCCTGCCGGGCTGTTTCGATTCGCGAGCGGAGCTCTTCCACCAGCGAGGACATCCGTTCCGCGTTGAGCCGGAAATCCTCGGAGGAGGTGTCGATGTGCGTTTCGAACTGTTCCATTGATGAGAGAGGTTCTACCGAGTCTGGACCTGGCCGACGGCGTT
>JBGSYJ010000177.1:0-41609 GCA_041750915.1 Thermoanaerobaculia bacterium | reverse complement strand
GCCTCAGGAAACTTGGCGAGATCCTGCTCATTCATTCCGGAGACGACGCGCGGTTCGCGTTGCTCGGCGGCCGTTTCGTCGGAGCTTCGACGCTTCTCCGCTTCTACGTGCTCCACTGTGTGGCGATCCCGCTTGCAGCCGGGTTCCTGATGGCAATTCACTTCTGGCGCGTCCGCAAGGACGGCGGTATTTCCGGTCCTCTGTAGCAATGCGCGAACTGAAAGGCTGAGGCGACGAGCATGGGAGCGATCAAGAATCTGATCAACGTCCTTTCAGGGGCCGCGGTCTCGTTCATGCTTCTGTCGTTCGTGTTCCTGTTCGTGATGTATTTCAACCTGCTCGACGGAAAGCTCAAGTCAAAGGCAGGGCGGGCATTCCTCGGCATCGGCATCGTTTTCACGGTCGCTGGGTTGTTCTACGGGCCGCTGCTGGCCCTCGGGCTGTCCTACCTCGCATCGATGTTCATGCTCGCTCACCTCGGGCCGCGACTGTGGGACACGAAGGTGGGGCTGATGCTGCTCGGCGTTTCGAGCTTCGGATTCATGCTCGCGATGTTCGATTCGGAGTTCTTCAAGATCGCAGCGAAGCCGGACAACGTTCCCATCGCCGCGATGATCTTCCTTCTCGGCTTCTTTACCTGGCTGGCGCTCCGCAAGGCGTATCTCAACGACCAGCAGATCCTGGCCGGCGGGGTTCCGTGGGAGAAAACCGAGTCGGACGAGAAGCTTTTCACCTGGCCCGATCTGGTCTACACAGAACTGCTGTGCATGATCCTTCTCACCGTGCTGATGATCGTCTGGTCGATCGCACTTCCGGCGCCGCTCGAAGAAGCGGCGAACCCGACGAGCTCACCAAACCCTGCAAAGGCACCCTGGTACTTCCTCGGCCTCCAGGAGATGCTCGTCTACTTCGACCCGTGGATCGCGGGCGTCATGATGCCGACGCTCATCGTCGTCGGCCTCATGGCGATCCCGTACATCGACACGAACCCGAGGGGTTCCGGCTACTACTCATTCCGAGAGCGGAAATGGGAGCTCGGGATCTTTCTTTACGGCTTCCTCGTGCTGTGGTCGTTCCTCATCATTACGGGAACATTCCTTCGCGGGCCGAACTGGAACTTCTTCGGACCATTCGAATACTGGGACGTGAATAAGCTGGTGCCGCTGGTCAGCATCAATCTGTCCGAGCTGATCTGGGTGAAGTGGTTCGGTGTGCCGCTGCCGAAGTTCTGGCTCGTGCGCGAGATTTTCGGCATCATTTTCGTTCTCGGCTACCTTGGGCTTCCGCCCCTCATGGCGCGGGGGCCGTTCCGCCGGTTCTACGTGAAGATGGGTGCCCCGAGGTTTTACGTCGGCGCGTTCCTATTTCTGTTCATGATGTCGTTGCCGATCAAGATGTTTCTTCGATGGCTCTTCAACCTGAAGTATCTGGTGCAGATCCAGGAAGTCTTCCTCAACATATGAAACTGGGTGCATTCAATAGCGCAGTCGCCAGGGGTTCGGGGGTGTGTCATCCTGAGCGCAGCGAAGGATCCCCTGAAGAATTGCCTGTTTCGCTTCGAGGCGGAGGATCCTTCGCTGCGCTCAGGATGACACCACCACCAGGCGTTGACCGACGATGAAACCGCAAGAGCCGATTCCTCATAACTACAGCATTGCGAAGCTGAACAAGATCTTCGCGATCTCGAGCATCGTCCTGCTCATGGCCACCGGTGCGATGGTCGTCTACGACTACGTGAGAGGGTGGAAGCGGTTCCAGCTCACATTCCTCCAGCTTCAGGAGCAGAAGATCCGCGCGGACCTGCGCGCGGCGCGTGACTCGCTGGATCGCGCCGAACTGACCCGGCTCGATCGCGAGATGAAAGAACAGGAATTGGCGATCGCGAAGAGGCGCGAAGACTTTCTGCGCGCCCAGCAGGATCTCGAGAGCTGGGAGGGCCGCCACTACGCAGCCGACCAGAATTACAGGTTCGCAAAGGCGACGCTCGACGCGATGCGTTATGACGCGGAGCTGGCTGCGCAGCAGAAGCGTCGCGGCTGGGAGAATCAGCAGCGCGCGTATCTGGAGCAGGCGAGCAGAGTTGAGGAGCTGAATCTTACGCTCCAGCAGGTCACCCGCGACCGCGATGCGGCGATTCAGCGGATGGAGCGCTGGCGGAAGGCCATCGCGGAGATCGAAGGCCAGAGAGCGGACAAGAACGCGACCATCGAACGGCTCAGGACACAGCTGGCCACGGTGGAAGCCAACCCCGCATTTATGCTTTTGAACGCGCCGCTGCTTGATTTCATCAGCCCGACGCTCAAGATCGATCAGATCATTCTGAACGACCTCTTCGTCGATTTGAATTACATGCACGCGCCGCGCGTGGACCGATGCACGACCTGCCACCGCGCGATCGACCGGCCGGGATTCGAGTCGAAGGAAGAAGCCGCGCGGCTTCAGGCGGAGCTCGAGGGGCAGCTGGAGAATTTCCTCGTTCCGGCCGAGAGGATCGAGGATACCAGGGCGCGCGTCGCGCAACTCGCAACCGTGGCCAACGCGCGTCGGAACCTCAAGAATCCCTTCAGGACGCATCCCTATCTCGACATGTTCGTCGGGTCGTCTTCACCTCATCCGCTGCTCGACTTCGGATGTACCTCGTGCCATCGCGGCCTCGATCGCGCGACGGATTTCGCGCGGGCAGGTCATTCGCCGGCCAACGCTGAACAGCTCGCTCGCTGGGAAGAGCTGTACGACTGGGAGAGGCAACCGTTCCTCGAGACTCCGATGCATCCCAGGCAGCATCTTCAGGGGTCGTGTCTGAAGTGCCACTCCGAACAGGTGACGATCAAGGGAGCTCCGGAGATCACGCGTGCAACGGCGATGGTCGAGTTTTACGGATGTCACTCCTGCCACAAGATCAATACCTGGCGGTACACCGATCTGAGGAAGCCGGGACCTGACCTGACTGGAATCGCCGAGAAGACGACCCCGGAATGGGCCGCTCGCTGGATCGCGGCGCCCCACGCGTTTCGGCCTACAACGCGAATGCCCGCATCTTTCTATCAGCGCAATATGGTCGGTCCGAACATCCCTGCCTCCGAACGCCAGCGCAACGTCAGCAATCAGAACGTAGAGATCCATGCAATCGTCCGCTATCTCTTCAATGCTTCATCGAAGCGACAGTGGCTGCCCGGTCCAGCCGGAGACCCGGGCCGGGGCATGCAGCTGGTCAACAGTGTCGGCTGCATGGGATGTCATATCGTGCAGGACGCGGTCAAGCAGGAAGATGGGAAGATCCGGGTCGCGCGTCGCGACGACTTCCCGATCGAGCGGCTGATCGGATTCAATCTGGTCGGGATGGGCACGAAGACAAATCCCGCATGGCTCTACAACTGGCTCAAGGACCCGCGGCATTACTACGCCGAGGCGCCGATGCCCGACCTGCGGCTCACCGATCAGGAGGCTGCTGACATCACCGCGCTTCTCATGACGTTCGTCAAGCCGAACTTCATGAACGTGCCGCTGCCTCCGCCCGACCCGGAGTCTCTGGCGGGCCTCACGAAGAGCTACCTGATCAACACGATGTCCGATCGCGACGCAAATGCGCGCCTGGCATCCATGCCCGCGAACGACCAGCTCGTCTACCTCGGACAGCGAACCATCGAAAAGTACGGCTGCTACTCCTGCCATACGATCGAAGGCTTCGACAACATGAAGCCGATCGGAACCGAGCTCACGACCCAGGGCTCCAAGCACATCCACCTTTTCGACTTCGGCTTCGTGCACGATCACGTCGCATGGGACGGCAAGGAAGAGCATGTCAATCACACGGTGTCTTCCTGGATCTACAACAAGCTTCGCTCTCCGCGTGTGTGGGATGACAGCCGCGAGCGGAGTTACCACGAGAAGCTGAAGATGCCGAATTACTACCTCTCGCCGGCCGAGGCGGAGTCGATCACGTCGGTGATCACCGGCATGACGAAGGATCGCGTTTCCCCGCGCTATCTCGCGTCGATGAGTCCGGAGAAGCGCGCCGCTGAAGAGGGCCGCAAGCTCATTTCGCAGCACAATTGCCGCGCGTGTCATGTCGTTGAAGGTTACGGCCGGGCCATCGGCTCGATGATCAGCGATCCTGCGTACCTGCCTCCGGATCTGACACCTGAGGGAGCGCGCGTTCAGAGTCCCTGGCTGTTCAACTTCCTGAAAGATCCGACGGTCATGACGATGCGCCCATGGATGAACGTGCGGATGCCGACGTTTCACTTCAGCGATCGCGAGGCCAGCACCCTGGTGAGCGGTTTTGCGGCTGAGGCAGACGTACCGCAGTTCGACACGGCCCGCTTCAGCGATTCCGATGCCCGGAACGTGGCCATCGGGCAGACTGTGTACGAGATGCTCCGCTGCGCGCAGTGCCATCCGGCATCGGGTGCGCTGTCGGTGACCGACGCAGGCTCGCTCGCTCCGCCGCTCGATCTGTCCCGGGCGAGATTGCAGCACGACTGGATTCCGGAATGGATCCGCCGTCCAAACGAGATCATTCCGGGGACGAGGATGCCGACGAACTTCCCGCGCGACGCCAATACGGGAGAGTTCACGTCACCGCTGGCCCTTGCGATCAATACGCCTGCATTCGCTTCCTATAAGAGCAGGCTCATGCAGTACTATCAGACCGAGGAGGAGCTCGTTGCGTCGCTAGAAGACGTGGAGTCGCTGACGAACTATCTCCGCGATTACATCTGGACGATGGGGCCTGCTGAGATGAGGATGGCAAGACCGACGACTCCGGCCGAAGTCCCGCGCGACAGACCGCCGGCAGCGACGCCGACGCTGCCCGCTGTTCCGTCGTTGCAGACGGTTGTGCCGGCAGCCGCAGCAGAATCTCCCGGCAGATGATCGATCTTTAGAACTGACAGACCGAAGTGCGGCGCGCCGGAACTCGCGGGCCTTCGCATTTCAATTCAGGAGCGGCCGCGCAGAAGCGCCGCAGACAAGGTACAGGAGCCCTCACAATGACGAGCATGAAACGATTTCTCACACTTCTCCTTGCAGTCACTCTTTCGATGGCGGTTGCCTGCGGAGGCGGTGGGGAGAGCGCATACGAGTATGAAGACGAAGAAGAGGGGGCGGCGGCTGGTGGCGGCGAGACCTCCGGGACGCAGCCCCAGGCTGCGACCGCGGCTCCGGCCGACGCCGCGACGATCACCGGACTCGTCAAACTCGAAGGCACCCCTCCCGCGATGCCGAACATCCCGATGGGGGCCGATCCTTCCTGCACTGCGGCGCACCCGACGCCGGTCAAGGCCGAGGACGTGGTCGTGTCCGCCGACGGATCGCTTGCTAACGTGTTCGTCTACGTCAAGGACTACAACGGTCCAGCGCCTGCGCCAGCTGGTCCCGCAATGCTCGACCAGGTCGGATGTCAATACACGCCCCACGTGAGCGGTGTCCAGGTAGGTCAGACGTTGAACATCAAGAACAGTGATCCGACTCTGCACAACGTTCACGCATTGGCCACCGCGAACAAGGAGTTCAACGTCGGTCAGCCAGTGCAGGGTATGGTGACCGAGAAGAAGTTCGACAAGCCCGAAGTGATGATCCGCGTGAAGTGTGACGTTCACGGATGGATGAACTCGTACATCGGAGTGCTCTCGCATCCTTTCTTCGGTACGTCGTCCGAGGCGGGAGCATTCACGATTGCCAACCTCCCTCCCGGAACCTACACGCTCGAGGCGTGGCACGAGAAATTCGGAACTCAGACGCAGCAGGTCACAGTCGGCGCAAACGAGACAAAGCCGATCAACTTCACGTTCAAGGCTTCATAGAGCTTCGTGAGGGCGCGGTCTGCGGACCGCCGTCCCTTTTCTGTTTCCGAGGAGGAGTCGACGCGTGACATCGAGACGACAGATCCGAGTTGGCAAAAGCTGGATGAGCCCTTCCGAAGCGGAAAAGGCTCTCCGTGAAGCGATTCGCGTCCAGAAGGAAGAAGAGCGGCAGCATGGGGACGACCACCACCATCAGGGGTTCGTCCGGACGTACATCTTCTCGACTGATCACAAGTGGATCGGAATTCAGTACGCCATCACGGCGCTGCTGTTCCTGCTCTTCGGGTTCGGCCTGATGCTGATCATGCGGTGGCAGCTGGCCTTCCCTGGACAGCCGATTCCTTTCCTGGCTGGTCTGCTCGGCGACGCGCGCGCACCCGGCGGAATTCTTCTTCCCGAAGCGTACAACGAGCTCGGCGCAATGCATGGGACGATCATGGTTTTCCTCGCGATCGTTCCGCTGGCCGTCGGTGCCTTCGGCAATTACGTGGTTCCTCTGCAGATCGGCGCGCCCGACATGGCCTTCCCAAAGCTCAACATGATGAGCTACTGGGTTTACGCGGTGGGCGGCGTGATCATGCTGATGAGTTTCTTCGCGCCTGCAGGTGCTGCTCAATCCGGCTGGACGTCGTATCCGCCTCTGTCTGTCATAGCCGGTGCGGGGCAAACGTGGTGGCTTGTCGGGATGATTTTTCTCATCACCTCGTCGCTGCTCGGTTCCGTGAATTTCCTCGTGACGATCATACAGCTGCGCGCGCCCGGGCTGACGTTCATGAAACTGCCGTTCTTCGTGTGGGCACAGTTCATCACTTCGTTCCTGCTGCTGCTTGCGTTTCCTCCGCTCGAGGCGGCGGGTGTGATGCAGCTGATGGACAGGGTTCTCGGTACCAGTTTCTTTTTGCCGACCGGCCTCGTGGTCGGCGGAGAGATCGTCCAGGCGGCTGGAGGCGGAAGTCCCCTTCTGTGGCAGCATCTGTTCTGGTTCCTCGCGCATCCCGAGGTCTACGTTCTCATTCTTCCTGCGCTCGGCATCGTCGCCGAGGTCATCGCGAACAACACGCGCAAGCCTCTCTGGGGCTATCGCGCCATGGTTTACGCGACAATCTTCCTTGGATTCATGTCATTCGTCGTATGGGCGCATCACATGTTCCTCACCGGCATGGGCACGACGATCAGCGCCTTCTTCCAGACCACCACCATGATCATTTCGATTCCGTCGGTGGTCATTCTCACTTCGCTGTTTCTGTCGCTGTGGGGATCGTCGATGCGGTTCAACACACCGATGCTCTTCGCGCTGGCCTTCCTTCCGATGTTCGGCATCGGAGGTCTCACAGGCCTTCCTCTCGGGCTCGCGGCGGCGGACATCCATCTTCACGACACGTACTACGTCATCGGCCACTTCCACTATGTGGTTGCGCCGGGGACGATCTTCGCGATGATGGCGGGCATTTACTACTGGTACCCGAAGGTGACGGGCAGGAAGATGAACGAGAAGCTCGGGAAGCTCCACTTCTGGTTGTCGCTCGTCTTCATCAACGTGATTTTTGCTCCGATGTTCATTCAGGGTCTGGCAGGAATCTCGCGCCGGCTTTATGACGGCGGCGAGCAGTACGCGCATGCACATCCCGCGTTGAAGATGAACATCCCGATGTCGTATGCCGCCTGGCTTCTACTGCTCGCGCAGCTTCCGTTCATCTTCAACTTCTTCGCAAGCATCAAATGGGGCGAGAAGGTCGGTTCGAATCCATGGAGTGCGACGACGCTCGAGTGGGCTGCGACCACCTCACCACCCCTCGGCCACGGGAACTTCGTCGAGATACCCGTCGTGCATCGCGGGCCGTATGAATACAACGCACCCGGAACGACTGACGAGATGGATTTCCTCGCGCAGAACGCCGAGGATCCGGTTGCTCCGGACGGCGGATTCTTTCCGCAGCATGCCGTAGCGAAGCAGGAGGCCTGATTGGAGATCCCGTACACGATTCAAGCGCGTCCCGATACGGGCCTGTACAACGGCAAGCTGGGCATCTGGCTGTTCCTGGCCTCCGAGGTCATGCTCTTTGGCGCACTGTTCTCGTCGCTCATTCTGCTGCGTACAGGAGCCGAAACGTGGCCGGCCGGCTGGGAGCGGCTCAACGTTCCTCTGGCCACACTCAACACATTCATCCTGATCGGATCGAGCGTCACGGTCATTCTCTCGTGGGCGAGCCTGCGCCTGGGTGATTTCCGGAAGGCGAAAATCTATCTCGGCATCACCCTGCTCTGCGGCCTCGGGTTCATGGTGATCAAGGCCATCGAGTACGGCACCAAGTTCAGCCATCACTACTATCCCTCGACCGATACGTTCTACTCGGTGTACTACATGATGACCGGCCTTCACGGGCTTCATGTTCTGGGCGGGATGGTCGTGTTCGCTTATCTGCTGGGACCCGGCGCTAAGATGTGGGAGAAGGAACCGGGGCGATATACGAACCGTGTGGAAGTGACCGGCCTCTACTGGCACTTTGTCGATCTGGTCTGGATTTTTCTGTTTCCAATTCTCTATTTGCTGTAGATGGGGGTTTGATGAGCGGCCATAGCGTCGAAGAAATCAAGCGGGAAACCAGGGTCTATCTGACTGTTTTCGCAGCGCTCGCTGCGTTGACGGTGATCACGGTGGCAGTCAGCTACCTTCACCTGAGCGGTTGGGTTGCCATCGCGCTCGCCCTGGCGATCGCTTCGGTCAAAGGGTTCCTCGTCGCAGGCTTCTTCATGCATCTTCTGTCCGAGAAAAAACTCGTGATCGCGGTTCTCGTTCTCACCGTCGTATTCCTGCTCGTACTGCTCTGGGGCCCCTGGCACTCGGCATACGATTCCATCGGAGGGTGAGGTGTCCCTGCGTCTGTTTCATGTCATCTTCATCGTAGTGTCGATCCTGCTTTCGGTATTTGTCGGAGGCTGGGGCATCTGGTTCTTCTCGACGACCGGCCAGGTGAGCGGACTGGCGCTGTCGGCTGTTTTCGTCCTGCTGGGCGTGGCCCTGGTGTGGTACGGAAACCGTTACTTCGAAAAACTCAAGGAGCTCGCGTGACGAATCGCCACGCCGGTCTGCTGGTGGCTGTCGTCATCGTCGGCATGTTTCCGACGATTGCGGCAGCATGTCCCGTCTGTTATGGCGATTCCGATTCGGCCATGGCTCAGGGAGCAAACAACGCAGTTCTCTTTCTCCTCGGAGTCGTGCTGATGGTCCAGGCCGGCTTCGTCGCGCTCTTCTACACATTCTGGCGACGAAGCACCGCGCTACGTAGGCGACGCGAGCAGTTCAGGTTGATTCAGGGAATGAGAATTTGAGGAGAAGCAGGAGTATTCACAGCCTCTTTGAGTAGCGCGCGTATTCACACCAGGTCAACGGAGGATTCATGAGAGAGTTTCTGGAGAGCTACATGCCGACCAATGCCTCGGCGCACGGCCCTGCTCTCGACAATCTCACGGTGCTGATCCACTGGGTGATGGCTGTCCTCTTCGTCGGATGGAGCCTTTACTTCCTCTATGTGCTCTACAGGTTCAGGGCGAGCCGGAATCCCAGAGCGAGCTACGAGGGCTCGAAAAGCCACATCCATAGTTACGCCGAGGTCGGGGTAGCCGTGGTGGAGGTCGTGCTGCTCATCGGATTCTCGATTCCTCTGTGGTCGCGATGGATCAGCCCGGACCAGGGCTCAAAGCCCCCCCTCGAGATCCGGGTGGTGTCTGAACAGTTTGCGTGGAATGTTCACTACCCGGGGCCTGACGGCCGTTTCGGCCGCACCGATGTCAAACTCGTTTCGGCCTCGAATCCGCTGGGGATCGATTCAACGGATCCGAACGCCGCGGATGACTTCAACAGCGTCAACCAGTTGCACCTGGAGGTCAACCGACCGGTCGCGATCCGCCTCAGCGCCAAGGACGTCATTCACAGCTTCGGCCTTCCGGTGATGCGGGTGAAACAGGACGCGATTCCGGGGTTGGAAATGCCGGTGTACTTCACGCCGGTCAAGACGAACAACGGCGAAGTGTGGGAGATCGCCTGCGCCCAACTCTGTGGCCTGGGGCACTACCGGATGCGGGGATCGATGACGGTTCACACGGCAGAGGGATTCCAGGAGTGGCTCGCCTCGCAGGCCCCGGTTCCAGAGGTGGATGCGACGACGGCACCGCCGACGGGAGTAACCGAGCCGGTGGTCGAAGTGCCCCCGGAGCCCGTAGCCTAGAGAAGTGGATGAACCTTGCGTGATATGCGCTAACTCTGTCGCTCGAACGGGCGCAGGAGACCGAATGTTGAATGTTGAAATTGTGAATGCTGAATGTTGAATTGGGCACCCGGTCTTCATTCAACATTCAAAATTCACAATTTCAACATTCAACATTCCTTTCTTTCATCCTGTCCATGAAACTCTCGATCAATTCGGTACTACCTCAGAATGACAACATTCCCATGACACAGCCCACGCCCGTAGCGCTCCGCCGCTTCACGAAGTTCACGGCGGCCTCGACACTTTTTCTCATCTTCGCCGGCGCGATGGTCACCAGCACCGGCTCCGGCCTGGCCGTCCCGGACTGGCCACTTTCGTACGGCATGATCTTCCCGCCGATGGTGGGAGGCATCTTCTACGAGCACGGCCACCGGATGATCGCGTCGGCCGTCGGTCTCCTTACCGTGATTCAGGCGCTCTGGCTGCAGTTCCGGGAACCGAAGCAATTCGTCAGAAGGCTCGGCTGGATCGCCCTCATCGCCGTCATCGTTCAGGGACTTCTCGGCGGACTGACGGTCATCTTTCTCCTTCCGCTCCCCATTTCTGTGGGGCATGCGGCCCTCGCGGAGGTCTTCTTCTGCGTGAACGTCGCGATCGCGTTCTTCACATCGAAGGCGTATGGCTCGCTCCACGGGGCCCGGGCTGCAGGAGCGGGCGAGCTGGTGAGGCCGACGACTCTGCTGACGGCAATCGTCTTCCTGCAGGTTCTCGTGGGCGCGGTCATGAGGCACCTTGGGGCCGGTCTGGCGATTCCGGATTTTCCGCTCGCTTTCGGCAGGCTGATCCCGGAACTGACCTCGATCAGCGTCGCGGTGAACTATACTCACCGCGTGGGCGCGCTGGTCGTTACGATATTCATACTCTCGCTGGCGAGGCGGGTCTTCGCCGCTGTGGATACGCCTGCTATCAGGAACATCTATCTGGCCCTGCTCGCGATTCTGTCGGTGCAGGTAACGCTCGGCGCCTTCACCGTCTGGAGCGGCAAGAACGAAGTCATTACGAGTGTCCATGTCGCCTTCGGGGCCGCCACCCTCGCCGTTTCCCTTCTCCTCTGTCTCTCGGCGCGCGCCCTGGCACCCGCTGTGGAAGCGGAGCGGGCCCCGGCCGTAGGCAGGGAGGTTCCCGCATGACGACTGCGAGTGCTCTACCCCGACCAAACTCTGCCGCATCGGTGATCCGCGATTATCTGGAGCTCTCGAAGGCACGGATCGTCATGATGGTGCTGCTGACCGCAGCCGCCGGTTTCGCGATCGCGGGGCGGGGAGGGTTCGACTGGCTGCTCTTCTTCCACGCGATGGTGGGTACGGCCCTGATCGCAGGCGGGACGAACGCGTTGAACCAGTTTGCCGAGCGTGATCTCGACGCCCGGATGAATCGCACGCGCCACCGGCCACTTCCTGATGGCCGAATCACGCCGGTAGCGGCTCTGACCTTTGCAGTGAGCATCTCCATCATGGGCGCGCTCTACCTTGCGGTGCTGGTGAATCCGCTCACCTCGATTCTCGGTGTGCTGACACTTGGCAGCTACCTGTTCATCTACACGCCGCTGAAGCGAAAGACCAATCTGTCGACGATCGTCGGAGCTGTGCCGGGCGCGATCCCGCCGATGATGGGGTGGGCTGCAGCGACCAACTCCATCGAGTTCGGTGCGTGGGTGCTCTTCGCCATTCTTTTCCTCTGGCAGCTCCCGCACTTCCTGGCGATCGGATGGCTCTACCGCGAGGACTATGAGCGGGCCGGCTTCTCGATTCTTTCCGTGACAGACCGCAGCGGACGGATCTCGGGACAGCAGGCGCTCGTGTGGAGTCTTGTGCTCGTTCCCATCAGTCTGCTGCCTGTGCTCGACAGGATCCCCGGTCCGGTCTATGCCGTCGGCGCTATCGCTGCGGGGATGCTACTGGTCGTGACGTCGATCGGATTCGCCCGGCTTCCGAACATGCGCTCGGCGAGGCAGCTGTTTCTCGCCTCGATCATCTACCTTCCGGTGATCATGTCGCTGCTCGTCGTGACGAACGCGTGGCAGTGATCAAGGCGCCACGTTTCCGCGCGCCGGAGGCGCGGCAGAGGGTAGCCGGTGGCAAGCGAAGCGCAGCCACCGGTATCGGCGGGCAGAGACTCTCCGCCCCGGCGGGGCGGCAGAACAAGGACGAATCTGGCACCCCAGCCGGGGTGCGTATACAAGAAGGACTCTCTGTCCGGTGGCTGCGCTTCGCTTGCCACCGGCTACCTTCTCAGCGCACCTCCGGTGCGCGCATCGGACCGTTCACTTCGCTGTTCCTGATCGCAATCCTCATCGCGGGTTGTGCGCGGCAGGAACCGCTGCCGAAACTCTTTCCCGTTCCGGACACGCCGCTCGTCGATCAGGACGGCCGCGACGTGCGACTCTCGCAGTTCAACGGTTACGTCACGGTCTACACATTCATCTTCACGAACTGCGCGGGCATCTGTCCGCTGATGACGCAGAAGATGCGCGCGCTCGTCAGGGATGTCGATCCCGAGCAGCCCGTTCGCTTCGTATCGATCTCCGTCGATCCTGTGAGAGATACTCCGGAAGCGCTCCGCGCGTACGCGGAGCGGATCGGTCGTGATCCGCGCTGGACCTTTCTACGAGGAGAGGGGGATACGGTGATCGACCTTTCGCAGAAGGGCTTCAAGCTCGCTGCGGGGATGGAGGTCGAGTCGGGAGCTGAACCGATTCTTCACAGTCCCCGGTTCGTGCTCGTCGACAGAACAGGGATGATTCGAGGGTATTACGATTCAACGATCTCCGAAGAGGTGGAGAAGCTCGAGGGTGACATCGCGATGCTGGTGAGGGAAGGATAAATCATGGAGTGGGTCAGCTCTCTGCCTGCGTTCAATGCAACGATGAATGCACTGAGCGGTCTGTTGCTGCTGAACGGATACCGGCTCGTCAAGGCCCGTAGGCTGCTTGCGCATCGGCGCAGCATGCTTGCGGCGTGCACGACATCGACGATCTTTCTAGCGAGCTACCTCTTCTATCACTACCACGCCGGCTCGACGCGATTTACCGGAACGGGCGTCATCAGAACGATCTACTTCACGATTCTGATCTCGCACACCATTCTCGCCACTGTCATCGTGCCTCTCGCGATTCTCTCGGTAGTTCACGGACTTCGCGACAACCGCCCCCTGCACCGAAAGATCTCGCGCTGGACCTTTCCGATCTGGATGTACGTCTCGGTCACGGGTGTGCTGGTCTACTTTTTTCTCTACCAGTGGTTCCCCTCGTAGCGGGACATTCCGATGTCCCGCCCCCGGGCAGTGAATCAGTGCGAGAGCTGGGGCATTCATCCCGGCATATCGCCCCACAACGCGCAAGGTCCGAACTGTACCGAGGTGCGGCGGATCGGAATCCGCCGCTACGAATCAGGCGCTGATCGCCGTCGTGTTCGAGATCCGATCCGAGAGCGATCGCCCTGAGGGGAGCAGCGCGAGGGCCGACGGTGGTCCCCGGGTCGGAGCTTAAATTAGGGGGTGAGGCATTGCAGCGGGCAGGGCCGAGGGGCAACCGCCTCCACGGCACAGGTCTCGATGCCGATCAGAGTTCTTAGCGCGACAGGTTTCCTTACCCCGAGAGCCCGAGAAGTTCCGACAGTGTGTCGAAACCAGGCTTATCGCAGTTCGCGAAATTCCGACATTCCCACCGTTCCTTGACACGATGCCGGGCTCCGTTGATTTCGAGGGAGGGAGCTTCAGTCAGACCCTAAGGCGTTTCGGCGGGCACGGCCGAGGAGCTGAGAGCGGTTCGGGAGTGGAACTGATCGAGCGGTAAGACTTTGTTCATTGAGGACGAACTGCTTTCCATGTCCGCACGTCAGCACGTTGTGTACTGCGACCGGCAGGCAGCCTTGATCGCGTCGCGGGTCGTACACGCGCGTGGATTGAAACGATATCTACCGACGGTGACCTGTCTGCCAGTATCTCATACGGGCGAACATGTTGCGATGGGAGTGGGCGGCGCGCCGGAAGGAGATTGCTAAGTGATCACCGGCGGAAGTCCGGAAGCTCGTTGACGATGTCATGGTGATTAGTCGCCGTCGGCACAATACAAACCAAGCAAAGGCGGCTGTCAGAATCTGTGAATACCGGCGATTGATTCGGCGGGACTAGACCCAGTTTTCGGTCTTCAGTCCAGGCACCCTCTTGAAATGTTTGACGTTGTTCGTCACCAGGGTGAGATCCAGCGTGATTGCGTGGGCCGCAATCAGCACGTCGAACTCGCCGATCGGCGAGCCCTTCGCAGCAAGAACGCTTCCGATCTTGCCGAACGTGCGCGCGCACTCTTCATCGAACGGCATGACCGCGACATCCGCCACGAACGCCTCGATCAGATTGTCGAGCTTTGGCGACTTCCGCCGTTCGGCTCCGAACCTGAGCTCCGACAGAGTGATCGCGCTGATGCACAGCTCGGATGGACGACGAGCCAGGATTGCTTCGCCTACGCGCCCTTCGCCTCGGAGCGCGAAGCTCACGCTGTCGGTATCCAGCATGAAGGCAGGCGTCATGAGAACGGGTCGTTCTTCCGAACGATTGGAGGGTTCCCCGGGCGTTCGATCCTTTCGGTCCACGAACCAAGAGCGTCCACGAACTCGGGACTCCATTCGTCGGCCGGTTCCAGAATCACGCGGCGCCCCACCCGACGCACCCGCACCTCGCGCTGCGACTCAGGGAATCGGGCGGATTTCGGCAGCCGGACGGCCTGGCTCCCGCCGTTCGTGAAAATCTTCGCTCGCTCTGTCATGACATCAGTATATACATCGGCCACTCCATGTGCATTCCAACGGGATGAGCTGAGCATTCATCCCGCCCGGTCGCACCACAACCCCCGCAATTTCCAGACGTTTCCGAGGTGCGGCGGATCGGAATCCGCCGCTACGACGATCAGGCGCTGATTGCGGTGGTGTTCGAAATCCGGTCCGAGAGTGAGCGACCGGAGGGGAGCAGTGCGAGGGCGAATCCGATGCCTCCGGTTGCGAGCGACAGGAAGATCGCGAGCCAGCGAAGCACTGCCTCGCGGAGTGTCGCAGGCTCTCCCTCAGCTCCAATGATCTTCACGTCGAGCAGTGTCCCGCCGAGTGTTTTTCCCCAGACCAGCCAGCTTCCCACGAAATAGAAGAATGAGATGAGCAGGACGAATCCCGCCAGGGCTGCCCATGCGAGCGTGTGCTCGGAGCTGACGGGCGGCATCAGCGGGGTGAGCGCAAGCGCGAGTGCGACAAAGAGCGCGAGGTCGGCCAGAAAGGCCATGGAGCGCTTCCCGACGGTGACCGAATCGTGAATCTCCGAGGGCGCCGCTGGGGGTGGAGGAACCTCAGCTGGGTGGGGAAGGATGTCCACCGGAAAGCTGTCGGGGTAAAGCTCGATCTCGTCGAAACGCCTCGTCATCCCATCCTCCCATCCGCCGCAGGGCGTCGCAGTCAACGCAGTGGTAAGTATTTTACATAAATCCGGAACAGCAGGTCTTTCGGCTCCTCGCGATAGCGCATCGCGATCTCCCGGCTTCGTCTGGCGAGATCATCGTTCGGATTGGACGCGAGCACGCTGTCGAACTCCCTTACTGCGTCGTCGATTCGGTCCTCGCGGAGCGCGGTCGCACCGAGATTGAAATGGGCGTTCGCGAGGAGCTGCTGGATGCTCCTGTTCTCGGGGTCCTGTTCGAGGAGGCCGTCGAGCATTGCCACGGCATCCGCGTACTTGCCCTCTTTGAAGAGCACCATTGCGCTGTCTAGCTTGGCGACCTGAACGGTTGCATTCTGCAGGATTGCCGCCGCCTCGGGAGGCAGTGGCTGGATTGCCGCGGCGCGAGTCAATGCGTCCTTTGCAACCACATAGTCGTTGGCCATGAACGCGGTGCGACCCTGTTCGAGCAGTTCCGCAAAAACGACAGCCGCCGGCCGGCCGTCGACATCCGCTACCGCACCAGCCTTCTTCGACTGGTACTGTTCAATGAGCGTCTGAGCGCGGTCATGCATCGGGTCGCCATCTTCGATGGACGAGAGAAGGTCGATCGCCTGATCGTATCGCTCGTTCTTTGCCAGGGCCTGCGCCCGGCTGAGAATCAGTGTCGACTGGTCATCAGCCACGGATTCCGCCGGGCCCGCGAAGTACGACCAGGCAAACCAGCCGGCAACGGCAACGAGCAGCGCAGCGACCGCGATCATGACCCATGCGCCGCTCCGCTTCGCTTTCTTTGCCGGAGCGCGGGATGTAGCAGGGGCGGGCTCCGACGGCATTGCAGGCTGAAACGTGCTCTCTGTCGTGGGCGCGTCCGATTCCTGAGGTATCCCGTATGCGGCGTAGAGATCCTCTTCCGGTTCCAGCATCGGAGCTGGCGGATCGAAGTCGAGTGAGCGTGTGTCGGGGGGAACTGAGTCGTGAGCTGTCGCGCTTTCCGGAATCTGCTTCAGGTACTCGAGTGCGGTCGGATGATTCGGATCGAGAAGAAGCGTCTGTTTGAATCCGCTTCGCGCGTTGTCGAGCTCTCCCGCTTCGAACGCAACGATGGCGGTTGCAAGAATGCCGTCAACGCGTGCGTCGAGCTCCTGCTGAAGCTTGCGCGCCTTCTCGATACGTTCGGCAGCCGCGGCGTTCGTGACGTCGAGCAGAAAGATCTTCGACCAGATCTCGGTCGCCTTGCGGTAGTTCGCGTCCTCGAATACGGCATCTCCGTCCTCGATGAGCCCATTGATCCGCTGGCGTTCGTCACTGCTCATCTCCATCGACGCGGAGGAAAAATCGAAAGTCTGCGCTTCGCCGGGTAGCACGACCGGGCCCGGCTCCGGCGTTTGATCGGAAGCCGGGGGCTCCTCTTCGAATGAAAATCCGAAATCGGACGCTTGCGAGCTCCGGGTATTCGCCACCGGCGGAGGTTCTTCGAGAACGAAGCCGCCTTCGCCGGATTGCGGACTGCTGCTTCCCGCATCGAAGTCGAACTGAAACGGCGCATCGGCTGAGAAGTCGAAAGCCTGTGACTGCGCCGGAAGTGGAGGCGTCTCCTTTTCAAGCTGGCGCAGATTCGGATTGCCGGGATCGAGCGATCTCGCTTTGTCCAGCTCTCCGTGCGCTGCCTTCACATTTCCCGTGCTGAGGAAGGCCCGCGCCTTCTTGAGGAACTGGTCGACGAAAGGAGCGGCCTCGAGACGTTCCTGTGCCTCCCGTCCAATTTCCTGCGCGCGTGAGTTGGTCAGATCCTCGCGAAGAACGGTATTGCTCAGCTCGATAGCCCGCTGAAAATCACGTGCTTCGAGAGCTCTTGTCGCTGCAAGGAGGGCGTTGGCCAGAGCGTCCCCACCTCCCGCCGCTCTTGCGCTATCCGAGCCTCGAGCCTGCTCCACCAACGCTCTCGCCGGCATGAAAGAAGAATCCATCGTGAGGATGAGCTCGCATCCTGCGATCGCCTCTTCCGCGCGACCCTGCTCATGAGCCGCGAGGCTCTGCCGGTAGGTTGAAAGAACACGATCCTTCACTTCGGCAGGGAGGTCCCGGTTGCCCGGGTACGGAGAATTGGTCTGATCCATGTGTTGGCAGGTGTCCTGTTTGCGGCAATTATAACAGCCCCCTCCCGCACGGTTCTGAGTTCTGCACACCCGCCCTCCCGCACGGTTCTGGGTTGTGGGTTCCCGCCCGCCCGGTTATGGGTTCTCTATCGAGCGCAATTTCGAGCGTCGAAGCTTGGTGAGTATCCTTTTCCCAGAACCCAGAACCCAGAACCCAGAACCCACAACCGGGCGGGAGGAGGGGAGGTATACTCGCCGCAACCATCCTTCCTGGAGGCTCAGTGATGCAGTACATTGCTACAGAAGACGCTCCAAAGGCCATCGGGCCATACTCCCAGGCGATCAAACTCGGCAGCCTTCTCTTTACGTCTGGCCAGATCCCTCTGGATCCCGCTACGGGCGAGCTCGTCGAAGGTGATTTCGACACGATGGCGCGGAGAGTCTTCATGAACCTCGAGGCGGTCCTTTCGGCCGCGGGCGGGACGTTTGCGAACGTGCTGAAGACGACGGTGTTCCTCAAGAACCTTTCGGACTTCCCGGCGTTGAATGCGGTCTATTCCGAGTACTTCGGAGAACACAAGCCTGCTCGGAGCACCGTCGCCGTCGCGCAGCTCCCGCTGGATTCTCTCGTCGAGATCGAGCTCATCGCCAGCATTCCGTAGCGTGTAGGAATGGCACCTCGATTGCTTTAAGATAACTCTCGATGAGACCCCTCCTCGGCGCCCTGCTCTCCATTTTGGTGGCGCTTCCAGCCTCCGCCGCGACTCAGCTCACATTCATCATCGACGGGGCTCCAACTCCGATTGCCTGGCCAGCGGGAGCCTTCCCGATCGAGTACGCTGTAGCCAGCTCAGCGACCGCGAAAATCGCGAACGGGGAAGCCGTCATCGGTCGCTCTTTTGAGACGTGGTCAACAGTGCCCGGCAGCAAAGTGGACTTTCGCTCGGGCGGGACCAGGCCCCTGCAGGCCGGACGAGATGGCGTGAACAGTATCAGCGTCAACGATGAGCTCTTCGCCTCGGCCGGGTTTCTCGCATTCACCACGACGTGGTTCGATGACTCGGGCGTGATCCAGGAATCCGACATCCAGATCGATGGGTCGATTCTCGGAGACCGTCCGAAGCTCGAGGGTCTGATCGAACACGAGATCGGCCACCTGCTTGGGCTCGACCACTCCGCGGTGGTCTCCTCGACGATGTATCCCTTCGTGGCATCGAACGGATTGAGTGGTCTCGACAGCGACGATCGCATCGCCATCGCCTCGATTTATCCATCGCCTGACTTCGAGGCGACACGAGGCGTGTTTCGCGGAAGCGTTTTCGGTTCCACCGGACCGTTGTTCGGAGCGCAGGTTGTGGCAGTCAACGACGCCGGATCGCCGGTGTCGAGCGGACTGACCAACCGGGAAGGGCGGTTCGAGATCAGGGGATTGCCTTCCGGGAGTTACCGGCTGTACGTGGAGCCGCTGGACGGGCCCGTCGATCCTCGGAATCTCTCGGGAGTCTGGCGGGAGGCGGAGACCTCCGTGTTCCGCACCGAGTTTCTTCGGCCGACGGAAAGAATTTCGCTGGGACCGGGTGAGGTCCATGACAACCTCCAGATCAGTTCGTCAGGGCCCTCGTCGATCAATCCGAAGTGGATCGGAACCTTCCCGGCGGGGACACGGGACGTTCAGCTCGGCTCGATGGTCAGCGTGGTTCGCGCCGGCGAAACGATCTCGATCGCCGTCGGTGGCGACGGGTTCATCGGCGGGTTGACGGAGATCGACATTCTCAGCGGGGGATTCACGCGCGTTTCGGACATCGGTTACGGTCCGAATTACGCGTGGGCCACGTACAGAATCGCTCCGGACACGCCGGGAGGCTCCGTGGTCGTTATCGCCCGCAACGGTGACGACACCGCTATGTTGACGGGGGGAGTCCGGGTGCAGGCGGCGGCCCCGAACGGTTCGCGTCGACGGCCGGCTCGATAGCAGAAGCGAGCCTGTCGAAGTCCTCGAGCGACATTTCCTCCGCACGTGCATCGGTCGAGAGACCCTCTCTCCCCATCGCCTCCGCGATGAGCTCGCGTTGCAACCCGCGAAATCCCTTGAGATTGTTGACGAGCTTCTTCCGGCGCATTCTGAATGCTGCCGAGATGAGCTCGATGAGAAACTCTCTCGACGCCCTGAGCGCCAGCGGCCGAGGATCGAGGACGACGACTGCGCTGCGCACCTTCGGCGCGGGATAAAACGACCCCGGCTGGAGAGTCATCAGCACGCGACTCTCGGCAAAGATCCGAACAAATAGAGTCAGGAATCCGTAGTCTTCGTCACCCGGGTGGGCAACGACGCGGTTCGCGACTTCCTTCTGGAGCATGAACACCGCTCTGCGGCACTCCGGGTGCGCGACGACGCGCCTCAAAATCGGCGTGCCGACGTTGTAAGGAAGATTTCCGGCCGCACGGAAGGGAACAGCCGGAAGCTCGGCGGTTGTGGCATCACCGCGGATCAGGCGGAGCCTGTTGCCGAAAGTTTCCTCGAGGCGCTCAGCGAGTTCGGGATCGATCTCGATCGCCTGGAGGGGATTGGGCAGGTTGACGAGGGCTTCGGTGAGCGCACCCTCGCCGGGCCCGATCTCGAGGATGAGCTCTCCCGGCTCTGGTTCGAGGGCAGCGGCGATCCGGGCGACCGCCGCAGGATTTCGCAAAAAGTTCTGTCCCCACTTCTTTTTCGGGCGATGTTTCGAATCCATGCGGGCTCTTGTCACACCTTATACTCAGAGGTAGGAAAGGAAGGATGAAGGATGAAGGATGAAGGATGAAAGCCCTCCCACCCACTCTCGGGGTGGGCGAACTTCATCCCTCATCCTTCATCCTTCCTTATTTCCGGAATGATTCTCTCAAACTTCGGAGTTGGAGTTGTCGAATTCAGAGGAGCGTGGCGAATGAAAGAAATCTCGGAGAATGAGTTCGATGCAGCGGTGTCGAACGGAGTCGTACTCGTAGACTTTGGCGCCGAATGGTGTGCGCCGTGTAAGGCAATCCTTCCGGTACTGCAGAAATTCAGCGCTGACTATGAGGGCAGGGTCGAAGTTTTCTCGGTCGACATCGACCGGTCCCCATCGCTGGCTGCCAAAAACGGTGTAATGAGTGTCCCGACACTGCTGGTCTTTCAGGGCGGTCGTCAGGTGGAACGGATCGTTGGCGCCGTTTCGGAGGGGCATCTCAGAAAGAAGATCGATCCTTTCGTCGGGGCTGCCTGATGACGGCTGACGAGCGCCTGGTCGGCGAAGAGATCGCGCGGGCTCACGAGCTCGTCGCGCGGCTTCGAGGCGAGATTGCACGCGCCGTGATCGGCCAGCAGACGCTCGTTGACCGGCTCATCATCGCGACGCTGATCCGCGGGCACGTTCTCGTCGAGGGTGTTCCGGGCCTGGCCAAGACCCTCGTCGTGAAGACGCTCGCTGCCGCGATCGAAGGATCGTTCAAGCGCGTTCAGTTCACCCCGGATCTGCTGCCGGCCGACGTGACCGGGACGCTGATCTTCGATCCGTCTGGCGGACGTTTCAATCCTCGGCTCGGGCCGATCTTCGCGAATCTCCTGCTCGCAGACGAAATCAATCGCGCACCTGCAAAGGTTCAGAGCGCTCTTCTCGAAGCGATGCAGGAACGGCAGGTCACCATCGGCGACCATTCGTATCCGTTGCCCGATCCATTCGTCGTCATCGCAACGCAGAATCCCATCGAGCACGAAGGGACCTACGCCCTTCCCGAAGCGCAGGTCGATCGTTTCGTCATGAAGGTGCAGGTGAATTATCCCCGCCGCGACGAAGAGATGAGGATGCTCGATCTCTATCTCGATCCCGGCGCAGCGGCTCCGGCAATCCAGCCGGTTCTTTCCCTTGAAGAGATCCGCCGGATCGGAAGCCTCGTGTCGTCCGTCCATCTCGACGAGCGGATCTCCCGCTACATCGTCGATCTCGTTTCGGCGACGCGCAGACCATCAGAGTTCGGCCTCACAGGACTCGCTTCTCAGATCGCTTTCGGCGCCTCACCCCGCGCGACTCTCGCGTTCGCGCACGTAGCACGGGGAAACGCGTTCCTGGAAGGCCGGCCATTCGTGATTCCTGAAGACATCAAAGCCGTGGCGAAGGACGTTCTGCGCCACCGTTTACTTCTGACGTATGAAGCGGCGGCCGAGCAGGTTTCGCCGGATCATGTGATTGAGCAGGTACTTCGAGCGGTGGTGGTGCCGTAGGAGTCAGTAGACAGTAGACAGTAGACAGGAGACAGTAGCCCGCCCACCCCCTTCCAGTTGGGGCTACTGACTACTGGCTACTGACTACTTCGAAGAAGGTGGACGGTCGTCCCTGGCCTTGTAGATGAGGAGGGACAACGAGGAAGTGCTTTAGTAGGGAGTAGACAGTAGCGTCCCGCAGTTCCGATGGGGGGCGGGCTCCTGTCTCCTGTCTACTGTCTACTGTCTACTTGCGACGAGGAGCACAACATGTGGAGACGCCGTCGACCTGCCAACAAGCCTCCTCTCGCGCGGCGTGTCCACGAGCTGGAAATCATCACCTCGAGACTGATTCGGCTGGGCCTTGCGGGGGAGTACCACGCGGCGTTTCATGGGCGAGGGCTGGAGTTCGCGCAGGTGCGGGAGTATCAGGCCGGTGACGATATCCGCACGATCGACTGGAATGTGACGGCGCGCAGCGGTGTGCCTCACGTCAAGCAGTTCATCGAAGAGCGCGATCTCACGGTCATTCTTGCCGTCGACGTTTCGAGCTCGATGATGTTCGGCTCGATCGACCGGCGAAAGATCGATCTCGCCGCCGAGCTTTGCGCAGTCCTGGCGTTCTCGGCCGAGCAGAACGGCGACCGGATTGGCGTTCTTCTCTTCAGTGATACGGTGAAAACCTTTCTGCCGCCGAAGCGTGGCCGAGTTCATATCCAGACAGTCGTCCGCTCGGCACTCGTCGCCGCCGACCACGGCGGCGGAACGACACAGTTCGATCGCGCAGTCGAATTCATCGAGCGGGTCGCACGCAAAAGGGGAGTCGTCATTTTCATCTCGGACTTTCTCGATTCCGGGTTCCACCGCTCGATGCGACGCCTTTCGTCAAGGCATGATGTCATCGCCCTGCGAGTCGAAGATCCACGGGAACAGAGATTTCCCCGCAGAGGGATCGTATCGCTCGTCGACAGCGAGAGCGGGCAGCGCATCGCAGTGGATCTGGGCCGGCAAAAGGTTTCCGCGATTGCGACTGCGCGTGAGCGATATCTGGTCGAGACGTTCAAGAGGATGGGGGTGGATGCTGTCACGCTATCGACTGCCGCGCCTTACGATCGAACTCTCGTGAAATTCTTCAAACAGAGGATTGCCCGGATCTCATGACGCCACTCCCCTTCGTCTTCGCCGCATCGCTCTTCTTCCGCTACGAGCCCGCGGCCCCCACGGTTGGTGATCCGATCCGCATCGAATACGCGATCGAAGAGGGTTCGCGGATCGTGCCGGACGTCAAACCGGAGTACGAGATCGTCTCGGTGGAAGACGGAGCTCTCGTCGTCCGCTCCTTCAGGCCGGGGAACTTCACCGTCACCGGCGCTGTCGAAAGAGACGGAGTCACCGAAGCGTTTCGTGGACCCGGCATCGAGGTGCGGTCCGTTCTTGGTGAGAACGACGACCTCGAGCCAGCGCCGGTGAAACCTCCCGTTGTGCCTCCGCCGCAGCAGCTTCCGCGGATCATGATTGCGTCCGCGGCCGTCGCGGCGCTTCTCGCGTGGGCCGCGGTCCTGGTGCTGAGAAAAGGCGATGAGCCTCTGCCGGCGCGCGTTCTCGGAGTCGACGAGAGGTTCCTTGCAGCCCTCGATTCCCTGAGACGCCGTCCTTTCGAGCAGGAGGCGGTGGCCGAGGTCGCCGAGCTCACACGAGAGTTTCTGGCGCATCGGGATCCCTCGCTTTCTCGCGAACTAACGACGACCGAGCTCGTCGCGCGTCTGCTGGAATCTCCCGATGCACAGCTGGCTGCGCCGGTCAGGGACGTGCTGCGCGAAGGAGATCTGGCGAAGTTCTCACCCTGGGGCTCGCGCTTCGAGGGCATGGCGCCACTCGTGGATCGCGCGAAGGAACTGGTCCGGTGACCGAGTTTGCAGCGCCGCTGGCCTTCCTCGTGCTGCTTGCGCTCGCAGCGCGCATTGCGTTGCTGCTGCGTGATCGCAGGCGCGCGCGGAACGACTTCGTGTATTCATCCACGGAACTGGCGGGTGCGGGCTCGTCGTTGAAACTTCGTGTCAGCTGGATACCGTTCCTGCTCGAGATGATCGGATGGGTGTTGCTCGTTGTCGCTCTCGCGCGGCCGCAGCAGATCAGCTCTACTGCCGCGGACGACCGTTTCGGCATTGATCTGGTAATCGCACTTGACGGTTCGGGAAGCATGGCCGCCGAAGACTTCAAGCCGGACAATCGATTCACCGTTGCGAGAAATCTGATCTCGGAGTTCATTGCACGGCGGCAGAACGACCGGATCGGAATTGTAACGTTTGGCTCCCGTGCTGCAACGCGTGTTCCGATCACGTTCGATCACGTAATGGCGCAGCGGATTCTCGAAGAGGCCGAGGTGGGCGACAACGGCGACGGCACGGCAATCGGGCATGCGATTGCAACGGGCGTGAATCGTCTTCGTTCTTCCGAATCGCGGAGCCGCGTGCTCATTCTCGTGACGGATGGCGTGAACAACTCGGGGTCGATCGATCCGGAAGCCGCCGCGGCCCTCGCGACGAGGTTCGGAATCCGCATTTACACCATCGGTGTCGGCAGCCGTGGAGAAGTCCCGATTAAGGTGAAAGTGCAGAACCGGTTCACAGGAGAGATCGAAACTGTCTATCACGTGATCCGTGCCGATCTTGACGAGCCAATGCTCTCCGGTATCGCGGAACAGACGGGAGGACGCTACTTTCGGGCGGTCGATCAGGACGCTCTCGAATCGGTGCTCGATACGATTGACACACTCGAGAAGAGCCGGCTTACTGCTCCGAAGCGCCGCAACATCGACGAACGTTACCGGACGCCGCTCGCAGCCGGATTTTTCACCATTCTGCTCGCCGTGATGCTGGGAGAGACGCTATGGCTGAAATTGCCGGCGTGAGCTTTCATCACTCGATGTGGCTGTGGATCGGCCTCGGTGCGATTCCGCTGACCGCCGGCCTCTGGTATTTCGAGAGGACCCGCCGCCGTCTCGCTGAGCGTTTCGTGTCAGAGCGGATGCGAGGAGCGTCGAACCGGTTCCGGCCGGCGCGTCCCCTTTTCCTTGGCTTCGCCTTCTTCTTCGCTGCTCTCGCTCTCGCCGGACCTCGCTTCGGACAGGAGGTCGTTTCGGTTCCCCAGAGTGATGCGGCTCGAATCGTCGCCATCGATGTGTCGGACAGCATGTCGACAGAGGATGTCGGAACCTCCCGGCTGTCAGCGGCGAAGGCGGTTGCGAAGAGAGCTCTCGAGATGCACGATGGCCGTGTCGGGCTCGTCATCTTCGAGGGAGAAGCATTGATACTCTCTCCTCTCACCACGGACGTCGATGCGGTGTCGACACTTCTCGATTCCATCGCAGCGGGAGAGACCGGAGTGCCCGGTTCCAGCCTCGACAGCGCACTGTCGGCAGCGCTGCGGCTGGTGGAGTCATCGACCGGTGCGAGGACCGATGTGGTTCTTCTGAGCGACGGTGAACAGCAGGGCTCGACCTCACTCCAGAGTCTTGCCACAGTCTCGGCACGCGGCGTTGAGGTCCACTCAATTGTCATCGGGACGAGATCGGGAGGCAAGATCCCCGCGGAGAGAGCGGGCGAGTTTCTCCGGGACGAATCGGGCAGCGAAGTCATCTCGGCCGCGGACACTCGACAGATGGAGAGGATCGCGAGCGAGACCGGAGGAGAGCTTCTCGTCAATCCTTTCGACGAAGGCTCGCTTCAACGACTTGCGCGCGCCGGAGGGTCCGGCTCCG
Organism: Thermoanaerobaculia bacterium; assembly: GCA_041750915.1. GTDB lineage: Bacteria > Acidobacteriota > Thermoanaerobaculia > Gp7-AA8 > Gp7-AA8 > JBGSYJ01. The sequence continues at coordinate 16,044 of JBGSYJ010000177.1, read as the reverse complement.
AGGAAGGCAGACGCGGCACGACGACCGTTCCGATCGAGCGATTCCAGTGGCCGCTGGCTGCCGCGCTCGCGCTCTTCCTTGCAGGATCGGTCGCCCACCGGGGTGCTGAATGAAGGGCGTGACGATTTTCGCGCTCCTGCTCGCTGCAGGAGGTTTGTTCGAGCGATTTACGCGCGAGACGAATTCTGCTGCCGCTGCGCGGCGCGGTGTCGCGAGCTTCAGCGATGGCGCCTTTCCTTCCGCAGTCGAAGCACTGTCGAAAGCCGCTTCCATCTCTCCCGGTCCCCAAAGCGCGTACAACCTCGGCACAGCCCAGGTTGCGGCGGGCTTGAATCAGGAGGGCTCCGCCACACTCGACCAGGCGATGAGCGATCCCCTCCTCCGTCCGGATGCGCTGTTCAATCGTGGGAACAGCGCGCTTGATGCAACTGCTTTCGACGCCGCAATTCGAGACTTCAGCGACGTCCTGCGCCTGAATCCAAACGATGCAGCTGCGAAACGGAATCTCGAGATCGCGCTGCGGCGACAGCAGGACGCGCCTCCGCAGCAGTCTCCCGAAAACGATCCGGAACAACAGCCCGACGAGGGCGGAGAGCAGGGCGAGGATCCGGAAGAGGGATCTTCTGGGGATCGCGAAGCCGAGGCGTTGCTGAGAAGCGTGGAGCAGCAGGAGCGGGAAGAACTGTCGAGAATGCGGCAGCGCCGCCCATCGACACGCAGGATCGGCTGGTAATCGATGATCGTGTCCCGCGCGAAGCTCCCTGCGCGAGAGTTCCTGCTGTCGATTCTTGCGATCGTTGTCGCCACCGGGAACCTGCATGCGGTTTCGATGACCGTCGAGCCGCGCACGGCCGGAATCGATGAGTCCATCACCATCACGATTGCGTTGGACGGCGATCTCGCCAGACTCGACTCCATCGATCTTCCGCTGGAAAACCTCGTCGTGGAGAGTGGCCCTTCCGTCTCATCACAGTTCGAGTGGGTCAACGGTGTGACCACAAGGCAGAAGATCTTCAGATGGACGGTCTTCGGAGAAAAAGAGGGGGCGGCCTCGGTGGGACCGATCCCTCTGGAGTCGCGGGGAACCGCTGCGGTCATTCCCCGCAACAACATAAGGATCCTTCCCGACCCGCTGGCCGGCGCTTCAACAGCGGACGATGTCGTCCGGAGGCTTCGCGCTGCGGGACGTGACATGATTTTCATTTTTCCGGAGGTCGATCGCGCAGAGGCCTTCGTCGGCGAGCAGGTGGTGGTGACGTGGTATCTCTATACGGCCGAGTCGGTACGCGATCTCGACATCAGTTCGACTCCGGCCCTGAGGGAATTCTGGACCGAAGAGATTCCGCTCGGTGACGAGCCGACGAGAAGCGTCACGGTCGGTGGAATTGACATGCAGAGACTCCCGATCCGGCGTGTCGCGCTGTTCCCGCTGCACAGCGGACGGATAAGCACCGGAACGCTGGTTGCGGTAGCCGAAATCATGAGACCGATCCAGGATCGCTTCGGCGTTTTCTCGCGGATCGAACGCAGGGTCGGCCGAGTCGTGCTGCGTTCGCAGGCTCCGGAGCTCGTCGTACAGCCCCTTCCGGCGGGAACCGCATCGGCAGCCGTGGGACGCTTCACGATGAAGTGCACGCTTCCGGCTGTTCCGGCAGAGGGTCCGGTGAGTTTCGACGTCACCGTTGAAGGCGAAGGAAATCTTCGATCAGCACCGCAGCCGCGGTTCACCGTTCCGCCGCAGGCGCGAACCGAGGTGCAGGATCGGGGAGTGACGGTGGATCGTGCTCGGGGCCGGGTCACGATGTCGCGGACGTGGCAGTTCATCATGTTTCCGCGGCGGAGCGGTCCACTGGAGATTCCGGCCGTCGTGTTCGAAGTGTGGGATCCGGAAAGACGGGGCGGGACGCGGTTGGAATGTGCCGGAGCGCAGGTCATCGCCCGCGCGACCGGCTCGATCGAGTTGGATCAATCCGAGGATCAAGTTGAATCTGAGCCGGCCGCACTGCGCATCCGACCTTTCGCTATCGCCGCGGGGTTGCTGCTGACAATCGGGCTGGTCCTGTTTCTTGTGCGCCGCCGACGGAGTTCCGTCTCGCCGAGGTGTGCATCGCTGCTGAAGCATGCCGAGGACCCTGCGGCACTGCGTGTGGCACTTCACGAGACTCTGGCTGAACTGGGGATCACTCCGGACGGATTGTTTCGCGATCCGAGCGAGCTGGGTGAAACGTTTCGCTCACTTCAGTCTATGCTCGACATACTCGAGAGAGAAACGCTCACCGCCGATCGGTCGCCTGACGAGCTCCGTCGGAGGACAAGCGAGTTCGTACGGGAGCTCGACCGCGCCGATTCAGAAAGAGCGCGGACCAGCGCTTCATGAAGGGCCGAGGGAAAAGTCCGAGCGTGTTTACCCTCTCCCCGCCCGGATTGCGTCTGATGCGAGACTTTCGGTTCGGGGAGAGGGTGGCGCGCCGGTTCGAGATGCGCATCCGGCCTTGCGGGATGCGAGCGCGCCGGGTGAGGGGTAGCGACTCGTCGAAGCTTGCGAAGGCCATGTTCCCTCTCAGAGAAGCCGATTGGGGTCACTCAGAGAAGCCGATTGGGGTCAGGCCCGAAAAATGAAAAATTTGGATCAGGCAAACTTTCCAATTTCGTGGAGAGTGAGTTCATGAAGGGTTCTGCTTAACCCCTCAGCGGCGTTTGCGGCTGGCGGCTTCGACGAACGCTTGACACTCCATCGTGGTGGAATTAGAGTTAGTCCACTGAGGTTAGTCCAGGTATGACTACTGTGAACATTCATGAGGCGAAAACGCAGCTTTCGCGGCTGGTCGATCGCGCCGCGAAAGGAGAGTCGTTCGTCATCGCCAGAGCGGGCAAGCCACTCGTCAGAGTCGCCGCGCTCGATGCTCCCGCGAAGCCGCGGCGGCTGGGATTTCTCAAGGGCGAGATCGAAGTACCCGACGACTTCGACCGGATGGGCGCGCGCGAGATCGCCGCGCTTTTTGGGATCGGTGAGTGAAGCTCCTGCTAGACACGCAGCTCCTTCTCTGGGCTGCGAGCCATCCCGAGCGTCTGTCCCCTTCGGCGAGGCGGCGGCTCAACGACCCTGAGAATGAGCTCATCTTCAGCGCTGCAAGCATCTGGGAGATCACCATCAAGAACGCCCTCGGGCGTGACGACTTTCGCGTCGAGCCACGCGTGCTTCGCCGCAGTCTCCTCGACAACGGCTACACCGAGCTCCCGGTCACCGGCGAGCACGCCGTCAATGTCGACACCTTGCCCGCGTTTCACAAGGATCCATTCGACAGGCTTCTCATCGCCCAGGCTCTCGCCGAAGGAATCACGCTGCTCACTGCCGACAAGAATCTCGCGCGGTATCGCGGCCCGGTGCGAAAGGTCTGACGAAGGCGGGGTACATGAGCTTTGGCTCGACTACCTGATGGCGGTATAGACGTACGTCAATCAGCACGCCGATGAGAATCAGCGTGGCGCCGGTGCTCATCGAGAAGAGCCCGCGCGCAATCCCGTCCACGACGGTTCCCGTTTCGCGGATGAACATTCCGAACCGCGCCACGATGAAGCCGAATCCCATCAGGGCGACTGCGGTGCAAATCCAGGAGAGCAGTGTGCGCTCTGCGGCGAAAAACACACGTAGGTCGTGTTCGTGTGGTCTCTCGGAATCCGCCGGATCAGAGTAACCGATCAGGCAGCGATCCGGCGCGGACGGTTCGAGCTGCGCACGCCGAAGGAAGTTCTCGCGAGGCTCCTGATCGTCGACACTGATACGATGTCGGGGAGTGAATGAAAGTCAGTTCGACGTGCAGGACAGACGGCCCGAAACGATGAACCTTTCGGTAATGGACGGTGCTGTGATTCCGGGAGGTTCACTACGTCTCGATTGACAATCTTTCTCTGGGTCTGCCTCGGCGGAGCGGCAGGATCGGGCGCTCGCTATCTCCTCTATCTCGCCCTCCCGTCGAAGGCCTTTCCGGTCGGTACACTTGCGGTCAATGTCATCGGTTCGTTTCTCATGGGTTTCCTGGTGCAGTGGAGCGTTCGGCAGCAACTGCAGCCGGCCCTGACCGTGGCGCTCGCCAGCGGAGTCCTGGGTGGATTCACCACCTATTCGGCTTTCAACCTCGAGATGACGCATTACTTTCAAACCGGCGCGTGGCGGATCGGGCTGCTGTACATGACGCTGACCCTGGCGGGATGCGGGGTCGCGGGCTTCGCCGGATACGCACTAGCAATGCGGCCCCAGCCGTAAGAGCCACGCCCCTGCGGGGCGGCAGAACAAGAGTGGACGATCTGGCACCCCGCCGGGGTGCGTGTCCACGAGGTACTCTTCAGCCGGTGGCTGCGCTTCGCTTGCCACCGGCTACCCTCTCAGCGCACCTCCGGTGCGCGGTTGAACAACATCCCATTGGCGCTACGCCATTTAATGGCTCAGGATGACACTGGCCCGACTTCTGCTCCTCTTCTCCTTCGAAAGGAGAAAACGATGGCTGAAAGCAAATGCACACATGATGCATGTCACTGTGGAGGAAACGAGATCCGCGCGGACGGCTTCTGTTCGGACGCCTGCAAAGATGGCCGCATGAGTGGTGACAAATGCGGATGCGGACATCCGGACTGCACGTGAAGGCCAGTAGCGGCGGATTCCGATCCGCCGTTCCTCCGGATCGATCGAGCTTGCGACGTTATGGGGCCACGACGCGGGATAAATGCCCCATACGTCGTACCGCATCAATACCCGCAGACGGGACATCGGAATGTCCCGCTACGTTTCTTCGAGCGCTTCCTCTGCGCGCAGTCCTGAGACCGTGAGCCGTCCCTTCTCGAGGTCGCGCCGCTTCATGATGAAAAAGATGATCGGCGTGACCAGCAGCACGTGAATCGTCGAGGTCACCATACCTCCGATGATCGGCACGGCGATCGGCTTCATGACATCGGATCCTGTTCCCGTGGCCCACAGAAGCGGGACGAGTCCGAAGATCGTCGTCGCAACAGTCATCACTTTGGGACGGACGCGCAACAGCGCTCCCTCGACGGTCGCCTCGAAGATCGACTCGATCGTCAGCTCTCCGTCGCGGATCCTGCGGTCGAGCGCCTCGTGCAAATAAAGCACCATGACGACCCCGGTCTCCACCGCAACACCGTACAGCGCAATGAACCCGATCCAGACGGCGACGGACCAGTTGAACTGGTAGATCCACATCAGATAGACGCCGCCGATCAGGGCGAAAGGAACCGAGAGCATCACCAGCCCCGCTTCGGTCGCGGACCGTAGGGTGATGTAGAGAATCACGAAGATGATCACCAGTACGAGTGGCACGACCACCTGCAGGCGCTTTTGCGCATGGATCTGATTCTCGTACTGTCCCGCCCACTGTATCGAGTAGCCGGCGGGTAATTGGAGACGAACCTCGAGAGCCTCCTTTGCCTCATCGACGAACGAACCCATGTCGCGTCCGCGGACATTGAGCTGTACGAGCGAGCGGAGCTGTCCGTTCTCCGAATTGATCATTGCAGGTCCCGGCCGGACTTCGATTCGAGCCAGCTGTCCGAGCGGAAGCTGAAGCGCCGAGGATCCGAGGCCGGTCGAAGTTCCCGGAACGGTAATGAGAAGGTTCTCGAGGGTCTGGGGACTGTCCCGATAGTCGGCCAGGTAACGCACCTGCACGGGAAACCGGGCGCGCCCTTCGACCGTCGTCGTCACGTTCATGCCGCCGATTGCCGTCTCGATTGCCTCGAGCACAACACCGATCGGAATTCCATAACGGGCAATCGCATCCCGATCCGGCTCGATGTCGAGATACTTCCCGCCCGAGGTGCGCTCTGTGTAGAGATCGACCGCTCCGGGAATCTCACGGAGAATCGACTCAATTTCGAGGCCGAGCGTTTCGAGCGTGCCGAGATCCGGTCCGAAGATCTTGACACCGAGTTGTGTGCGCACTCCGGTGTTCAGCATGTCGATGCGGTTGATGATCGGCTGCGTCCACGCGTTCGTCACCCCGGGAATCTGCAACTGCTCGTTCAGATCCTGAATGATGTCGTCTTTCGTCATTCCCGATGGCCAGTCGTCTTTCGGCTTGAGCTGAATGAACGTTTCGAACATCGACACAGGCGAGGGATCTGTTGCAGTTTCGGCGCGTCCTACTTTTCCCAGCACGTATTCGACGGCGGGATGCCGCGCGATGATCGCGTCCTGAACCTGAACGATTCGCCTCGCTTCTGTGATGCTGATGCTGGGAAGTGTCACCGGCATATAGAGCAGCGTGCCTTCGTCGAGCGGAGGCATGAACTCCTTGCCGAGACTCATCATCATCGGAATCGTCACGACCAGCGCGAGCAGATTCGCCGCGATCATCAGCTTGCGATGATGGAGCGACCACTGGAGGAACGGCCGGTACGCGCGGGTGATGAAGCGGTTCACCGGATTCTCGGACTCTCTCCGCATCCGGCCCCGCAGGAAGAACGTCATCATCACGGGAACCAGGGTGATGGCGAGCAGGGACGCGCCGATCATCGCAAACGTCTTCGTGAACGCGAGCGGAGCGAAGAGCTTTCCCTCCTGCCCGGTGAGAAGAAACACGGGAAGGAACGAGACGATCATCACGAGCAGCGAGCCGAAGATCGCAGGGCCGACCTGCGTTGCGGAGCGGGTAATCGTTTCGATGCGGTTCTTCCGCGTCTTCTCCGAGCCTTCAGTCAGATGGCGGTGCGCATTCTCGACCATGACGATCGACGCATCGACGATCTCGCCGATCGCCAGGGCCATGCCGCCGAGGGACATGATGTTCGAGGTGATTCCGAACGTCTGCATCAGCACAAAGCTGAAAAGCACCGACAGCGGCAGCCCGACGAGCACGGTCACTGCGGAGCCGAAATGCAGGAGGAAGATGATCGCGACAATCGATACGATGATCGCTTCCTCGGTCAGGGCTTCCTTCAAGGTGCCTACCGCCCGTTCGATCAGGTCAGATCGGTCGTAAGCGGTGTGCACCGTGACGCCTTTGGGCAGCCCCTGCTCGAGCTCTTCCAGCCGCGCTTTGACGCGATCGATGACCTCGCGGGCGTTCTCGCCGTGACGCGCCACGATGATCCCGCCGACGACTTCGCCCGTGCCGTTCTCGTCGAGCAGGCCCCGCCTCTGCTCCGGTCCCGTCGAGACTGTGCCGAGTGTCGACAGTGCGATCGGCACACCACCAGGAGCGTCGACGACGATGTTTGCCAGGTCCTCCACGGAGCGGACGTAGCCGATGCCGCGTACGATCATCTCGCTCTGTCCGACCTCGATGAGACGGCCGCCGACATCGTTGTTCGACGCCCTTACGGCGGTCACGACGCTATCGAGCGATACGCCCCGAGACGCCATCTTCACCGGATCGAGATTGATCTGATACTGCTTGACGTATCCGCCGATCGATGCGACTTCCGCGACTCCCGCAGTCGACTGCAGACCCAGCTTCAAATACCAGTCCTGGATCGCGCGCAGCTGGCCCAGATCGTGTTCGTTCGAGCGGAGCGTGTACCAGAAGACGTGTCCGACTCCCGTCCCCTCGGGTCCCAGCCGCGCAATGACTCCCTGAGGCAGCAGGCCCGACGCGTAATTCAGCCTCTCGAGCACACGCGTTCGCGCCCAGTAGATGTCGATGTCGTCTTCGAAGATGACGTACACGAGCGAAAAGCCGAACATAGACTGCGCGCGAACGGTCTTGAGTCCGGCGAGCCCCTGAAGGTTCGATGCGAGGGGGTACGTGACCTGATCTTCGACAAGCTGTGGCGACCTGCCCGGCCAGTCGACGTACACGATTACCTGATTGTCCGAGAGGTCAGGAATCGCATCCAGTGGCGCATTGACCATCGCAACAATGCCCGCTGCGATCAGAAGGACGTACGCGAGCAGAACGAGGAAACGATTCCGGATCGACAGCTCGATGATTCTGCCGATCATGTCAATGCCCCCCGTGCGGGGACTGCAGTTGCGCTTCGGAATCGAGCAGGAACGCTCCCTCGGCCACCACGTTCTCGCCTTCTGTCAATCCGGAGAGAATCTCCACTCGATCCGACGATCGGGCGCCCACCTGAACCACTCGCAGAGCAAAAGTGCCCGGCGCCGTCTCCACCCAGACGAACTGCTGCTGACCCCGGTCGATGATCGCTCCGGGCGGAACTGAAAGACCCGCCGGTCGAGCCTCGCGGGAGAACTTGACCGTCACGAACATGTCCGGCTTGAGCTGAAGGTCCGGGTTTGGCAACTCGATGCGGACGTTCGCGCTGCGTGTCTCGCCGGAGAGCACCGGCTGGATGAAGGCCACCGCCCCGGGCAGTTCTCTTCCCGGGAGCGAAGGCGACGAAATACTCACCCGCTGCCCGATGCGGACATCCGGCAGCTGCTGTTCGAAAACGTCGGCTTCGACCCAGACTGTCGTCAGGTCGGCCACCTCCACGAGAGGCTGTCCCGCCATCACGTACTGCTGCCGAACGACGAACTTCTGCGTCACGATCCCCGAGACCGGCGAAATGATTGTCGTGGCATAAACCGGCTTCCGGTCAGCGACGAGTTGAGTAATCTGTGCTGGGGACATTCCCATGAGAAGGAGCCGTGTGCGTGACGATTCGACCAGCTCACCGGCTGATCTGATCGCCTGGGGCGAGTGCGACGATATCCGTTCTCCGTTCTCGATCGCGACGATGAGTTCGCGCTGCGTCCCGTACAGATCCGGTGAGTAGATGGTGGCGACGGCACTTCCTCGTCGTACTGTATCGCCGGTGAAGTTCGCATAGAGTTGTTCGATGCGGCCCGCTGTGTAAGAAGTCACCTGCGCGACACGGCGCTCGTCGAACGTCACACGGCCTGTAGTAATCAGCTCGGTCCCGTCCATTCCCGACACGACCCGGACCGTCCGGACGTTTGCCATGACCTGTTGAGCCGGTGAAACTGCAAGAGTCGCTTGGGAGCCGGCAAGTTTGCCGTCTTCGGCGAGTTGCGCTGCGGTCTTTGATTGAGGAAGCGATGCGCGCCTGACGAGTTTCATTCCGCAGATCGGACAACTCCCCGGCCTGTCTGAAGTGACGGTTGGATGCATCGGACAGTAGTAAATCTCGCCGGCTTCGTGAGCGTGATCTCCGCCGCTGGCGCGCTGCCACACGACGACCGAAGCCGTCGCGAGAACGACGAGCACGATCGAGACGATTACGACGATCTGTTTTCGAGTCATAGGTTCACCTCATCCCCATGTTGGTCTGAGCAGTCGCCGGAGCGGGGGAACTGGAAGTGCCAACGCCCGTGCTGGTCATACCGCCGCGGGCACCGGCGCGGATCGCCTTGAAATCGACGATCGCTTTGATGTGCGCCACGAGGAAGTCGTAGTATTCGGGACCGAGGCGAATTGACGCGGCTTCCGCGGCCAGGACGGAATCGAGGTTCGTCAGTCCCGCTTCGTAGGCTGCGAGGGTCGATTCGACCGCGAGTGCCGCCTGCGGTACGAGTATCTGCTCGTGAAAGATCAGTTGCTCAGTTGCGATCGCGTGGGACTCCCATGCTGCGCCGAGATCCGCGAGCAACGCGCGTCGCACCTCTTCAATGCGCCGCTCGGCTGCATCACGAAGGGCCGCAGTCTCGCGCGTACGCGGATCGATCAGCGTCTTCCTGCGAAGCGGCAGCTCGACGCGGGCAAGCACGCTGAACATATCTGTCTGCGAGGGGCGGAGTCCGTAGCTCGCTTCGACTGTAAAATCCGGCCGGGTCTGCAACTCGGCGAGACGGATCTCCTGGTTCCGAAGTTCCACTTCTGTCTCTAGGGCAACGAGAGCCGGGTGCGAGTCCGGAATCTCGAGAGGTCCATCGATGTCCTGCCGTCCTGTTGCATGCGGGACCGCGATGGACGGGACGGAGGTCGCCAGCGGAAGTCCGAGGAGTGGAAGAAGTCGGGACACTGCGGCGCGACGGCGGCCGGCCTCGGTCAGGATCTGATGCTGGACTTCGCTGCGCTGGAGCTGCGCCCGAACGATGTCGGCCTGAATCGTCGTTCCGATCTCGTACCGCGCCCGCGCGGCATTCACCACGGCATCGAGCGCGGTCTCGACCTCGCGAAGAGCCTCGAGCCGGCTGTCGGCGCCAGCGATGTCATACCAGGCGAATATCGCATCTCTCTCGACCTCGGCCCGAATGATCTCGCCCTCCAGTTCGATCCTCCTGACTTCGGCATCAGCCGCCGTCCGAAGCGCCCTGCGGCGTGAGCCGCGGGGAATCGTCTGCGAGATGCCGACCATGTACATCGTCATCATTTCGTCGTTCCCAATATCGACTTCGAGATTCTGAATCCCGCCCATTACCATCGGGTTCGGATACGAGCCGGCCTGCGTTACCCGCTCGCGCGCGGCTCTCGCTTCGGCGTCGATGCGCTGGATGACGGGATTGGCGTCCAGGGCCGCGCGAGCGACTGACTGAACGTCGTACCAGTCGGGTGTCTGCGCGAGGGCGGGCGTGCAGAAGCTGAGCGACAGCAAAAGGAACGGGGCGGTGGTGATGAACCGCATGACGAAACCTCCGGAAGAATGAACCAGTGCGCAGTCGGCGTCATCGCCGATGCGTTGCGTCCTAACTGCCGGAGATCAAATGAGAAGCGTTGAGAGGGCCGACAGCCGTCGCGCCGTAGATGGGGGAGGGGCGCTTTCGTTGAAATACGATGCGACCTGAGGAACGGGCGTATCACCGCTTTCGATGGAGAGGGCGTGGGCGTCAACGGCGACGGAAGGTGCAGTGGCCGCACCTGTGACCGGCTCTGAATCCTGCGACTCGAAGCAGGTCACCGGCGCGCAACAGCTGCCGCCGCTGCGATTCGACTTCATCGCAGCCTCTTCCTGACCAGCACAGCAGGGCGTCTGCATGCAGAATGCGAGCGCCGCCGTCGCCGGAGCGAGGCAGGAAATCAGGAGGATGATCGCTAGAGCGACCGCTTTTCGGCTCATCGTTGTCAAGTCTACTCCCATACAGACGGCGGAGCGAATCGGGAAATTCCGAAGGCTCCCGGATCATGCGATCCGATCATGTCATCCTGAGCGCAGCGAAGGATCCCCCGATTGAATGCGGCGGGGCGAGTCTCGAGGGGATCCTTCGCTGCGCTCAGGATGACACGCGATCAGGACAGACCAGCGTCCAGGAGGCGTACCCGCATCTCATGCGATTCTCCCGGACCCAGTGTGATCGCGTTGTCGGCGGCGTTGGCCGACTCGACACACACCATCCGCTGCCACTCGTCGTCGCCGAAATCGGAGAACGCACTCGCTTTCTCGATCCACGGATTCCAGATGACAGTCGAGTTCGAGCCCTCTTTTTCGATGACGGTCCTTCGCTGCAGAACAGGGTCCTCGACGACGCAGGTGGCGGTGGTATTCACGAAAACGCTGTCGGTCTCGGAATTGATCGAGAAGGCGTGGACATTCATCCGTTTGCGCTTCATCCCGTCCGTTTTGTCGATGTATTCGACTCCGTTCAGACCCTGGACGACTGCCTGCGAAATGTCGTCGATCAACAGATAGGTGTGCAGTGCCTGTTCGAAAGTGAATGGAGAGCTGCCGTTGTTTCGCGTTCGAAGCGTGAGGACAAGTTGCTCGCCGAGGAGGATCTCGTAGTCGAGAGTGAACTCGTGCGGCCAGACTGCCAGGGTCGTTTCGCCCGCGCTGAGGCGGAAGGCCAGCAGGGTGTCAAGTTCCCTTCGTGTGATGTCCACGAGAGTCCATTCGGCGGTTCGCGCGAACCCGTGAGCGGGAAGGGCGGAGTTCGTCGCATGGTTGCCGAACCACGGAAAAATGATCGGTACTCCGCCGCGCAGTGCCTTACCCGGTTTGTAGAAACTCTTCCCGCTCATGAAAAGTAGGGGATCGCCTCGCCGGGCGAACCGCGCGAGATGCGCACCCTGCAGAAATACTTCAGCGTCCCATTCCGGACCGGTGATCCGGACACGAATCAGCCCCGTCGCATCGTCGAAGGCGACTCCCGGGAGGGGGAAACGGCGCTCCAGCTCTTTCACTTCAGACATGGCCTATGACACCTCGGAGTCATTCTAAGACATCTGCGTTACCATCGCGCGCATGCAGAACGCCATCTGGTTCCTGCTCGCTGCTTTCTTCGAGATCGCCGGCTGTTATGCCGTCTGGATGTGGCTCCGGGTCGGCCGCAGCCCATGGTGGCTGGTTCCCGGCGTATTGAGTCTGATCGTTTTCGCAGTTGTTCTGACACGCATTGATTCCTTGTTCGCGGGCCGTGCATACGCCGCCTATGGTGGTGTGTACATCGTCAGCTCGCTGGTATGGCTCGCGCTTGTCGAGCGAACCGCGCCACGGGGGCCGGAGCTCATTGGCTCCGCCTTCTGTCTCGCCGGTGCGGCGATCATCATGATGGGTGCGCGCGCCGGTGCTTAGAAGGGCTGCTTTACTAGAGTCTGAAAAATGTTGGAAGGAGTAGGTGTCATCCTGAGCGAAGCGAAGGATCCCCTCGGGACTCGGCCTGATGCAAGCTATCAGGGGATCCTTCGCTTCGCTCAGGATGACACCTGTTCGTTCGCCGTTGACTTAAGGTCGTTAATGCCTCGCCGAGATCTCTGCATGTTTCTTGCGGGGAGAGTCTCGGTCAGCCGCCCGGACGGTGGGTGATAGCGTGAAATGGATTCGATGCTACTGAGTCAAATCCTGATAGGACTGGCGATCTTCCTCGTCAGTTCACTTGGCGGCCTCGCGGTCGTCGGCCTGATTGTCGTCAGGCTGCCGGAGGACTATTTCGTTCTCTCGCGCAAGCGGGAGTTTCTGACGGGGCGGCATCCGATTCTTCGGGTCTGCGGAATCATTCTGAAGAACATCCTGGGAGTGGTGGTGGTCGCCGTGGGGGTGGTGCTGACCATGCCGGGCGTTCCCGGGCCGGGAGTTCTGTCGGTTCTCATCGGCATCATGCTGCTCGATTTCCCCGGTAAGCGCCGTCTGGAACGTTGGATGGTCTGCCGCCCGAAAGTGCTCCACACGATCAACCGATTACGCGCGAAGTACGGCAAACCTCCGCTTCAGATGGACGAGCCCGCAGAGTAAGAGACGGATGCATCACCTTTGACTGCGCGGAATCTAATTTCCGCCTCGACCGCTTTGGCTCGGCGAACTGTAATGAACCGGCGGCTCGTACGTCTCTATGTTGAACGGCAGCTGAATCGATGCCGCAGAAGGAGAATCATGATGAAAGTTTCAGACAACACCGAGGATCGCGTCAAAGACGTCGTGTGCGGAATGACGATTGCCAGGGAACAAGCCGCAGGCTCTTCAACCGTCGGCGGCACCAACTACTATTTCTGTTCACTGCCATGCAAGGGGCGCTTCGACGCCGATCCGGGAAGGTTCGTCGATCATCCGAGCTGATGAAGCCAGTCCTTACCCGGATGGCAACGTACGTGCAGGCCCGTTTGTAGCTGGTCGGCATCCGCCGGAGCAGAAGCCGCAACCGGTCGCGAAACCCTCCCCTCACAAGGCGATCTGAACGCACGGCCCTGGTGGTGAAAGGCGGCCGAGGCGACCGCCTGACATGCGAATGCGCAATTCCGCGCATCTGAAACGGAATCAATTGGAGACTCAAAATGAAAAGCATGATTTTGGCAATCGGTATGGCATTTTTTCTTACGCCTGGACTTGTGGCTCAGATGCCAGCCAGCGAGAAGCCGGCGATGATGGATTGCGCTGCGATGAAGCAGCAGCACGAAACGATGCAGAAGCACATGGCTGAAATGGACGCGAAGCTTCAGACTCTCGTCGCCGACATGAACAAGGCGACGGGTTCGGCGAAGGCCGACAAGACCGCCGCCGTCGTCACTGAGCTCGTGGCCCAGCGCTCCATGATGCACAAGCAGATGACAGAGATGATGCCGAAGATGATGGGCCACATGACGCAGCACATGCAGAGCGGCATGATGAAGGGCATGGGCGATTCGATGTCGGGTTGCCCGATGATGAAACATGGCGAAGATGCGAAGGCACCGGCCGCCGAGCACAAGCACTGACACTCAATCACTCACAGCCCGGGAGTGCGAACGACATCGCCGCGACCCCGCTGAAGGTATCGTAGATGCGAACCGCACGAAAGCGTTTCCTCGTCGCCGCCGCCGCGCTGCTGCTAGCCCTGCCGGTCGCAGTCAGCGCCTGCGCATCCGTCAACGCCCGTCGGGAGCAGGCGCGGAGAGACAACACAAGCGGCCGGCTGTTCGTCGAGCGCGCGGGGGCTGGATCGCCCACCTATGTGTTTCTCCCGGGCATGACCGGAAGTACGAGCTACTGGCGTGGCGGAGGAATGCTGCAGTGGGATGGCCCGGGAAGAGTCATCCTCGTGGACGAGCTGGGATTCGGGCGCTCGCCGTGGCCCGACGCAGCGTACACTCTCGATCAGCATCTCGATGCGATAGACCGCACGCTGCGCGCGGAGGGAGCGAATGAGGACCTTGTCCTCGTGGGGCACTCCTTTGGTTCGATTCTCGCAGCGCACTATGCGGCCCGGCATCCGCATCGCGTCCGTCGCCTGATCCTGTTCGGTACACCGATGTACCGCAGCCCGGCGGAAGCGCGACGCAGAGTGGGCGAGATGTCGTTTCTCGCCGGAATGATCGTTCGGAACCGCCCTCTGGCCCATCTCATCTGCACACTCCACATGGCATTTCTCCCTGTGACGGGCCGTCTTGCAGCGAGCCTTCGATCCGATCTGCCAGAGGCAGTCCTCGAGGACAGCGTGATGCACTTCTGGCCCTCGCTGGACGGCAGCGTGCGGAACGTCGTACTCGGCGCACCAGTGGAAGCAGTGCTTCCGCGCATTGGTCCGAAGGTCGTCTTTGTTCATGGCAGTCGTGACGGAATCACCCCGGTGGACCGTATCCGCGAGGTCGCGTCGGTGAACGGCGCCAGGGTGCTGGCTACCGACGATGATCACAACAGTTACTGGAAAACGGCGAAGGGGAGGATTCAGCTGGTTCTCGAACAATGAGTCCGGAGCGATGTCTGCGCATCGTGCCAGAAGATACGCATACCCTATGCGTGAAGAGAGGCGGCCGATCTCGTGCACTGCCAAGAGTCGGCGCCAGGAGATTGTGGAGATGAAGGCGCCGATCCGCGAGCTCTTGGAGCTACCGCTCGATACGAGGTGAGACGAGGTGTAATGAATCGGCAGAGAGTGCGTCTCTACGGATGAAGGGCTGCCGAACGCAGCTCACGAGGAGGTCACGGCATGAATAACACGAACATCGCAGACAGAGTCGTCCAAGACGTTGTGTGCGGGATGACGATCGAAGCAGATAAGGCAGTGGGATCCTCGGTCCACGAAGGTGAGACTTACTATTTCTGTTCGGCTGGTTGCAAGCAGAAGTTCGACGTCGACCCGCCGAAATACGTCGCCGCGAAGGCGAGTGCTCCCGCGAAGGATCCCGTCTGCGGCATGACCGTCGATCCGGCGAAGGCGGCAGGATCTTCGGAGTACAAAGGCGAGACGTATTACTTCTGTTCGGCCGGATGCAAGTCGAAGTTCGACGAGAATCCTGCGAAATTCGGCGAGCAGACTGAATCTATTGTTGATCGGCATCCGACAGTAACGCCAACCGGAAGTTCCCTCACCCCTGACCCCTCTCCCGCCGGGAGAGGGGCACCACCAGCTGGCGGGGAAACGATGTACGTCTGCCCGATGGACCCGGAGGTACGCCAGGACAAGCCGGGCGCTTGCCCGAAGTGTGGGATGGCGCTCGAACCGGAAAGCATCACAGCATCAGCGACGAAGACGGAGTGGACCTGCCCGATGCATCCGGAGATCGTGCGCGACGAGCCGGGGAGTTGCCCGATCTGCGGGATGGCGCTCGAGCCGCGAACCATCACGCTCGACGACGAGAATCCGGAGCTCGACGACATGACACGGCGCCTCTGGATCAGCGCGATTCTCACGGTGCCGCTCGTCGCGTTCGCGATGCTCCGTCACATGCCCGGGGTACCTTCGTTTGGTACCACAATCATTGAATGGGCTCCATGGATCGA
>JBGSYJ010000176.1:0-2244 GCA_041750915.1 Thermoanaerobaculia bacterium | reverse complement strand
CCCCGTTTGATCGACGGCAGATCCCAGAGAATCAGAAACGACAGAATGATCGAGAGGAAGAACTGCAGAACGATGACGATGGCGCCGTTCACGAACTGCGCAACCCCCGCGATCACCTTGGGAATGAAGTCGTGAATCCATCTCTCGACCCTCGTGATGAGGCTCTGATAGGCCGCGGAGTCCCTGTAGGACTCGAAGGTCGACCGACCCACGAGCTGGATGAGAACGGAGTCGACGTACCTTCTCGCTTCGCGGTCGAAAATGTCCGTAGCGCGGGTTTCGGGGGGGACGGGAACGAGGTCTCCCCCGGCAGGCGATGCGTCGTCGACGCTTTCCTGTGCGATATAGGAAACCGCGAGTTGTCTCGCTTCGAGCAGCATCCTCGGCACGATGATGAGGCCCGCCCCTATGAGAATGAGAAGGAAGAGCGCGTAGACCAGCGCCACATTGATCCGCCGGAACCGGAAGCGCCGCCCCAGGCGGTTGACCAGGTTGTTGCCGATGTAGGTGAGGATGAAGGTGAGAAAGATCACAGGAAGGAAGTGGCGCAACAGAAAGATCACGCCGATCAGAGCTCCCCAGATTGCCCATTTCCCGGCCTGGAGGCGCAATCGCCTGTTCTGTGCCCCGTTCATCGCAACCGGATTGTCGCACCTGAAGCCATCAGACGCGAATTTCGACTCGGCAAAAAAAAAGGCCCTCCGGGCGGAGGGCCTTTTCCAGAGAATACCGGTGCTCTTAAAACGTCACGGATACCTCATTCGAGCAGGTGGTGGAGCCAGCCTCGCACACTTTGTATGTGTACGAGCCGCTGCCCTTTATGCCGATGTTGTGGGTATGCGCACCGTCGTTGGCAGTTGTGATGACCTTCGTTCCGTTACGGAATACATCGACGCTCGTAGAGGTCGCTCCGCTCCAGGTGAGGTCGGCGTGCTGCACTCCCTTGACCTTGTAGCCGGTGGCGCTCAGAGTAATTCCGCCGGGGGGTGGCGGGGGTGTGCTGCTGACAGTCACGGACTTCGTGGTGGTTCCAGTCGCGCCGTCATCGTCTGTCACCGTCAGGGAGACTGAGTAGGTTCCGTCCGCCGCGTAGTTGTAGCTGGGGTTCTGCGCCGTGGATGTGCCGCCGCTTAGATCTCCGAAATTCCAGCTCCAGCCGACCACCGTGCCGTCAGAGTCGCCGCTCGTGTCCGTGAAGCTGGCAGTCAACTCGCTCGTGGTGAAACTGAAGTTCGCCGACGGAGGGTTGTTCGTGGTTCCGCCGCCACCACATGCGGTGTGGCCCGGATTCAGATAGCAGAACGCTGCCTTCGCCTGAACGATGCCGTAGCCGTAAGAGGTATCCCGTCCGGTCGCGCCTTTGTCGCGCGCAGTGGCGTTGAGCGCATCGCGGATCTGCTGGTTGGTCAGCCCCGTGTTGTAGCTCCAGACGAGCCCCGCGACGGCGGACACGTGAGGAGTGGCCATCGAGGTACCGTTGAAGTAATCGTAGCCGCTTGCCGGCTGGGTGATGGTGCTGACAACGGTGCTGCTGAGACCCAGGTGCGCTTTTGCCGCTTCGCCTTGTTCCTGGCTCAGGCTGATTCCGGTGATCGTGCAGCTCGTTCCCGTCCCGTCATCACAGGTCCCGAGAAAGCCGCCGGAGACGTTGTTGTAGATGACGCCCGCGACCCCCAAGCCAGATTTAACGTTATCCAGCTTCTGCTTGAAGCTGATCGTGCCGCGCTGACAGAGAACCACCTTTCCGCTCCAAGCGCCCACTGTGTCGCAGATCCCGCCATCCACCAGACTGCCGGTGAGCCCGTTCGTTGTTCTCGGTGAGTTGGCGATGTGTCCGCCGCTATACGTTGCCGTGGAAACCGAAAGCGTGTTGGTCTCCTTGAAAGGGACTGTCGAGAGGACTGCCACACCGGGAGCCGCGATCTCGACAGTGGAATTCTTCTGCGAAAAATCGGCGACCAATTCGTTGGCATCGACCGCCGCTACCGCCATCACGCTTCCGTGGCCGCCCGGATACGAAACGCTCGTATCCCCCGCGTTTCCAGCCGCAGCAATGGAAAGCACGCCGGCGCTGTACGCGCTGTCGAATGCATTCTTCTCCCAGGGGCCAAACGGCTTGCCGCCACCCAGGCTCATGCTGACCACGTTCGCGCCGCCATCCCGGCAGCGCTGGAGCGCGTTGATCAGATCGGACTCGTATGCCCATGCGCCGTCATCGCCGAATACGCGCACGATGTAGAGCTT
>JBGSYJ010000175.1:0-18494 GCA_041750915.1 Thermoanaerobaculia bacterium | reverse complement strand
ACACCGAGGCCGCGCAGCTTTTCGATCTCGTCGAGAAGCGCCTGCGGGTCGATGACCATCCCATTGCCGAGGATGCACAGCTTGTCGGGGTGGAGGATCCCGGAAGGGATCAGGTGAAGCGAAAAGTGTCTGTCTTCGAACTTGACCGTATGCCCGGCGTTGTGCCCGCCCTGGTAGCGGGCGACCACGTCGAAAGGCTCGCAGAGAAGGTCGACGATCTTGCCTTTGCCTTCGTCACCCCACTGCGCACCGATGACGGCCAGATTCTTTCCGAGAGGATTCATGCAGGAGGCGGAGACTAGCATACGGGGGAGGCAGTCGTCAGCTGGGAGACACTAACTTTAGATCGTAGTCTCTCTAAAAAAGACGAATGTTGAATGTTGAAATTGTGAATGCTGAATGTTGAATTGGGCCACCGGTCTTCATTCAACATTCAAAATTCACAATTTCAACATTCAACATTCACTCTCCTGGCCAGGATCGACTGTCAAAATTAGTGCATATGCCCCGCCCCTCTCCCCTTTTACACGGGCAGGGGGGATTCGGCGCCCTCTCCTTATAATGCACCTCCATGACCATGACGATCGACGGATCAAGACTGACCCTTGCAGACATCTCAGTCGCTGCGAAGGGAGCCGCCCGTTTCCGTCTGTCGGATTCCGCTCGCGAGGCGATGGAAGCCTCGCGTCAGGTAGTCGAGGGGATCGTTCGCGACGGACGGACCGTCTACGGGGTCAGCACGGGCTTCGGCGTCTTCTCGGAAGTCCTGATCCCGTCCGAAAAGGTTCAGCAACTCCAGAGAAATCTGATTCTATCTCACTGTGCCGGAGTGGGGGAGCCACATCCGCCGGAGGTCGCGCGGGCGATGATGCTTCTCAGAGCAAATGCGCTCGCAAAGGGTTACTCGGGGATTCGCGTGGAAGTGGTGGAGACGATGCTCGAGCTCCTCGAGAGGGACTGCGTTCCGGTCATTCCGTCGCAGGGCTCGGTAGGTGCGTCGGGAGACCTGGCGCCGCTCGCGCAGCTCGCCGCCGTGATGATGGGCTACGGCGAAGCATGGCTCGAGGGCGAGCGGATGGTTGCGGCCGAGGCCCTTGAGAAGCTGGAAATCGAGCCGGTGATCTTCGAGGCGAAGGAAGGCCTGGCGATGATCAACGGGACCCAGGCGATCACCGCCGTGGGAGGCCTCGCGCTCGAACGGGCTCTGATGTTGCTCGACCTCTCGGAGTTGTTCGCGGCGATCTCGCTCGACGCGTTGCGTGGTACCGACGCTGCGTTCGACGAGCGTCTGCATGCTGCGCGGCCGCATGGAGGTCAGCAGCGGGTTGCGGCGCGGATGCGGGAACTGCTCCGGGACAGTGCAGTCCGCGATTCGCATCGGGAGTGCGGGAAAGTTCAGGATGCATACTCGCTCCGGTGCATTCCTCAGGTTCACGGAGCCGTCCGCGATGCCGTCGAGTTTGCTGCCGGGAAAATCGTGATCGAGATCAACTCCGCGACGGACAACCCGCTGATCTTCGCTGCTGAGGGAGAAGTCGTGTCGGGAGGCAACTTCCACGGCGCTCCGGCCGCGCTTGCGTGCGACATCGCGGCGATCGCGCTTTGCGATCTGGCTTCGATCAGCGAACGGCGGATTGAACGGCTCGTCAATCCCCAGCTCTCCGATCTTCCGGCATTCCTCGTCAGGGAAGGCGGACTCAACAGCGGCTTCATGATGGCGCAGGTGACGGCGGCAGCGCTCGTTTCCGAGTGCAAGGCGCTGTCCCATCCCGCGTCGGTCGATTCGATTCCGACGTCCGCAAACAAGGAAGATCACGTATCGATGGGGCCGATCGCCGCATGGAAGCTGTCGCGAGTCGTCGAGAACCTCGCAGGCGTGCTGTCGATCGAGGCGTTGTGCGCTGCGCAGGCGATGGAGTTCCACCGCCCTCTGCGGTCATCCGAAGCGGTCGAAAGGGCGATCGCTACG
Organism: Thermoanaerobaculia bacterium; assembly: GCA_041750915.1. GTDB lineage: Bacteria > Acidobacteriota > Thermoanaerobaculia > Gp7-AA8 > Gp7-AA8 > JBGSYJ01. The sequence goes on along the minus strand of JBGSYJ010000175.1, from coordinate 16,525 downwards.
ATTCGAACGAGGGTAGAGCCCTGGACGGAGGACCGGTTCCTCCATCCGGACATCGCAGCAGTACGGGAATTGCTGCCAGAGTTGTGGGAGTCGGAGTTCGGGAGTCAGTAGTCAGTAGTCAGTAGCGAACGCGCAAGATTCGTTAATCGCGCTTTGTCAGGACCTGTCATCCCGAGCAAGCGCGGGTGGCCGGGAGGGGCGAGGGATCTCCGGCGTCAGTACATTCGTGATTCGTGGAGAGGCGTCGGGCGGTGAAGACCGATAGCCAACGATGTACCATCACCGGTGATCCCTCGCCCCTCCCACCCGCACAACCAGGCTCGGGATGACAAGCTCGTTTATTTGTCGACACAATGACATGTCCCGTCGTTCAGAAGCTGGACTGACTACAGACTACTGACTACTGACTACTGACTACTTCCCCCTCCCCATCCCGGAAACGGAGAACCAACATGTCATTGATTGAAATGCTGACCACCGAACTGGAAGAAATGAAGACTGCAGGCACTCTCAAGCAGGAGCTTCAGCTCGAGGGTCCGCAGGGGCCCGTTGTCGATGTCCGCGGCAAAGGCGAAGTCATCATGCTGACCTCGAACAACTACCTGGGACTTGCGAACCACCCGGAGATCGTAGAAGCGGCCGAGAAAGCCGAGCGTGATTTCGGCTATGGGCTCGCTTCCGTCCGATTCATCTGCGGAACGCAGACGATTCACAAGACGCTCGAGGCGAAGATTTCCGAGTTTATGGGCACCGAGGACACGATCCTTTATGGTTCGTGCTGGAACGCAAACGAAGGATTGTTTCAGACCGTTCTGTCCGAAAGCGATGCCATCATTTCGGATGAGCTCAATCACGCTTCGATCATCGACGGGATCCGGCTGTCGAAATCGCGCCGGCTCCGTTACAAAAACCGCGACCTCGATGACCTGCGCCGAGTGCTGGACGAGAACAGCGACGCCCGAAACACGATGATCATGACCGACGGCGTCTTTTCGATGGAGGGCTCCCTCGCGCCGCTCCCGGAGCTCGTCGAGATCGCGCGCGAGCGGGACGCATTCTTCGTCGTGGACGACTCGCATGGAACAGGGGCTCTCGGCGCGACAGGCAGGGGGACCGCCGAGGAACTGGGCGTGTTCGGGAAGATCGACGCATACACGTCCACGCTCGGGAAGGCGCTGGGAGGCTCGCATGGCGGTTTTACGACCGGGCCGGTGGCACTCGTCGAATACCTCAGGCAGAAATCGCGAACGTATCTCTTCTCGAATACGCTCCCGCCCGCTGTGGTACTCGGTTCGATCGCGGCGATCGACCTGGTGCTGAAGCAGCCAGAGCTGCTGCAACGCCTTCGTGACAATACAACGTACTTCCGTCGGAAACTGACGGAACTGGGTTTCAATATCCGGGAAGGTGTGCATCCCATCGTCCCCATCATCATCGGCGACACGGCAAAAGCGATCGCGATGTCGAAGGAACTGCTCGACCGCGGCGTGTACGTTTCGGGCTTCGGGTTTCCCGTGGTGCCTCAGGGCCAGGCGCGACTGCGATGCCAGATCAGCGCGGCGCACGAGCGGGAGCACCTCGACCGTGCGATCGATGCCATCAGCGATGTCGCCGGGAAACACGGAATTCTGGCCTCATAAATGAAAGCACGAAGCGCCGGGCCATCTCCTCGATGAAGGGGGCCCGTTTCACCACCCAGCAGAATGGAGCGGATATGCGTAATGCGATGAAGTTTGCAGTCGGAGTCGTGATACTGCTGGCAACAGCGGCCACAGCCCCGGCACAGTTTTTTCCGTACGAAGTGCAGAAGAAAACACTTTCGAATGGTCTCGACGTCATCGTCATCGAGACGCCGGAGTTTGCCGACGTGATCAACGTGAACACGCTGATCCTGTCGGGCTCGCGCAACGAGGTGGAGAAGGGCCGCAGCGGCCTGGCTCACCTGTTCGAGCACATCGCCTTTCGCCACCGGTTCGAAGAGCCGGCCAATTCTTACGATACGCGGATAGACGCGATGGGTGCCTTTGACAATGCATGGACGTGGTTCGATGTGACCTACTACCATCCCGTGACCTTCGCAACGAACCTCGAGGGGCTCATCAATCTGCAGGCGGAGCGCTTCGTCGACATGAAGTTTTCCGAATCGATTTACCGGACGGAAGCCGGCGCGGTTCTCGGTGAATACCGGCGCATCGCGTCTGATCCGTCGCTCCGAATGGATGAGGTGCTGATCGACCTGGCGTACGGACCGCAGCATGGTTACGGACATACGACGATCGGCTATCTCGCCGACGTCGAAGACATGCCCAACTCGTTCAGGTCGGGAGAGGCGTTCTACGAGACCTGGTACCGTCCGAATAATTCGGTCGTAATCGTTTCGGGCGACGTCGAGGCGGAGAACGTTTTCCGGCTCGTTGAAAAAGCTTATGGATCGTGGCGGCAAGGTGCTGTTCCGGAGATGCCTGACGTCGCGCCGCTGAAGGGCCCGAAGTACGGTCACGTCGACTGGAGCTCGCAGGTTCCTCCCCGCATCACGCAGGCTTACATGATTCCCCCGTTCGTGCCCGGCAGCACTGAAGCTGCGATTCTCGGGCTCCTGCCGGAGCTCATCGCCGGCCAGACTTCACCGATCTTCCAGGAGCTCCGGTACGACAAGAAGCTGGCCACAGACATGTTCGTGGGTCGCCAGTCGGCCGAGGGATTCGATGCGCGTCTTCTGGAGACGAGCTTGAGGCTGGATGATGCGAAATTCGGAGAGCAGGGCAGCGCAATGTTCAAAGAGGTCGAATCGATCCTCGATCGCGGCGTTGCCGGCCTCGCGAAGTTCTCACAGCGCCCCAATGCTGCAGCGACTCTCGATGCGCTCAAGTCGAGGTATCGGTACGATCTGCTTGCGAGCCTGAACTCTCCTCACAACATGGCCGAAGTTTTCGCCTGGTACTACCGGTTCGACCGTGATCCACAGGTTCTCGACAAGCTCGTCGCTGCTGTCGACAAGCTCACGCCTGCGGACATCGACAGGTACGCCGCCCGCCATTTCGTCCCGGCGAACAAGGTCGTGGTCACGATGTCGTACAAGGCAGGGGGTGCACAGTGAAGCGCTACAACCTGATGGCAGGCCTGGCTGTACTGCTCCTCGTTACATCACTCGCCGGATGCGCGATTCCGCTGTCGCGACAGCCGGCATCGCAGCAACCGGCGCCAGCCGCGACTCAATCCGGAAACATGTCGCGGCTCGTGACTCTCGACAGTCCCTCGCCACTGGTTGCGGTGAAGATCATGCTCCGCGCCGGTTCGGCTGCCGACCCCGTCGGAAAAGAAGGTCTGGCCAATCTCGTTGCGGCTTCGCTCATTCAGGGAAGTTTCGGCAATCCTGCGCAGCCTGTCACCAAAGAGCGTTTGGCCGAGATCACGCAGCCGTGGGGAGAAGGGGCGATGCCGTACGCGCAGGTCGCGGCGGAAACAACGACGTTTCACATGACGATTCCACGGGACGAGCTCGGAAGTTACCTCTCGCAGGTTCTCCGGCCCATGCTCACGACTCCGCAGTTCGCGGCGAGCGAGATCGATCGCCTCCGCAACGAGACGAGCGCTGTGATCTCGGTCGCTCGCTCTGAGGATCTCGAGGGTCTCGGACTGTCTGCCATCGAAATGTCCGTGCTCGAAGGTACGCGGTACCAGCATCAGCCGTTCGGCACGGATGACGGCCTCGCAGCAATCACACGCGATGACGTCGTCAGCTTCTTTCGCTCTCACTATCGTCCGGGAAACGTGATTCTGGGAGTTTCGACGAGCGATCCGGCGGTCGTGAGTCCGATCAGCGTGGTCGTGAACGAAATGAATGAGGGAGTTGCTGCTTCACTTTCCGCTCCCCGAATGGGAACTGTCACGCCGATCGCGGGAAGGCAGGTCACGATCATCGAGCAGCCGAATGCGCCGGCCGCGTCGCTGCATCTCGGCTTCCCGATCACTGTCGATCGGTTACATCCGGATTACTGGCCGCTTTATGTCGCAAATACGTGGCTCGGCACGCATCGCGATTCGACGGGCCATCTCTACCAGATGATCCGGCAGGAACGGGGCTACAACTACGGGAACTACTCCTACATCGAGCACTGGAACGGCCGGACCGGGAGCCTTTTCCAGATCTTCAACCAGCCGAGGAGCCAGCAGTACTTTTCGATCTGGGTACGGCCGGTCCAGCATGAGTACGCGTACCCGCTGATGAAGGCCATCACCTGGGAGCTCGACAATCTCGTCGCCAACGGGCTGTCAGACCAGCAGGTTGCCAGCGCAAAGAACAAGGCCAAGGTGCTGTATGTGAACCTCGGCGAAACAGTGAGCCGGCTCCTTGCGGCGAAGATGGATGATGCGTTCTACGGGTCGGATCCGGGCTTTCTCGAGGGCTATCTCGAGAATGTCGATCGCGTGACGACCGCTCAGGTCAACTCCGCCATCCGTCGTCACCTGCAGACCGCAAACCTCAAGTATGTGGTGATCACGAACTCGGCCAGCGTGCCCGGTCTGACCGCGCAGATCCGTGGAAACCAGGCGAGTCAGGGCAAGAGTTTTGCGGATTACGAGTTCCCGGAGGTGAAGAGAGCGGACGGATCGACCGGCTGGGAAATCCCGGAAGCGAGGCGGGCAATGGTCGAGCGGGACGCCCTTTGGGCGAGCTACCCGCTGAACATCGGGACCGTGCGGGTCACTCCCGTCGGAAGCCTGTTCAAGACCGGCACGTTCATAGCACGGTAGTTTTGCCCGTTCCCTCCGAAAAAGACGGCAAAAGAATCTGAGAAAGCCAGTAGTCTGACGAAGCGGAAACTGATAATGTGAGCGTCCAAGGAGAGTAAGACATATGCCAGCTTCGAAAAAAGGTTCTGCGAGCAAGGGAGCTTCGAAATCATCGGGCGCCAAAGGTGGCGCCAAAAAGGCCGGTGGCCGTGGACTCGGTGCCGAAGTAACTCCCAGCGCGGAGCTCTCGGCGATCGTCGGCGCCAAGCCGATGCCGCGTACGGAAGTCACCAAGAAGTTGTGGGATTACATCAAAGCGAACAACCTGCAGGATTCTGCGAACCGCAGAATGATCAATGCCGACGACAAGCTCAAGCCGATCTTCGGAGGCAAGAAGCAGGTCTCGATGTTCGACATGACGGCGATGGTCAGCAAGCATCTGAAGAGCTAGCGATCTGGTGGCATCTCGTAGGGGCGGCCCGCAGGCCGCCCGACGCTCTCGTCCGTCCCCCTCCCAGGGTGTCGGGCGGCCTGGGGGCCGCTCTTACGAGAGCCATGTCGCGAGTCCGCTCTTCGCCTGAGCTCGCGCCCACACTTCCATCTGAATTCGTCACGCTTCGCCAAGTCGGAAGCGGTCGACTTCGGTTTCGAATTCCTCTCCGCTCGTCAGCAGATCCTGGACCGTCTGGTTGAACTGCTGCGCAACCGCGTCGTTGTCCTGCGCGATGCGAAGCATGACCTTCGAGGCGTTCGCAATTCTCTCGGTTTCCCGCAGCTGACCTTCGAGCAGATCACGGATCTCCCGCGCGTCCGCAGTCATCTGCTCCATCGCCACGGTGATTCCGCGACTCGCGACCGACTGCTGATCGGTTGACGTCCTGACCTGAAGCGCAATCTCCCGCACCCGTTCGGCCTCTTCCGCCAGCAGGTTCGTTCCGCGGGCCTGTTCGCGCGTCGACCTTGTGATCTCCGAAATGTGATCCGACATCCGGGACGTTACTTCGTGAAGGTGCCGGCTGGCTTGCGACTGGTCGACTAGAGCTGAGGAGATCCGCGTTGCCATGTCGTAGGATTTTCCCGCGCTCTCGACAATCGTCTCGAGTGATCTGGAAGCATTGTTTGACAGGCTGACGTTCTGGTTCGCGCGTTCGACGCCTCCGCGAACCGCCTTGACGGCTTCCTTCGAACCCGCCTGAATTGCCTTGATGATTCCGCCGATCTCTTTCGTCGAGCCGCGAGTCCGTTCGGCGAGCTCACGGATCTCGTCTGCAACGACGTTGAATCCGCGGCCATGTTCACCGGCCTGCGCCGCGATGATGGAGGCGTTGAGTGCGAGGAGGTTCGTCTGCTCCGTGACGTCTTCGATCACACGGAGAATCTGGCTGATCTGTCCGACGCTCTGCTGAAGGTCATCGAGGACGTGAGCGGTGCCATCCTGGATCTGTTGCGAGATGTGAATTCCTTCGACCGTCTTGCTGACCGCTTCGCCGCCTGAGGCTGCAGCTTCCCGAACGGAACGGGAGATCTCCGCGGTCGATTCAGCGTTCTTGCGAAGTTCGTCAATCGTCGAGTCCATCTCCGCTACGAACGAGAGCACCTCCTCCCCGATGCCCGCGAGGACCTCGGTTCGCTTCGACATCTCGTTGGCCGACGCATTCATTTCAGTCGTAGAGGATGATGTTTTCTCAACGGACTGGAAGAGGTAGTCCATGCTCCGCGCAATCTCTTCGGAAGATGCCTGCAGCTCGAGCGCTCTGCTGGAGCTGTCCTGTGTGACATCGGCGACGTTCTGCGCTCTGGCCACGAGCGAGCCGATGCCCTGGCGGACGGAGTCGAGCGAGCCTGTCGATTCCGCGGTCAGCTCGGCCTGTTCACGCGAGCGTGTGAGCAGGGCGCCAGTGCCGTCCGTGATGACGTGCACTCCCCGGGTGATTGTCGATCCGCTCCCTCCGATGCTGCCCAGCAGGCGGCGGAGATTGTCGCGCGTTTCCCCGAAGCTCTCGACCAGATCTCCGATCTCGTCGTCCGCAAAGATCTTCGGCTCGACGGCAAAGTTTCCCTTCGCCATCTCGAACGTACCTTCACGAAGTCTTTTCAATGGACGCTTGATGTCACGTGACAGCCAGATTGTTGCCACGACGAACAGTACCGTCGTAAATGCCGAGATGATGAATGTGTAGATCGTGATCTGCAGTGGGATGTTGGCGTAAGGCTCCCATGGAATCGTCAGCCCCAGGATGGCCCCGTCGGGCAGTCGTTGGAAGCGGGTCACGTGAGGCGAGATGAATGTCGAGCTGTCGCCAGTGCCAATCAAAGCGATGCGCGCCACCTCCTGCTCGTCCAGGATGTCGCGTTCTCCGGACAGCAGTTTTCCGCTCCGGCCGATCAGGAAAACCTCGTAGCCGGCCGGCACGTAGTCCTGAAGCGTGTCGATGGTCGCAGCATCAACTGTCCGAGTCAGGACCGCCGTGTCATAGAGTCTCTTGAAACGCTCCTCGGACGAGGAGATCGCGAGCCTCTCGAGCGTCATCGAAACCCGGGACGAAATCAGCTGGACCAGCGCCGCCGACGAAACGATGAAGAAACCGATGAACACCAGCGCGATCTTTCTCGCGACTGTCAGCCGGCGGCGCCCGACGTACCGGACGTGTTTCGAACCCGATGCAGCTTCCGTGAGGAGGTGTTTCGTCGCGCCGTAGGTCCACGCAATTGCCGGTGCGGCCGCGATCATCGAGGCTACGGCGAGATGTCTGATCATCCAGATCGACTCTCCCAGCGCAATGGTCGTCGCGATCGAGAAAATGACACCGGCTCCCAGCCAGAGGAAGTTGGCGATCTGCAGGCTGCGGCGAAGACAGCGGGACATCGCGACTGGGAGCGTCTGTCCATCCTGCGCGAGAGCGGTCTCGACCTCGCTCAGTAACGGCCGCATTCGTATCGCGTACCAGAGAATTCCGCCAAGGTAGGTCGCGGAAAGGACGCCGATAACGATGGCCCATTCGCGCGCGGAGAACTGCTGCACCTGCGAGAGGAAGAGGATGGCGATAGGAACGCTGACCAGAGCTGGGGGAACGAGGATGATTAGAAGAAATCTGGTGGAGAACTTCAAATCGTCAACCTCCGGGCGGGCCCGCAGGAACCGCACACTGATTGTAACGTCGATTCCAGACCGGGGAACGAGACTATCGGGTGGAGGCTTCGAGTGCGGCGCCCTGCTTTTCGTTCAGGACCGGATAACTTCCGGTGAAGCACGCCGTGCAGTAGAGCAACTCGGGATTCGGCTCTGCCATCGCTGCAAGCATGCCCTCGGCTGAAAGGTAACCGAGAGTGTCCGCCTCGATGTGCTCGCGGATGTTCTCGACGCTGTTTGCACTCGCGATCAGCTCTTTGCGTTTCGGCGTGTCGATCCCGTAGTAGCACGGCCCGGTAGTCGGCGGAGACGAGATGCGCATGTGAACTTCGGTTGCGCCTGCATCCTTGAGCATGCGCACGATCTTCTTGGAGGTGGTGCCGCGCACGATCGAGTCATCGACGAGAACAATTCTCTTCCCTGCGACGATCTCACGAACGGGATTGAGCTTCACTTTCACGCCGAAGTGGCGGATCGACTGCTTCGGCTCGATGAACGTCCGGCCGACATAGTGATTGCGCACGAGGCCCGAATCGAAAGGCAACCCCGATTCCTGCGCGTAGCCCAGGGCAGCGAAGACCCCGGAGTCCGGGACCGGGATGACGACGTCGGCATCGACGGGATGCTCGCGCGCGAGCTGGGCGCCGAAACGCTTCCTGGATGCTCCAACGTTTTTTCCAAAGATAGAAGAATCGGGCCGTGCGAAATAGACATGCTCGAAAATGCATCTGGCTTCGAATGCCGCGGGCTTGTGGATGAGCGTCTTGACGTGCGGCCTGCCGCCCTCGCCCATCTCGATCACGACAACCTCGCCCGGCCGGACCTCGCGAACGACTTCTGCTCCGATCAGATCGAAGGCGCAGGTTTCGGACGAGACGCAAAGCGCATCGTCGAGCTTTCCAATCACGAGAGGCCGGAAGCCGTGCGGATCCCTTGCGGCGAATAGTTTCCCGTCCGCGAGTGCGACGATCGACCAGGCGCCCTGTACCTGATTCAGGGCGTCGACGAGCGCGGAATCCATCCCGCCCAGACGCGAGCGCGCAACGAGGTGGACGATGGCTTCCGTGTCGGACATCGTTCCGAAGATCGCCCCGTCTCGCTCGAGCGCGGTGCGGAGCTCGTCGCCGTTTACGAGATTGCCGTTGTGAGCCACGGCGATCGGTCCCTTGCTCGTTGCGGCAACTAGGGGCTGCGCATTGCACAGCATCGAGCCGCCCGCGGTCGAATAGCGGACGTGGCCGATCGAGAAGTCGCCCGGAAGCCGCTGCAGCCGCTCCGTGGTGAAGATGTCCGCAACGTAGCCCATGTCTTTCTCGACGTGAATCTGCGGACGGCCCTTCGCGATGAGACGCTCGCCGGTTCCCGTAGTTCCCGCCGAAACACCTACGGTCGTGTCGGATCGGAGCCCGTCGGTGGAGAGGGTGGCAATGCCGGCGCTCTCCTGCCCGCGGTGCTGCAGGGCATAAAGGCCGAGGTAGGTCAGGTTCGCGGCGTCCCTGTGGTTGAAGACACCGAATACGCCGCACTCGTCTCTGAATTTGTCGAACATGCTGAAGGAATATTAGAACATGGAGAGAGGGGGAGATATTCAGACGATCACGTCCTCAACCTCGCCCCGCCCTCGGATGACGTCTTCCACCGAGTCTCCCGACAGCAGCAGGGCGAAGGCGGTGCTCCAGATGCGATGCAATTCCGGAACGGTGCTTCGGACGAGGATCTCGCCGCCGCGTCGGATGAGAAACGCTGCATCCACGGTCCGGCCGGCATGGAACGCCGGCACGACATGCTTTTCCGCAGCCCGAAGGACCTCGCCGACGCGATCCGGCGCGCACGATACGATCGCCCTTGCCTGCGATTCGCTGAAAAGCAGCGCCGCAGCATCAATCTCATCGGCGTAGCCGTCGAGCAGCAGCTCACAGCCGATCCCGTCCATCGCGCTCTCGGCAAGAGCCACGGCCAGCCCGCCGTTCGATAGATCATGCGCACTGAGAGTCAGCCGTTTTTCTCTGAGATCCTGCAGAAGCGATAGCAGCGATTTTTCACGCTCCAGATCGACGCGTGGTGGCCGGACGAGCTCGGCCGGCGCGGTGATCTGCAGAAACTCCGAACCTCCCAGCTCGTCAAGGGTGGCTCCGAGAATCACAACGGCATCACCGGCGCGACGGAAGCTCAGCTTCGTTAAGGCATCTTCGGGCTCGACGATCCCCACCATGCCGATCGTGGGCGTCGGGTAGATCCCCCGTCCTTCGGTTTCGTTGTAGAACGATACGTTCCCCGAAACCACAGGTGTCTCCAGAGCCAGGCAGGCGTCGCTGATCCCCCGGATGCACTCTGCAAACTGCCACATCGTTTCGGGCCGCTCCGGCGATCCGAAGTTCAGACAGTCGGTGATCGCAACCGGCACGCCTCCAGATGCCGCGATGTTTCTCGCGGCCTCGGCAACGGCCTGTTTGCCGCCTTCATACGGATCGAGGTAGCAGTAGACGGGATTCACGTCTGATGTAATCGCCAGAGAGCGTCCTGTCCCCTTCACGCGGAGTATTGCCGCGTCTGCCTCTTCACTTCGGGCGAGCGTGTTGGTTCTCACCGTCGTATCGTACTGCTGGTAAATCCACCGTTTTGATGAAAGGTTCGGGCTGGCCAGGAGTGCAAGGAGATCCGAAGTTCGATCGCCGTCAGCTACCCGTTCTCGGATGAACTCTTTCTTGACCTCGGTGAGGTAGTCCGGCTCCTTCATCGGCCGTTCGTACACGGGAGCCTCGGTCGAAATCGGTTCTACTGGAATCACCGCAACCTCTTCACCATGCCAGATGAGGCGAACGAACCCGTCATCGGCGACTTCGCCGATGACTGCAACATCGAGGTCCCACTTTTCGAATATCGAGATGACGTTCTGCTCGCGTCCCTTGCGGGCGACGATGAGCATTCGCTCCTGCGATTCGGAGAGCATGATCTCGTAGGGCGTCATGCCGGACTCGCGCAACGGGACGCGATCGAGGTGCATCCGGATTCCGGTTCCCGCACGTCCCGCCATCTCGAACGACGAAGAGGTCAGGCCCGCGGCACCCATGTCCTGGATGCCGACGATGAAGTCGTGCTCCATCAGTTCGAGGCAGGCCTCGAGAAGCAGCTTTTCAGTGAAGGGATCTCCCACCTGGACGGTGGGGCGCTTCTGTTCGGATGTCTCGTCGAATTCGGCCGAGGCCATTGTTGCGCCGTGGATTCCGTCACGTCCGGTTTTCGAACCGACGTAGATGACGGGATTCCCGACGCCCTCTGCGACACCTTTGAAGATGCGTTCCGCGCGAGCGACACCGAGTGCGAAGACATTGACAAGGATGTTGCCGTTGTATGAGGAGTGGAAGGAAGTTTCGCCGCCGATGGTCGGAACTCCGATGCAGTTGCCATAGCCGGAGATGCCGCGGACGACTCCATCGACGAGGTAGCGCATGCGCGGCGCGTCGAGCTCGCCGAAGCGGAGCGAGTCGAGGGATGCGATGGGGCGGGCGCCCATGGTGAAGATGTCACGGAGGATGCCGCCAACGCCCGTTGCGGCTCCCTGATAGGGCTCGATGAAGGAAGGGTGGTTGTGCGACTCCATCTTGAAAGCTGCAACCCAGCCGTCCCCGATGTCGATGACTCCCGCATTCTCGCCAGGTCCCTGAACGACGCGTTTCCCGGAAGTGGGAAACTTTCGAAGGTGAATACGGCTCGACTTGTACGAGCAGTGCTCGGACCACATCACCGAAAAGATTCCGAGCTCGGTGTAGTTCGGCTTGCGGCGGAGAATCTGAATGATGCGTTCGTACTCCTCGGGCGTGATGCCGTGGGAGGCGATGACGTCGGGTGTGATTTCGGGAGATTGCATTCGATCGGTCCTTTGGATTCCCTAGACAGATGCGCGGCGATCCTCAGAACTTGTCATCCCGAGCTCGGTCGTGCGGGTGGGAGGGGCGAGGGAACTCCGGCGATAGTACATAGTTGATACGTCACGGGAAAGACCTTTCCTCAAGGGAACCATGTACCAGCGCGCGAGGTCCCTCGCCCCTCCCGACCACCCACACCTGCTCGGGATGACAATTGGTTCATTGCTCGCCCTGCGAGGCCGCCTCTTAGCCGCGAAGCATCCCTTCAATCATCCCACGCGTCGTCGCAGCGAGCTCGTCTTTCTGCCGTACGGACATTCCGCTTGTGAGCACAGGTTCCCCGAAGATCAATGTCACTGGACCGGGTCGGATCGACAGCCGTCCGGCAGGAAGCACCTCATAGGTTCCTCTGATGGCGACGGGAATGATCGGGATCCCCGCCTTCAAAGCCAGAAGGAACGCGCCCCTCTTGAACGGCTTCATCTCGGGTGTTTTCGACCGGCCCTCCTCAGGAAAGACAACAACCGATTTTCCTACGCGCAGTTGGGCCGCTGCGCGGTCAAACGAGCGAACGGCGGTTCTGCGGTCCTTGCGGTCGATCGGAACGAACCCGCTCGCCTGAAGGGCCCATCCGAAGATTGGAATGACAAAGAGACTCTTCTTCGCAAGGAAACGGAGGGGCTGCATGACGACGGCCTGGAGACAGGGGATGTCGAAATAGCTCGTGTGGTTGGCGATGAGGATGAAGTGGGGATGGCGGTCGAGAACCGCGGCATTCTCCGTGGTGATGTCGATACCGGCGGCTGCGACGACGAGCCGTGCCCACTGGCGGATTGCTTGGTCGATCCAGGTGGAGCGGGGACGGGTCAGCGCCAGCACGAGCACGATCGTGCCGAAAATGAGCGTATAGATGGTTGCGAGGACGGTAACGTAGAGCGTTCGGGCCATGTTGGTGCGCATTGTACCGAGGGCGCTGCTGGCTGTCGCTTCATCGTGTTCTGACCCGGCCGGGTTCCTTCGACCACGCTCCTCTCCCTTTGGTACAATTCCGCCGCATAGAACCCCGCGGAGCCGAAGTATTTCGGAATGGGCGGGAAGGGAGAATCGCGTGTCTGATACGGAGTCAGTATCCGCTGTGCTCGAGCGGGAGGGATCGGAATCTGGCGATCCCGTGATCAACGATCTGACCATCCACGTGGCGACCGTGAATGGCTCGGGCTCTCAGTCGTCGAACAACGTTCTGATGCGCTCGATTTTCCAGATGGGCGTGCCCGTCAGCGGCAAGAACATGTTCCCGTCGAACATTGCCGGCCTGCCGACCTGGTTCACGATCCGCGCGAACAAGGACGGCTGGATCGGCCGCAAGAAGGAAGTCGACATCCTTATCTGCATGAACGCCGCGACGTCCCGCGAGGATGTCGAGGCCCTCGAAGCCGGAGCGATCTGCATCTACGACGCGCCGCTCCACTGCAGCAGCATTCGCGAGGACGTGACGTTCTACGAGGTTCCGTTCGCGAAGCTTGCAGGGGAGCTCTCCACCGACTCGCGCCTCAAGAAGCTTCTGACGAACATGATTTACGTCGGAGTCATTGCTGAGCTCCTCGGGATAGAGCGCGACGAGATCCTCATCGCCCTCGAAAAGCAGTTCAAGGGGAAGAAGAAGGCCGTCGAGCTCAACGTTCAGGCTGTGGACAAGGGTCTCGAGTTCGCGCGGGAAAATCTCGAGCGCCAGAATCGCTTCCGCGTCGAGAGGATGAATGCGACACAAGGCAAGATCATCGTCGACGGCAACGCTGCGGCGGCAATCGGTGCGATGTTCGGCGGGGTGACCGTCGTGACGTGGTATCCGATCACCCCGTCGTCGTCACTCTGCGAATCGCTGATCGACTATCTCAAGGACTACCGGATCGGCGAAGACGGTAAGGCGACATTCGCCGTCGTTCAGGCCGAAGATGAGATCGCCGCAGTCGGTATGGTCCTGGGAGCCGGCTGGGCAGGGGCTCGTTCGATGACCTCGACTTCAGGCCCGGGCATCTCGCTCATGAGCGAGTTCGCGGGCCTTGGATATTTCGCCGAAATCCCCGGCGTGATCTGGGACGTGCAGCGTGTCGGACCTTCGACCGGATTGCCAACACGGACCAGCCAGGCCGACATTCTCCAGGTTCATGCGCTCTCGCACGGCGACACCCAGCATCTGATTCTTCTGCCCGGGTCGGTAGGCGAGTGCTATGAGTTCGCCATGGATGCGCTCGATCTCGCGGAGATGTTTCAGACCCCGGTGTTCGTGCTCTCGGATCTCGACCTCGGGATGAACAACTGGATGTCGGATCCCTTTTCTTACCCGGAAAAAGACATCCAGCGCGGCAAAGTGCTCAGCAAGGAGCGGCTCGAAGAGCTCGGCGGCAAGTGGGGCAGGTATCTCGATGTCGATGGAGACGCCATTCCGTGGCGGACACTGCCCGGAACCGATCACCCCGACGCCGCTTACTTCACGCGGGGCTCCGGTCACGACGGTACTGCGCGCTATTCAGAGCGGCCCGAGGACTACAAGGAGACCGTGGATCGCCTGGCGAGAAAATATGTGACGGCGAGGAAGTATGTGCCAAAGCCGGTGATCGATCATCGCGAAGGCGCCAGGATCGGGCTCATCGCCTATGGCACGACTGATTTTCCGCTTCAGGAGGCGCGGCACCAACTCGAGAAAGAGAAGAACCTTCAGACCAGTTACTTCCGGCTCCGGGCACTGCCGTTCACTCCGGAGCTCGAAGCTTTCGTCGCCGAGCACGAGCATATCTATGTCGTCGAGCAGAACCGGGACGGCCAGATGGCCGATCTGATCCGGCTCGCTGTCGGCGAAGATCAGAAGAAGATCTCGAAGATCCTTCACTACAGCGGACTTCCATGCGACGCCCGTTTCATCACCAACGCAGTTCTGTCGATGGAGGAGGCGTAATCATGGCTGACAGTGTCATCAAGACAACCTCAGAAGTTCTGAAAGAGAACCGGCTGGGCCTCAAAGCCGCCGATTATGGCGGTGGCAAATCGACCCTCTGTGCCGGCTGCGGTCACGACGCGATCAGCAACCAGATCATTCGCGCCTTTTACGAGATGAGTGTCAGTCCGGAAACCGTGGCGAAGTTTTCGGGGATCGGATGCTCGTCGAAGACACCGGCCTATTTTCTGAGTCGCTCGCACGGGTTCAACGCCGTGCACGGCAGGATGCCCGCGGTTGCGACCGGCGCGATGCTGGCCAACAAGAACCTGCTCGGCATCGGTGTCTCAGGTGATGGCGACACTGCGTCGATCGGTCTCGGCCAGTTCATGCACATGGTGCGGAGGAACGTTCCGCTGATCTACATCATCGAGAACAACGGCGTCTATGGGTTGACCAAAGGTCAGTTCTCGGCGACTGCGGATGAGGGCTCGCGACTCAAAAGCGGAGTCCTGAACGACCTGCCTCCGATGGATCTCTGCGCACTGGCGGTCGAGCTTGGTTGCGGCTTCGTCGCCCGCGGGTTTGCAGGTGATCCCAAGCAGATGATCAACATCCTCAAGGCCGCCATCGCGCATGACGGAATGGCCGTCATCGATGTCATTTCACCCTGTGTGACTTTCAACAATCACGAAGGCTCGACCAAAGGCTATCAGTATTCCAAGGAACACCAGGAGCTTCTCCACCAGATCGGTTTCGTCCCCGTCTTCGAGCAGATCGAGGTCGACTACGATCCGGGGGAGGTCAAGGAAGTCACCATGCACGACGGCTCGAGAGTTCTCCTCCGCAAGCTCGAGGAGGACTACGATCCCTCGAGCGTCATGAATGCTCTCTCGCGACTCCACGAGTCGGCCGAGAGCGGACAACTCCTTACAGGTCTTGTATTTCTGAGGCCGCAGAAGCAGAGTTTTCTCGAGTTGCTGAGTCTGGTTGACGCCCCGTTGGCGAGCCTTTCGCAGGAACAGACTCGGCCGGGGCCTGAAGCCCTTGCTGAGATTATGGCCAATCTGATGTAGACTGCCGGCCTACCGGACTCCAAGGGGCAGTGGGAGTGGTTGTGCGCGGTGTCGAATCCCCCCCAAGACAGTGACCTTTCGGCTTCTGCTGAAGCCTTGTGTTTTGCTCAATTAAAACGAGAAGGGGGGTGAGCGGGCAACCCAGACATACCCCAGCCAGCCACACTCAAAGCAGTTCTTAAGAAAAAGGAGAATTACCGAATGAAGAAATCACTGGTGCTTACGCTCTGTACGCTCCTCGCCGTTGGTGTTGTTGCGATCGGTTGTGCGAAGGAAGAAACCACCCACAGCTCAACCGACACAGTCATCATGACTGACACCGACCCAATGACCGACACGATGATGACCGACACCACCATGACGGGGATGACGGACACCACCATGACGGACACCACCATGACCGACACGATGATGACGGACACCACCATGACCGACACGACGATGACGGGCACCACGGCAACGACCAACACCTAGCACAGGGCGTTCTGCCTGATTTGAATGCCCCGCCACCTGGCGGGGCATTTTTTTTGGCTCGGCGATTGCTGGGTTCGCTACCGGAGGCGAAGATGACAGAACCGAAGAAAGTGACCGACGATCCCGGAGGATCCGATTCGAAGGGTGCGATGGACGACGACGTCCAGCGGATTCTCGATATCCAGGGAAGTGAAGTGCTCGGAAACGATGGTGAGGCCCGGGAGGAACACTCAGGGCAGAACTCGCCGCGCAGGAAGCCTGCACCGCCCGAGGGCTTTGCCGACAACCGGCCTGGCCAGATTCCTCCTGAGGA
>JBGSYJ010000174.1:0-3642 GCA_041750915.1 Thermoanaerobaculia bacterium | reverse complement strand
GAGCCACCGCCCAGATCCCTCGCTCGACGCTCGGGATGACACAGCATGGTTGATTTTTTCACAACCCCTCAGGATGACAGGCGTTGTCACTTCAGGCTTCCTCGCTGTCAGCGGCTGCTTCGTTGCGTAGCGCTTCGACGTCTTCCGCCGTCGCAGTGGTCGATGTCTTCTCGGCCTTCGGCGCGACTGGCGGTCTCTTGATCCCGGAAGGAGGTGCAGCTTTCAGCTCTGCCGCCTGCGTGCTCCGGAGCGCAGGACCTTCATGTCCCGGCCGGATGCTGTCGCGCACGGACTGGCGCGCGAAGTCGTAGCCCGCTCCACCCTTGCGGAGGACGTGCATCTTCTCGATCTTGCGCTGAAGCTCCATCAGCCCCCAAAGAAGGGCCTCGGGGCGAGGCGGGCACCCAGGCACATAGACATCCACGGGCACGAGCCGGTCGACACCCTGCGTGACCGCGTACGTATCGTACGGTCCGCCACAGGTAGCGCAAGAGCCCATCGCGATGACCCACTTCGGCTCAGGCATCTGATCGTAGAGGCGCTTGACGATCGGAGCCATCTTCTCGACGACGGTCCCGGCAACGATCATCAGATCCGACTGCCGGGGCGTCGCGCGAAACACTTCCGCTCCGAAGCGGGCCATGTCGTGACGCGGGTCGAGAACCGCCATCATCTCGATGGCGCAGCAGGCCAGCCCAAACTGCATTGGCCAGAGGGAAGACTTGCGGGCCCAATTGAAGAACTTGTCGACCGAGGTGGTCAGGATATTCGGATCGAACCGGTTCTCGATCAGACCCATGTGAGGACCTTTCTCCGCCAGGCGTAGAAGTAACCGACCAGCAGAATTCCGAGGAAGATGGCCATCTCGATCGCTCCCAGCCAGCCGAGCTGACGGAAACGGATCGCCCATGGGAAGAGAAAGATCGTCTCAACATCGAAAACGATGAAGAGGACAGCAACGAGGAAATAACGGACTGAGAACCGATGGTCGAATGCCATCGACGAAGGCGGTACGCCGCACTCGTACGGTTCGAGCTTCACCTTCGACGCCCTCGAAGCACGAATGAGAGGCGTAAGAACGAAAAGCGTCAAAACCGGAAGCGAGATGACGATGAGAGCCGCTATCAGCAGTACCAGGTAGTTCGGCATCTTAGTTGTCCCGGAGAGTCGCCTGTATTGTAGACGGGCTCATGGGAGAGTCAAGGAGAAGTAGGGGAGTTCACAGAGGACGGTACTCATATAGAAGTAGACAGTACACAGTAGACAGTAGACAGTAGCCCGCCCCGAGACGCGTGCATGCGTTCAGTCACCAAGCCTTTTGCACAGCCTGCTTCACCCTGATCGCGTCCCATCGAGCGCGCCTGAGCGGGCGGCGCGACTCAGGCAAGGATAGGCCCTCAGTCAATAGTCAGTAGTCAGTAGTCAGTAGTCAGTAGTCAGTAAACAGTAGACAGTAGACAGTAGACAGTAGACAGTAGACAGTAGGCAGAAAGGGGGGGCGGGCTACTGTCTTCTGTCTACTGTGTACTGTCTACTTCCGTGTGTACTGTCTACTATCCCCTCAAAACATCTTCCTCTGAAACCCCCACCCTCCCTCCCCCATCCCGCGCGACTGCACGAGCACGCGCATCTCTTCGCCGATTCCCTCTGGCAGCACCAGCCGTCGCGCGGCCTGACGCTTCGCCTCGCGATCGAGCGCCTCTCGTACTGACCCGCCTTCGACAGACTCCAGCGGCGCGAACAGTGGGTGATCGGTGATCCCGAGCGCGAGAAGGAACTTCGCCTGCCTCTCGAAGAGGAGCGTCGCCAGCCCGGCGCGCTCGCCCACAAGCTGAAGGTCACTGAAGTTAATGTGCGCGGTCAGATCCTGCTCCCCCGGCCGCGCCAGCAGATCGCGATGCACCTGATGACCGGTGAAGGCAGCAGCCGTTCCGAAGCGGCGGATCCGCAGATCGAACAGCTGCTTCTGCGCAAAGCCATAGTCTATGGTGACGATCAGCCCCTTCCGGATCCGATCGCAGAGCGATCGATAGAGCGCGGCCCATTCGAGTGAAACGTCGGCGAACTGGCCGATCTCGAGCTCGACTCCCCTCTCTTCGAAATAAACCGCGTACTCGCTGGGAGCTGGCTTCTCGAACCAGTCGAGGCCCTCGTCATCCCCGCGGACCCAAAGCTCGGACAGTCCTTCCGTACGCTGAACCAGACGGGCCCATGGAAGCGCGTCGAAGAGTTCATTGCTCAGAATCAGCGTCGGAAGATCCTCGGGGAGCTCGTCCAGGCTTTCAACGAAACGAATCTCACCCCCGGTCCCCAGAGCGGATGGAACCCGATCGAGCGAGCGATCCACTCCGTACAGGACCGATCTCGAAGCGAGCTCCGGAGGGAGGTTTTCGGCGATCGAATGGATGAGCTTCCCGTCCCCGCATCCGATGTCCACAATAGCGGCCAGGCCGTCGCCTGCGCGGTCCACAAACTCCCCTGCGAGGCGTGCCAGCGCATAGCCGAAAACGGGCGAAATCCGGGGTGACGTAATGAAATCACCGGCCGCTCCGACCGGATTTTTCGCGCCGCTGTAGTAGCCCTTCTCAGGATCGTAGAGCGCGAGCTCCACGAAATCGCGGAACGATAACTCTCTACTTGTCAGTTGTTTGAGAACGGAACTTCCAGCCCGAAGGACCGCAGGGCCGGATGGAGGGAGGGAGCTTTTGCGGTCACTCACGGCGACGGCGAGCCTACTACACGGCCGGATGGCACACAACAGATTCGGTTCTTTCCGTTCCGTGGCATTTCGATTGCGATATCTCTCCTCGTTCGGACCGAGAAAAGAACGAGAAAAAACACGGCCGAGGGCGGAGTCAGATAGCCGGAAGCCAGAAGCAGTAGACCCAGGAGGAAGTCATGAAAAAGATGTCTGCAGCAGTTCTGATTGTCACGATGTCGACGTTCGGGCTGACGCTCGAAGCCCAGTCCCGAACCAAGACCAAGAGAGGCGCCATCATCGGCGCAGTCGCCGGCGCAGTCCTCGGCGGCGTGGTCGGAAACAACACGGGAAGCGGCGACCAGAAGAAGGGCGCGATCATTGGAGCTGTTGCCGGAACCGCGATCGGAGCCGGAATCGGCGCCTACATGGACAAGCAGGAGCGTGAGCTCCGCCAGATCGAAGGCCTCGACGTCTACCGCACGGATGAAGACGAGCTCAACGTGGTGCTGCGGAACGAAGTCCTGTTCGACTACGACTCGAGCTCGCTGAGACGGAGCTCGCGAAATACCCTGGCTGAAATGGCCGACGTGTTCGATCGTTACAACGACACGACCATCTCAGTCGAAGGTCATGCGGATTCAACGGGTTCGGACGCATACAACCAGCGGCTGTCCGAGCGGCGAGCGGGTAGCGTTTCCAGCTACCTCCAGAACCTCGGCGTCGACCGCTACCGCGTTCGCACCAGCGGATTCGGCGAATCAAGGCCGATCGCCTCGAACGGAACCGCAAACGGTCGCCAGCAGAACCGTCGCGTCGAAATCAAGGTGAAAGCCAACAGCTGACCAGTGAAGGCGCTCCTCCGGGGGCGCCTTCTTCCTAGTTGTGAGTTGTGAGTTCTGAGTTGTGAGTTCCCGCCCCCCCGACCGGGCGGGTGGGAACTC
>JBGSYJ010000173.1:0-36517 GCA_041750915.1 Thermoanaerobaculia bacterium | reverse complement strand
AACCAAAGATCGTTCACGCATGGGTCTGAACCATCTCGTAGTGAATCCATGGCACGAAGAGCCGGATGCGGGAATCCTGCAAGTCCGGATCTGTGGGGGGCCGGGAGGAGCAATCCTCCGGCCTACCCGACCCCCTCCCGCACACCCACGCACGCTCGGGATGACGAGTCCTTAAGATCGTCGCGCATGGGTTCGGTTCATCAGCGGCATCAACGACGCCCGACGACTCATAACTTTCCCTTCTTCCGATCCTGGAACGCCTTTCGCTGTGCGCATGATCACACTGGACTGTTAGCTGGCACTTGCGCGCGGCGCGCGCCTATTCGTTACAATTGGAAATTGATGCCTACCGTATTCATTCCAAAAGAGACACAGCAGGGCGAAAATCGAGTCGCAGCAACTCCCGAGTCGGTGCGCCGCCTCATGAAAGCGGGATTCACCGTCGAGGTCGAAACTTCGGCGGGCGAAGGCGCCAGCATCGCAGACGAAGAGTTCAAAGCTGCAGGCGCCGCGATCGTCGGCCCGGACCGTTGGAGCGCCGCAGAGATCATCCTCAAGGTTGCGCCGCCGACGCTCGAGGAGGCGCGCAGAATCCCCAGGGGAGCTCTGCTGATCGGCTTCCTTGCCGCGCATCGCAATCTGGAGGTGGTCTCCGCGCTGGCCCAGGGCGGCGTCAGCACTCTCGCGATGGAGCTGATCCCGAGGATCACGCGCGCACAGACGATGGACGCGCTCTCTTCGCAGGCCAGCATCGCCGGATACAAAGCTGTGATCCTCGCCGCGGCAAAGCTCCGCAAGTACTTTCCGCTCCTGATGACGGCTGCAGGCACCGTTGCGCCGGCGCGCGTCGTGATCATGGGCGCCGGAGTCGCCGGTCTCCAGGCGATCGCGACCGCGAAACGACTGGGAGCGGTCGTCGAAGTCTCTGATGTCCGCTCTGCCGTCAAGGAGCAGGTCGAGTCGCTCGGTGGACGTTTCATCGAGCTGCCGATGAGCGAGAGCGCCGAAGGTGAAGGCGGCTATGCGAAAGAGGTCAGTGAAGACTTTCTTCGCAGGCAGCGTGAGCTCGTGGCGCGGCATGCCGAGGCGGCGGACGTCGTGATCACGACGGCGCTGGTCCCTGGAAAGAAAGCGCCGATTCTCGTCAACGACGACATGGTGCGTCAAATGCGCACCGGCAGTGTGATCATCGATCTTGCCGTGGAGGCGGGCGGGAACTGCTCGCTCTCCGAGCTCGACCAGGAAGTCGTGCGTCACGGCGTGACGATCATCGGATACTCCAATCTCCCCTCTACGATGGCCGAGGACGCGAGCGTGCTTTACGCCCGGAACGTCCAGGCGCTGCTGCTGCACGTGCGTGATAAGAAGAAGGAGTCGCTCGACCTCGAAGACGAGATCACGCGTGGAGCGCTGCTGACACACGAAGGCGAAGTCGTCCATCAACCCACCGCGGAGCTTCTGAAAGGGGAACCAGCTTGGGCACCCTCCTGATCGGTCTTTATCTACTCGTGCTGGCGGCATTCGTCGGTCTCGAGATCATCAACAAAGTTCCTCCGACCCTGCACACACCTCTGATGTCGGGAGCGAACGCGATCTCGGGCATCACGATCGTAGGAGCGCTTCTCGCAGCGCACGGCGGCTCAGTGACGATGAGCAACATGCTCGGCTGCGTTGCGATCATTTTCGCGACGATCAACGTCGTCGGCGGATTTCTCGTCACTGACCGAATGCTGAAGATGTTCGGGCGGAAGAAGTGAGCGACGCTCTCGTAGCCTCTCTCTATCTGACCTCGTCGGTCCTATTCATCTTGGGGCTGAAGAACCTCACACGCGTCCGATCTGCCAGACGGGGAAACGGTCTCGCGGCGCTCGCGATGCTGCTTGCGGTGATCGGCACCGTCATCGAGATCGGCATGACCGACTATCGCTGGATCGTCATCGGTCTGATCATTGGCTCGCTGATCGGAGTCTTCGCGGCGCTGCGCGTGAAGATGACCGAGATGCCGGAGATGGTGGCGCTTCTCAATGGCTTCGGCGGCGGCGCTTCTGCTCTCGTGGGAATCTCGACGCTCTACGTGTCACTCATCGAGCCTGATCTTCGCGCGACGGTGGCCAGTCACCTCGGAGCTGCATCCGGCGTCACTCTCGTTCTGTCGATTCTCATCGGCGGCGTGACGTTTGGTGGAAGCATCATCGCCTATCTCAAGCTCCACGAGCTGATGGGGGGAAACCCGATCCTTCTTCCCGGCCGGCACGTGATCAATGCAGTTCTCTTTCTTGGTGCTCTGGGAATCGGAGCGGCTTTCACCTTTGCGTCGGCCGATCCGGGAATGATCGTGCTGCTCTGCTGGAGCACCCTCGCCATATCGATCGCGCTCGGAGTTCTGCTGGTGATCCCGATTGGCGGCGCCGACATGCCGGTCGTCATCTCGCTTCTCAACTCGTACTCCGGTCTCGCTGCAGTGGCCACCGGATTCGTCATCGGAAATGCGATGCTCATCATCGCTGGCGCGCTGGTGGGCGCCTCGGGTCTGATCCTGACGAGGATCATGTGCGTGGCGATGAACCGGTCGCTGGTGAACGTCATCTTCGGCGGATTCGGTGCAACCACGGAAGCCTCGGCTGGCGCAGCCACTGGTTACGGCACGGTTCGCTCGGGTGGAGCGGAAGAGGCAGCGATGCTGCTGGAATCTGCTGAGCGCGTGATGTTCGTGCCCGGATACGGTCTGGCCGTCGCCCAGGCGCAGCATGTCGTTCGTGAGCTGGCCGAGCTGCTGGAGAAGCGGGGTGCGAAGGTCACTTACGCGATCCATCCTGTTGCCGGACGCATGCCGGGCCACATGAATGTCCTTCTCGCCGAGGCCGATGTCCCGTACGAGAAGCTCCTTGAGATGGACACTGCGAACGCCGAGCTGCGCAACGTAGACGTCGCGATCATCGTCGGGGCGAATGACGTCGTCAATCCCGCGGCGGAGAAGGACCCATCGAGCCCCGTGTACGGAATGCCGATTATTCAGGTGTACAACGCGCGAAGCGTGATCGTGATCAAACGCTCGCTCGGTGCGGGGTTCGCAGGCGTGAAGAACGAGCTGTTCGAGAACGCGAACACGATGATGGTGTTCCTCGACGCGAAGAAGGCGCTGCAGGAGATGGTGACCGAGCTGAAGACGGCTGCTGCCGCGTAACCCGCGCTCCGGTACACTCCGTGCAGCACGCTGCACGAGGGGGTCGTCATGGCGAAACAGGAAGACGCGGAGCGTCCGGGCCGGGAGCCGGCTCCGCACTGCGAGATCACCGAGCAGGAGATTGACGAAACGCTGGAAAACTCGTTTCCGGCGAGCGATCCGCCTTCATGGACGCGCGGGTCCGATCACTGCGACCATCCCGAGAGGGCTGGCGAGGACTGATCAGGCCGTCGGCCCGTCGTGCCGAGACCTCGCACGCACATGGCCCGAGAAGCTCACTTCACTTTCTTGAGCGCCATTTCGATGAACTTCACCGGCTCTTCTCCCGGGCGGTTTCTGAACCCGGTCTCTTTCCAGCCGCCATCTTCAGTTCGCTCGATCAGGTAACGCATCGATACCGCAGGAGTGTCGAACTGCCACTCGAGCGTCCCGTCACCGGCGATGGCGTCCGCAACGACGGAACGACCATCCGCCAGATAGGCCGAAACTTTGTGCTTTTTCGCCTCCGGGTCCCACGTGACGATGGCAAACGCATCGTGCACGACGCGACCATTCATGGTTCCCCGCCCCTCGATCATAAGAACGGTACCGCCGACTTTACTTTCGATGGTTTCCGTCTGTTGAACGGTGAATTTCTGATCCGGGCCCATCTGAATGATTGCCTCTCCCTCCCATCGCCCCGCGAGCCAGTCGAGTTTCTTCATCTCGGCCGCGTGCGCAGCATCGAGAGAAGGTGCCTGCGCAATGACCGGGGCGGTTGAAATCAGAGTTGCTGCGAGAAGCAGTGCTGTGCGCATACTTTCCCCTTTCCAGGACGCTGATTATATCGCCGGACGTTGACAGGACTCCGTCGTGGACGAAGAATCGTCATCCGGACCATTCGTCGAGCAGGAGATGACAGCGATGTGTGAAAAGTGTGGGACAGGATCGGATCACAACAGGCTCGTCGACCGCCGCAGCTTTCTTCGCTACGCAGGAGCGGGAACCGCGGCGATTGCCGGAACTTCGCTGCTCGGCCAGACGAGTGAGGTGGCCGGCACACCCGCCGCGATCGGAGTGTCCGACCTCGACGAGTTGACGATCGGGCAGCTGCAGGAGTCGATGGGCGCGGGGAGAACGAGCGCCACGGAAATCGCAAGGAAGTACCTCGCGCGAATCGAGTCGATTGATTCACCCCGCGGCTCCGTCGGACTCAACTCGATGATCGAGCTGAATCCCGACGCCCTTGCCATCGCCGAACAACGCGACCGCGAGCGGCGCGAAGGCTTCGTGCGAGGACCGCTCCACGGAATTCCGATTGTCATCAAGGACAACATCGACACGGCGGATCGCATGCGAACGAGCGCCGGATCACTCGCACTCTCCGAGTCGATCGCGAAGGCCGACGCCTTCATCGTGCGTCGTATGCGTGAAGCAGGCGCGGTGCTCCTCGGCAAAACGAACCTTTCGGAGTGGGCGAACTTCCGCTCGACGCGCTCGACCAGCGGATGGAGCGGCCGTGGCGGACAGACGCACAATCCGTATGTCCTGACGCGGAATCCGTGCGGTTCGAGTGCAGGTACGGGCGCTGCCGTGGCTGCGAACCTCGCGGTGGCCGGCATCGGGACCGAAACAGATGGCTCGGTCGTCTGCCCGTCGACGACGAACGGCTTGGTGGGACTCAAACCGACGCTCGGTCTCGTCAGCCGGTCCGGAATCATACCGATCGCACACAGCCAGGACACGGCGGGAACGATGACCAGAACGGTCACCGATGCGGCAATCATGCTCGGCGTGATCGCAGGCATCGATGCGAGTGATCCGCTGACGCTCTCGGGCCGTACGAAACGCCACCCCGACTACACGACGTTCCTCGATCCGAAGGGTCTCGCGGGCGCGCGGATCGGCGTCGCGCGGCAATTCTTCGGCTTCAATCCGGACGTCGACAAGTTGATGAATGATGCGATCGACGTCGTCCGTGGCCTGGGCGCGACGATCGTCGATGAGGCGAACATCGAAACGCATGGAAAGTTCAGCGACTCGGAGTACGAGGTTCTGCTCTACGAATTCAAGGCTGATCTCAATACCTACCTTGCCGGACTGGATTCGAAGATCCCTCACCGCACCCTGGCGGACCTGATTCGGTTCAACGAGGAGAACAAAGATCGTGAGATGCCCTGGTTTGGTCAGGAGATCTTCATCATGGCAGAAGCGAAAGGTCCGCTGACAGATCGTGCCTACAGGGACGCGCTCGCAAAGAATCTCAGGCTTTCGCAGAAGGAAGGAATCGACGCGACGCTGGCAAAGCACAAAGTGGATGCGCTCATTGCGCCGACCGGAAGTCCCGCGTGGCCGACAGACCTGATCAACGGCGACCACTTCACGGGCGGATACTCGTCGGCCTCGGCCGTATCCGGATACCCGCACATCACCGTGCCCCTTGGGTTCGTCCACGAGTTGCCCGTCGGAATCTCATTTTTTGCAGGCGCGTGGAGTGAGCCTTCCCTGATCCGATTTGCTTACGCATTCGAGCAGGCAACGAAGGCGCGCAGAACTCCCCGGTTTCTGGATGGCTCGGTGGGCCGCGGGTAGGAGTCTCTGAGTGGATGCGTGCCGTGGTAGAGTCCGCAGAGAGGGCCTCATCATGTCTCGAAAAATCGCGCTTGGCATCATGATCTGTTCGCTGTTTGTCGGATGCGGTTCTTCGCGGCAGGATCCGGTGGGCCTCATTCCTCCGGCGATCAACATCCGCCATGTGGGTGGCATCCCGCCGATGCACTCCGGATCTGTCGTTCCGATCTATTTCGAGATCGACGTCACGAACCAGTCATCCGAATCGATCACGATTGATCGGCTGCAGCTCAGCTCGTCGTCGGGCGGCTCCTACGACATCGTGTCACGGGACGAGTTCTTCAACACCGAGGTTCCGCCGGGAGAGACGCGGACGGTGAATGTGGCGGCAAGCGCCCGGGTGTTCAGCGTGCGAACTTCGCAGGTTGAGCCGATCACCATCCGCGCGATCGTTCATTTCGAATCGCTCGCGGGGAGGTTCCGGAGAGTTGTCATCCAGCAGCTAGAAGGCGGCATTACCGGCGTGCCGCAGTAGGCGCTCATCAGGCAGGGCCACAGAATTTGTCATCCCGAGCAAGCGCGGGCGGGCGGTAGGGGCGAGGGATCTCCGGCGATAGTACATTAGTGATTCTTGATGGGACAGGGTGGGGGCAAAGGTCGATAGGCAACTATGTACCATCGCGGGTGATCCCTCGCCTCTCCCGCCCTCACAACCAGGCTCGGGATGACAAGTGTTGATCCCTCGCCCCAGTTGACGGCCTGCCCACCCTCGACTACAGTACGGAGTCGCTGGATTGAGTTGGGGCCGCTTGCAACCAGCCTAAAAAAAGCTAAAGAGCCAGGCATGGAGTCAGCCAGTCCGTTGATTCCATTCGGCCCCACACGCGGGAACGCGGTGGGGCCGTTTTCGTTTCAGGGAAGACGAGGAACTACATGACTGAGAAAGAAACCCTTCTTCGGGAACTGCTGGCGCGGCGCATTCTCGTTCTCGACGGCGCGATGGGCACGATGATCCAGCGCTACGAACTGACGGAGAGGGACTTCCGCGGAGCCGAGTTCGCCGATCATTCGCACGACCTCCGCGGCGCGAATGATGTCCTCTGTCTGACCCAGCCCCACATCGTGGAAGAGATCCACGGACAGTATCTGGCGGCGGGCGCGGACATCATCGAGACAAACACGTTCAATGCGACCTCGATCTCGATGGCCGACTATCAGCTGCAGCACCGCGTCTATGACCTCAATTTCGCGGCAGCGCGCCTCGCGCGGAGCGCGGCCGACGCTTCGATGGCAACCGATCCGTCGCGCCCGCGTTTCGTTGCCGGAGCGATGGGGCCGACGAACCGGACGGCCTCCATTTCTCCCGACGTGAACAATCCCGGGTTCCGAGGAGTCACATACGACGAGCTCGTCGACGCCTACTCGGAACAGGCACGCGGCCTCATCGACGGTGGAGCAGACATTCTCCTTCCCGAAACGACCTTCGATACGCTCAACCTCAAGGCTGCGATCTTCGCGATCGAGAAAGTTTTCGAAGAGAAGGCCACGCGCCTGCCGGTGATGCTGTCGATCACGATCACCGACGCGTCGGGCAGGACGCTTTCGGGACAGACCGTCGAAGCGTGCTGGAACTCGATCTCCCACGCCAACATCGTCAGCGTCGGAATCAACTGCGCCCTTGGCGGGAAGGAGATGCGCCCCCATGTCGAAGAGCTGTCGGCGATTGCGCCGGTATTTCTCAGCTGCTACCCGAACGCCGGCCTGCCGAACGAGCTCGGTGGCTACGACGAGACGCCGGAGTCGATGGCCGAGATTCTGCGCGACTTTGCGGAGAATGGTTGGCTGAACATCGTAGGAGGTTGCTGCGGAACGACGCCCGATCACATCCGCGCGATTGCGGAGACGGTGAAGAACCTCACCCCGCGCACTCCGCCGGTGATCGATCCATACCTCAGGCTCAGCGGACTCGAGGCGCTGACCGTGCGTCCTGACTCCAACTTCATCATGGTGGGTGAGCGTACAAACGTCACCGGCTCGCCCAAGTTCGCGAAGCTCATTCTCTCTGGAGATTATGACAGCGCGCTATCGGTCGCCCGCCAGCAGGTCGACAGTGGCGCAAACATCCTCGACATCAACATGGATGAAGGCCTTCTCGATTCAGAAGAGGCGATGGTCACGTTCCTCAATCTGATTGCTGCGGAGCCTGACATCTCGCGCGTTCCTCTGATGATCGACAGCTCGCGCTGGTCCGTTCTCGAAGCTGGTTTGAAGTGCGTTCAAGGCAAGGCGGTCGTCAATTCGATCAGCCTCAAGGGCGGCGAGGACGTCTTTCGTGAACAGGCTCGCCACGTCCGCCGATGCGGTGCGGCGGTCGTCGTCATGGCCTTCGATGAACAGGGACAGGCCGATACCATCGAACGCAAAGTCGCGATCTGTTCCCGAGCGTACGAGATCCTCACTCGGGAGATCGGCTTCCCGCCGAGCGACATCATCTTCGACCCGAATGTGCTGACTGTCGGCACCGGCATCGAGGAGCACAACGCTTACGGTGTGGCGTTCGTCGAGGCAATCCGTGAACTGAAGCGACGCTTTCCCGGCGCCTATACCTCCGGCGGCATCAGCAACGTCTCGTTCTCATTCCGCGGAAACAACGCCGTCCGCGAGGCGATGCACGCAGCGTTTCTCTATCACGCGATCGAAGCCGGTCTCGACATGGGGATCGTCAACGCGGGCCAGCTGGAGATCTACGAGGAGATTCCGAAGGATCTGCTGCGTCTCGTCGAGGATGTGCTGCTCAACCGGAGACCTGACGCCACCGATGAGCTCCTGGCGTTTGCGGACACTGTCAGGCAGAAGGGCAAAGTGGAGGTGCAGAAAGAAGAGTGGCGGGCAGGGTCGGTCGAGGATCGTCTCAGTCATGCGCTCGTCAAAGGGATCACCGACTTCATCGAAGCGGACGTCGAAGAGGCGCGGCAGAAATTTCCGACTTCGCTCGAGATCATCGAGGGCCCGCTGATGGACGGGATGAACGTCGTGGGCGAGCTGTT
The DNA here is from genome assembly GCA_041750915.1 of Thermoanaerobaculia bacterium. Taxonomy (GTDB): domain Bacteria; phylum Acidobacteriota; class Thermoanaerobaculia; order Gp7-AA8; family Gp7-AA8; genus JBGSYJ01. Next base: position 27,736 of record JBGSYJ010000173.1, on the reverse strand, counting down.
TGGCTCCGGAAAGATGTTCCTGCCGCAGGTCGTCAAGAGTGCGCGGGTGATGAAGAAAGCCGTTGCGTACCTCCTGCCGTTCATGGAGGCCGAGAAAGCTGCTTCCGGCGATCATTCGAAACGCGGCAAGGTACTGATGGCCACGGTCAAGGGCGACGTTCACGACATCGGCAAGAACATCGTCGGCGTCGTTCTCGGGTGCAACAACTACGAGGTCATCGACCTCGGGGTCATGGTTCCTGCCGATCGACTTTTGAAGATAGCTGTCGAGGAACAGGTCGACGTCATCGGTCTCAGCGGTCTGATCACTCCTTCACTCGACGAGATGGTGCATGTGGCGCGTGAGATGGAGCGGCTCCAGATCCGGCTTCCGCTCCTTATCGGCGGAGCGACGACAAGCAAACTGCACACGGCGATCCGCATTGCGCCGGCATACGGTGGAACGACTGCACACGTCCTCGATGCGTCACGATGCGTAGGTGTCGTCAATGAGGTGCTGAGCGCGGAGAGGCGCGAGGCCTTCGCCACTCGAACGCGCGCAGAACAGGAGACGTTGCGAGAGGGTGCGCGCAGCCGTCAGTCGGATGTGAAACTGCTGTCGATCGAGAACGCCAGGCAGCGACACCTCCGGCTGTCATTCGACTCGACAGCTGCTCCATCGTTTCTCGGAGTACGGAGCTTCGACGACATTCCGCTGGAGGAGATCGTTCCGTACATCGACTGGACTCCGCTGTTTCACGCGTGGGAGCTCAAGGGCGTCTATCCCGCAATCCTGGATGACGCGAAAGTCGGAGCCCGAGCGAAGGAGTTGTTCGACGACGCGAACGATCTGCTGGCCCGGATCGTCAGCGAGAAGCTGCTGACAGTTCGCGCAGTGTTCGGCTTCTTTCCGGCCAACAGTCATGGCGATGACATCGAAGTGTACGAAGATGAATCGAGGTCGAATGTACTCTCGACGATCCGGACGCTGCGCCAGCAGGCGGACAAGGGTGCGGGCGAAGCGAACCTCGCGCTTTCGGATTTCATCGCTCCGCGAGGCGTCGCGGACTACATCGGCGGTTTTGCCGTCACCGCTGGAATCGGGATCGACTCGCTGGTCGCGGCATTCGAGAAGGACCACGACGATTACAACAGCATCATGACCAAGGCGCTGGCCGATCGCCTCGCTGAAGCTGCGGCGGAATGGCTGCACCGTGCCGCGCGGCAGAACTTCGGGATCGAGGACGAGGGTCTTTCGATGGATGACCTGATCCGCGAAAAGTACCGGGGGATCCGGCCCGCTCCGGGCTATCCTGCCTGCCCGGACCACACAGAGAAGAAGGGACTCTTCGAGCTTCTGGATGCAACGAAAAACACCGGAATCGCACTGACCGAGAGCTTCGCGATGCATCCCGCGGCTGCTGTCAGCGGATGGTACTTCATGCATCCCGAGGCGAGGTATTTCTCGGTAGGGAAGCTCGGTGCCGATCAGCTATTCGACTATCACGCGCGCAAGGACATGAACCTCGGCGAGGTGGAGCGATGGCTCGCACCCAACCTCGGATACGAGCCACCATTGCGCGCGGCGGGAGTCTGCAGCTGCGGTCTGAGGCACGGAACGGTAGCTACTGCGCCTGAGGCTGGCCTCGCATCCCGTCATTGACCTGCTGGAGGAAGACCCGCTGGAACTTGCCGAACTCGGTATCGAAGTATCCGATTCCACGCATGGTCACCGGACCGTTGGCGCCCTGGATCGTACCCTGCGACTGGCCGGTCAGACGCATGGAGACGGTCTGTACCTGACCCGCCTGGATGACCGTGTCGAACGGACGACTTTCCCTGATGGTGTAGGCGCCGAGCCCCACCGTCTCCAGCGAGATCTGCTGGAGCGTGATCGCTTCCGACGACTTATTGATGACGTCGACCTCCAGATTCACAGGGATCGGTCCCACTTCATTGCGTGCGGCGATCGGAACAACTCCGATCTGTCGTATGACGAAATCGGGCTGGATGATTCCTGCGGCTCTGTTGTCCCGTTTGGACGAGGCGCATCCCGCGATGACCGCGACGGAAAAGATGACTATCAGGGTGAGGGCTTTGATGTTTCGCATGTGGTCTCCAGTTCTGCTGAGCCGTTCCTGATCCTGCCACCTGTCAGCGGGGTTGGGGACGGTGTTCAGAGAGAATACGATACGCCTTTCTGAACGGTTTGGAACGCAATGATTGGGGTGGGGGAGAATGGAGACGTCGGTTGGAACATTTTGACGTAAGTGTCCGCGAGGAATGAACGAGCTTGTCATCCCGAGCCTGGTCGTGCGGATGGGAGGGGCGAGGGATCTCCGGCGATGGTACATAGTTGCCTGTCGGCTCTGCCACCGCCACCCTGTCCCTATCACGAATCACGAATGTACTACCGCCGGAGATCCCTCGCCCTCCCGCCCACCCTCGCTTGCTCGGGATGACAACTTCTCTATCTTCGCCACATTGACCACTTCATCATTCCGGCGCTCAACAAAAAAAGGGAGCGGTTTCCCGCTCCCTTCCAACGACTTCGTTGAGTGAACGTTACTGGACGTAGGTGAGCATTTCCTTCGCCGTCGGTGCGTCCTTGCCGCTCGGCTCGAGCTTCAGGTACGCCTCGAGGTGTGACTTAGCGTCGGCATTCTTACCCAGTCGGGCATAGACCATTCCGAGCTCATAGTGAGCCTGCGCGAAGTTCTCGTCGGCGGCGAGCGCCTGCTTGAGGTACCCCTCGGCTTCCGAGTCCTTGCCCGCGTTGATGGAGCGAGCTGCTTCGTTGAACAACGCGGAGGGATTTGCAGGGGCCTTCTTCCGGAACTCGGCTGCCTTCGCCTTGTCGCCCTTTTTGTCGTATGCATCTGCCAGGAGGGCTGCGATCTCCGGCTGATCGGAATCGACCTCGAGAGCCTTGTTTCCCGCGACGATCACTTTGTCCCAGTTCTTCGCCTTCGAGTTCATCTTGGCCAGCGCGATGTGACCGGCGGTGAGGGCGTCGTTGAGCTTGACCGCTTCTTCGATCTTGGCGATTGCACCAGGTTCGTCGCCGCTGTTCCAGAGGGCGACTCCCTCGTTGTAGGCGATCGTTGCCGGATCCGCGGCCACCGGTACGGCCTCTGCCGTGGCACTCGTCATCTGCTGACCGCCGAGCCGGATGGTGCGTTCGTTCTTCTCAGGGACGAGCTTGAGCTTCATCGTCTCCTGATAGGGGCCGAAGCCTTCCTTCTCGTAAGTGAACTTGTACTCGATGGTCCCGTCGATCAGGAAGAACGCGAAGCTGCCGTCCTTCTTCGATTTTCCCGTCGTCTTGAAATTCTTCGCTGCCGTGGCGGACTCGACCGTAATCGACACGTCCTCGAGAGGGTTGTCGTTCGGATCAAGGACCTTTCCGGAAATCCTCGCTTCGCCCACAGCAAACATCTGTGCGGTGAAAGCGGCACAGACAATGATTGCGATCATCATCGATTTGCGCATGTTCAGTCTCCTGTATTTCGTGTTCATTTAGGAAACGGTTTTGGAATCAGCCTAATTCCGTTGATGCCGGCTGTCCAGAAGCCTAAAACCCGCTCTACGTTTGATCCACAGTAGTGAGTGCCGGCCGGGAATAAGATGTCGCGCAACACTTGCGCATGTGACCTCCGCCACATGGGAATGTGCCAACCCCGCCAAAAGCCTACAGGGTCAGATACGTGTGATCCTTGAGTCCCCGCTCGTAATCGGCGAGCAGCCGCATGCCTTCGTTCGGTTTGAGACGATCCTCTTTGATGGCGGCATCGAACTGCGCTTTCATCTTCTTGGCCAGATCGTTCGTGTCGTATTGCGTCAGCGCGAGCACTTCGCTGATCGTATTGCCGGGGATCGTTTCCTCGATGTAGTACCCGCTGTCTTCATCCTCGTCGAGGAAGACATGGACCTCGTTGACCCGTCCGAAGAGATTGTGGATGTCCCCCATGATGTCCTGGTAGGCGCCCGTGAGAAAGATGCCGAGGTAGTAGGGCTCGCCGGCGCGGATCTCGTGGAGCCGAAGCGTGTCGCGGACGTCATTGATATCGATGAATTTCGAGACCTTGCCGTCCGAGTCGCAGGTGATGTCGACGAGCGTGCTCTCGGAGAGCGGTTCCTCATTCAGTCTGTGAATGGGAACGATCGGAAAGAGCTGTCCCAGCGCCCAGTGATCGAGCAGCGACTGAAAGACCGAGAAGTTGCAGATGTGCTGATCGGCGAGCTCTGTGGGGAGGAGCGCCAGTTCTTCCGGCCGGTCCTCGGGCGCCAGCTGCATCGCCCTTTTCTGGATCGTCTCCGCGATCCGCCAGAAGAGGAGCTCGACGCCGGCCCGGACGTCGAGATCGAGAATCCCGAGCTCGAACATCGTCTGCGACTGTTCCTTGATCTGGATCAGGTCATGCCACGATTCGGTGAGGTTCCGCTGTGTGAGATGCCCTTCGATGTAGATGAGGTCCTGCACGAGCTTGTGATGCTCGCCAGGAATCGAGATCGCCTCTTCGACCGGCGTCTTTTCGATGGCGCCGAAAGCCTCGACGACGAGAACCGAGTGATGTGCAACGATCGCCCTTCCGGACTCGGAGACGATGTCGGGATGGGGGACTTTCTCTTCATCGCACACGTCCATGATGTTGTAGACGATGTCGTTGGCGTATTCCTGAACGGTGTAGTTCATCGACGAGTGAAACGTCGATCTCGATCCGTCATAGTCGATTGCGAGGCCGCCCCCGACGTCGAGGTACTCGAGGCGGTGTCCCATCTTGTGAAGCTTCGCGTAGTAGCGCGCTGCTTCGCGCACGGCCCGCTTGATCGTGAGAATGTCCGGAATCTGCGAACCGATGTGGAAGTGAAGAAGCTTGAACGACTGCTCGACTCCAGCCTGCCGTAGAATCTCGATCGCTTCGAGAATCTCCGAAGTCGATAGGCCGAACTTCGCATGTTCTCCGCCTGAGGTGGCCCACTTCCCGGCGCCCTTGGAAAGAAGGCGGACGCGCATCCCGATCTGCGGCTCGACGTTCATCTCCGCTGCGATTTTCACGATCGCCCGGATCTCCGAGAGCTTCTCCACGACGAGGATCACCTTCTTGCCGAGCTTGCGGCCGATCATCGCCATCCGGATGAAAGCGTCGTCCTTGTAGCCGTTGCAGATGATCAGGGAGTCCCGATTATCGTGGACGGCCAGGCCGGCGAAAATCTCCGGTTTCGATCCGACTTCCACGCCGTAATTAAAGGGTTTCCCGGCGTCGAGGATCTCTTCGACGACCTCGCGCAGCTGATTCACCTTGATCGGAAAGACGCCGCGGTAGTTGCCGGTGAACCGGTTCTCCGCGATGGCGCTGTTGAATGCACCATTGAGATGCTCGACCCGATGCCGCAACAGATCCTGAAAGCGAATCAGCATCGGCGTCTTGAGTCCCTGCCCGAGCGCCTCCTGCACGACCTCGTGGATGGGAATCGCGGCGCCCTTGCTCTGCAACGGCGCGACTGTGAGATTTCCTTCTTCGTTCACGCCGAAGTAGCCGGAGCCCCAGCGGTCTATCAGGTACAGCGAAGTCGCGTCTTCGCTGGTCCAACTCTTCTCGGCGATCGTTTCAGTTTCAGCTTCCAATATCAGCGCGCCTCCGTAATCTGCGCATTCTGAACCCTGCTTCCCCTGCGCGCAACGTCGAAGAGCCCTCAGACGGGCCGCGACCTCACCGCGGTGTCGCGCGCGGCTGAGCCGTCGGACTGGGGGAAGGCCACGGGGTGGGGCTTGCCGCAGGCGTTGGAGTGGACTGTCCGGCACGCTCCTGGATGTCCTCGCCCGCGCGCTGCATCGCCTCTCCCGTCGCCCGCGCTGCGTCGCGGATTCCCTCCTGAATCACCGGCGCGGCTTCTTCCGCTGTATCGCGGATCTCGCGGCCGGCCTCGGCCGCCGAATCCTGCGCCTTCTGGCCCGCCTCCTCCATTTCCTGCTTCGGAACTTTCACCTCGTAGGTTTCCTCCCCAGTCTGCCGCACTTCGCAACCTGCCAGCACCACCACTGCGAGCGTCAGTATCAGTCCTCGTATGGGCATGTGATTCATCGTCGGCTCTCCCTGTTGCTCAATCGAATGAGCAGGTCGAAGCAAGGACCCGGCCAGAGGTGCGACGGCGTCGCCGTGATCGCTAGGACTTGTCATCCCGAGCTTGGTTGTGCGGGCGGGAGGGGCGAGGGAACTCCGGCGACAGTACAGAGTTGATTCGTCACGGAAGGGTCGGAGTGCGGGCCTCTCCTCGAGGCAACTATGTACCATCGCCGGAGATCCCTCGCCCCTCCCTCACACCCACCCAAGCTCGGGATGACACTCTCCACCGCCATACCATCCCCCAGAAACAATTCCCCCCGACTTCGCGTTAGCCACGCCGATGGAACGGGGAGACAGGCTGATACAGGGAATGACGGGGAATGGTGACTTCCGCGTCCTTGCCGCCGAAACGACGGCGACGGTGGATGCCGCGCGGGAGCGGCTCGATCTGTCCCCGCTGGCGGCCGAAGCGCTGGGCAAGGCGATGACCGGCGCGGTGCTGCTCGCCCGCCTTCTCGACAAGGAAGTCCGCGAGCAGCGTGTGACGCTCCGATTTGAGGGCGACGGCCCTCTTGGGACGATGGTCGCCGAGGGAACGATCGCTGGAACGGCAAGGGGATATGTCCAGAATCCGCATGTTTCGAGCGAGGAACTCGATGCCGGCCAGGGCCCGCTCGGCTCGAAAGGACTGCTGACGGTCGTCCGTGGCACTCCGCCGGCCGGGACGCTGTACACCTCGCAGATTCCGCTCGAGTCGGGAGGTGTTGCGCGCGACATCGCGAGGTATCTCGCTACGAGTGAGCAGGTCCACTCGGCCGTCGTGCTCGGAGTGCTCAACCGTCCCACAGGGGTCGCCGCTGCCGGCGGTTTCATCGTGCAGGCCTTTCCACATGCGAGCATCGAGGCCATAGAAAAGATGGAGCGGGCGATTCACGAGTCCCCGTCGTTCAGCCACCTGCTCGACGAGATGCCGATTGACGAGGCTGTAGGGAAAGTTCTCCAGGGCGTCGGTTACAAGGCACTCGACCGCAGCTTCGATGTTCCTCTCCGGTTTCACTGTTCCTGTACTCGTGAACGGGCCTTCGCCCCGCTGCAGTTGTTCTCCCGGCAGGAGCTTGCCGAAATGATTCAGGAGGATGGCTCGGAGGTCGTCTGCCAGTATTGTGGAGAGCGCTATCGTTTCACGGGCGAGGACCTGCTGGCCCTGACCGACCTTCCCGACGACTAGGTGTGATACATCGTCATTGCCAGAAAAGGCAGGGGATCGGAGTCCCCTGCCACATACAATGACGAGGCTCATGATGAACAGTGTGATTACCGGCAGCGGCATCGGTCTTCCCGCCAACGTCGTTCCGAACGCGGCGCTCGCCCGGATCATGGATACGACCGACGAGTGGATCCGCACACGAAGCGGGATCGAACAGCGCTACTACGTGTCGCCCGGTCAAGGCTCGATGGAACTCGGCACGGTGGCGGCCCGAGGTGCGCTGGAGGCTGCGGGCGTCGGAGTCGATCAGATCGACGCGATCATCTTCGCGACGATGACGCCGAACTACTTCTTTCCGGGCAACGGCCCGCTGCTTCAGGATGCGATGGCATTCGGATCCATTCCGACGTTCGACATCCGTCAGCAGTGCTCAGGATTTCTCTACGGTCTCGATCTGGCCGACTCGCTGATCCGCAGCGGAAAGTACGGCAGGGTGCTGCTCGTTGGCGCCGATGTGCACACTCCGTTCATGCCGTGGCACAACGGATGGGACAACACGATCGGCCTGGAAGATCGCGACGTCACCGCCGAAGAGCGAGAGGCGAACACGGCAATCCGCGATCGGACGGTTCTCTTTGGAGACGGGGCCGGAGCGGTCGTGGTGGAAGGCTCCAAAGACCCGTCGACGGGATTTCTTGCTTCGAAACTTCACAGCGACGGCTCGGCCTTCGCGTGTCTGTACGTAAAGGGACTCGGGTTCCGCAACCGTCCCTTCGTAACGGCCGCCGACCTCGATTCGGGGGATTACATCCCGACGATGGAAGGACGCGAAGTGTTCCGCCAGGCGCTCTCGCTGATGCCGTCGGCTGTCCGGGAAGTCTGCGCGATTGCCGGGGTGAAGGTGGAGGAGATCGACGTCCTTCTCATTCATCAGGCGAACCTGCGGATCGTCGAGGGAGTGCAGAAGATGCTGGGGCTTCCTTCGGAGAAAGTACCGCACAACATCGAGCGCTACGGCAACACGACCGCCGCGACGCTTCCCCTCCTGCTGCACGAGTCGATCGAGCGGGGAATCGTGAAGCCGGGGATGCTCGTCGGCTTCACCGCCCTCGGATCGGGCTTGCATTGGGGAGCGGCGCTATATCGCTGGGGAGGTCGTGGGGAGTAGTCAGTAGTCAGGAGTCAGTAGCCAGTAGCCCGCCCTCCCATGTCTCTGGCCATTGTTTAGCGCGTGCTCTGTCGTGTCTACTGGCTCACTACTCACTACGTGTGCTGTCTCCTGTGTACTATGTCGTCTGTGCTGCCCACTCGCCCTACTGACTACTGACTACTGACTCCTGACTCCTGACACCTGACTACTCTCCCCCCAAGGCCATGGCTCAATTTCTACTCATCACCACATTGCTGACACTTGCGGGACTCGTTGCGACGAGTGTCGTGGGATTCACTGCGGATTCGGGCGCGGGTGTCGGACGACACATTCTCTATGCCCTCGCGACGGTCGTCCTCGGCCTCTTCTCGCAGAGCATGACCATGTTCTTCTTCATCGGAACGGGTAAGGAGATCAAGGACAAGGCGAAGGGGGAGGATGACGAAGCGTCTGTCGTGCAGGAGACCAAGCGCTACAAGTCTCAGGTTTTCCCAGCCGCCATGTATGCCATGCTCGTGCTGATGCTGACGTTCATTCTCGGCGGAGGAATCCACCGCGGAAGTCTGCCTCTCTGGACCCATTACATTCTGACCATCGCCTCCATCTACATGTTCGGACGCGCCTATTGGATCGAGATCCGGGCAATGGAAGAGAACGCGAGACTGATGGAGAGGTTTCTTAAAGATGAAAGATGAAAGATGAAAGATGAAAGATGAAAGATGAAAGATGAAGGCACCGGAGGCTTTTCTTCATCTTTCATCTTTCATCTTTCATCTTTTCCCCATATCCTCCGGCCGTGGCGAACAAAGACAGCTATCGCGAAGCGGGAGTGAACATCGATGCGCAGGATGAGGCGCTGCGGGAGGTCCGCACGATCGTCCGTGACACCTTCACCCCCGGCGTCCTGTCGGACATCGGAAGCTTCGGCGGGTTGTTCCGTCCCGATTTTTCGGGGATGGAATCTCCGATTCTGGTCTCGTCGACGGATGGAGTCGGCACGAAGCTCCGCGTCGCGCAGGCGATGAAGATTCACGACACGGTTGGGTATGACCTGGTGAATCACTGCGTAAACGACATCCTGGTGCAGGGCGCGCGGCCTCTTTTCTTTCTGGACTATTTCGCTACGGGAAAGCTCGAGCCCGCGGTGATGGCTGACGTCGTCCGAGGGATGGCGAGAGCCTGCAAGGAGAACGGCGCGGCTCTGATCGGCGGGGAGACTGCCGAGATGCCGGGGTTCTATTCGGACGGAGACTACGACGTCGCTGGTTTCATCGTCGGGGCTGTCGATCACTCGCAGCTCATCGACGGAAAAGAAGTTCGTAATGGAGATATCCTCGTCGGCCTGCCCTCAGCCGGCCTGCATACGAATGGCTATTCGCTCGCGAGGCGCATCCTGTTCGACAAGCTCGGACATGAACCCCAAACGATCCTCGAAGAGGTTGGGGGCAAGATCGGCGAAGTCCTGCTCCAGCCGCATCTGTCGTATCTCCGGCCGCTGCTGCCGCTCATCGAGGAGAAAGTCATTCACGCTCTGGCTCACATCACCGGCGGAGGCCTCACCGACAACATCCCTCGCGTCCTTCCGGATGATTGCGATGCCGTCATCAAGGCGGGCTCGTGGGACGTCCTGCCGATCTTCCGCTTCATGTTCCAGCAGGGTGACGTTGCGGTTGAAGAGATGCTCCGAGTGTTCAACATGGGAATCGGCATGGTGCTCATTCTGGCTCCCGAAGACGTCGATCGCGTGGTCCGCAGGCTCGAGACCTCGCGGCAGCCGTTCTTCTTCATCGGAAACGTGACGAAGGGAAGCGGTAAGGTTCGCTACGACTTTCCTCCCGCCGGGTTTCCCAGCTGGATCGAGTGATGCGCGCGACGCGGCTGGCGGTGCTCCTGTCGGGGCGCGGCTCGAACTTCGCGGCGATTGCGCGAGCGAGCACATCGGGGACGATTCCGATACCGATCGTCCACGTGATTTCGAACCGGGCCGATGCCGCAGGACTCGCTCACGCGCGCGATCTGGGGTTTCCCGCCCATCTTCTCGACCACCGGAAGTTCCCATCGCGCGAAGCGCACGAAGCGGAGCTGGAGAAGGTGGTCTCGGGATCAGGTGCCGATCTCATTGCGCTCGCCGGCTACATGCGGCTGCTCTCTCCGTGGTTCATCGACCGCTTCCGGAATCGAATCGTCAACATTCATCCGTCGCTGCTGCCTTCGTTTCCGGGGCTCGACGCTCAGGCCCAGGCGCTTGCACACGGAGTCAAAGTGTCGGGCTGCACGGTTCACCTCGTCGATGAACAGCTTGATGGCGGTCCGATTCTCGTGCAGCGGGCCGTCGACGTGATGGCTGACGACACCGTCGAGTCGCTGTCGTCACGCATTCTCGCCGAGGAGCATCTGGCGTATGCCGACGCGATCCGGAAACTCTGCGGCGGATACCGCGTCGATCAGCGGAGAGTCATCTTTGAAAGCGAAGCGTGATGAATCAGGGAATCCTCGCGGGTGCTGACGGCATGATCGCCCAGAGAATGATGTAGACGATGATTCCCGGGAATGCCGCGGAAAGAACCGACACGAGGACGAACAGGATTCGAACGAGTGTCGGATCCCATCCGAGCCACTCCGCCATTCCGCCGCATACTCCGGCGATCATCTTGTTTCGGTGCGAGCGATAAAGCGGCATCGGTCATCCTTCCCGGGCGTTCGGGCCCCAATGGCGTCAACTTAAGGCAGGGTGTCATCCTGAGCGCAGCGAAGGATCCCCCGAGAGCTTGCGATATTTCCAGTAGCAAGGGGATCCTTCGCTTCGCTCAGGATGACACCAGCTTCTGCGCGGCCTCAAGTTGACGCCATTGGGCATGAGGCCCTGAGTCAGTGTACGAGGGGAGGGCGGGGTAGTTTCAGTCCGCCCGCATCAGAAGGGAAGCAGACGTTTGAGGAGCGACTGCTTCGGAACTTCGTCGAGAGCCAGTGCCGGCAGCTCCGCAACTGTCTTTCCGTCCTGCTTCACGACGATGGTGCCGATGCGCTGAAACTTCGCGACGGGAGCCTCGACGGGATCGGCGATCATACTCAGCTGAATCCCGCCTTCTTTGCCCCGCTCGAGCAGAACCTTCGCGTCGGCTCCGGCCACGACCTGGACGCTGTCTGATGCGCCTCCGCGAATGCTCGCCGGAACCGTCATGACCGTGCCGCGTTTGACTGCGTCGGACATCTGATAGTTCGCGAATGCCTCGCTGAACAACTTCGCTGCGCTGTTGAAATTGTCCTCGCGGCGCTCGGTGCCCATCACCACAGCGATGAGGTCCATGTTTCCCTTTCGCGCCGACGCGGTCACGCAGAATCCAGCTTTGCCGTGGTAGCCTGTCTTGATCCCGGTAGCGTTCGGATAGATTTTCAGCAGCCGGTTCGGGTTGTACATGGTGAACTTTCCATCGCGGAAGGGCATCGTCTGCTTGACTCCCAACTCGTTGAGCAGCGGGTGCTTCATCGTCTGGATGCCGACCTTCGCGAGGTCCACAGGGCTCATCATGTCTGCTTCTTCATCGGGCGCCGGGAGGCCGTGAGGCGTGAAGATCTGCGTGTTCTGGAGACCGAGCTCCCGTGCTTTCGCGCGCATCATTGCGACGAAACCCTCCTGCGAGCCGCCGATATGCTCCGCAAGCGCGAGCGCCGCGTCATTTGCCGAATGCACCTTGACGGCGGCAATCAGATCGCGCACGGGAAAGACTTCGTTGTGCGCGAGATAGACCTGCGAACCTCCGAGTTGACTCGCCTTCGCCGAGGTGGTGACCGGATCGTCGAGCGAGAGCTCGCCCGCGTTGATCTCGTCCATCACCACGAGGAGCGTGATCATCTTGATCATCGAGGCCGTGTGGTATGGCTGATTGGAATTCTTCTCGTAGAGAACCTTGCCTGTGGTCGGTTCGATGACCAGGGCGGCGGTATATGGCTCCTGAGCGAGCACACCTGCAGCTGCCAGTGCGACGAGAAGGAAGAGGGTGAGAGATTTCATGTCTGCGGCTCCTTTTCGATTTCGGCGAAGTTGCACGCGCCGTACCACGACAGGATCGACGCTCGATCGAAAACATCGCCGCCGAAGGAGCTTGCAGCTGCCCGCACTGCGACTCAAAGCAGAGAATCGATGCGGATCAGGTATCGGACTCGGCCCGGCCGGTTCGCTTCTTGGCAGGTCTGGTCGTGCGCGGAATGGAGCCGATCACGGTCCAGTCCTGGCGGTGTACGACGACTGGTTCAGAGAGCGGCCAGAGCTCAATGGGAAGATAGTAGAAGCCGTCTCCGAGAACACGCGACTTGATTGTCAGATCGCGCATGCTCTTGCATAGACCCTTCTTCCCTCGAACTGCGCTCCGCTCGACGACGATTCCCGTCTTCTCTCCGACGCCCTGAAAGACGTTGATCTCTGCACACATGGAATTTACCAATGTCAGTTCCTTTCACTCAGGTGAGGATTCAGAGTGTGGAACAGCAAGAATCGAGCCGACGAGTCCGGCTCGCACCCCTGGAGGGCTCAGACGACCAGCGACAGCGTAGGGATCGGCTCCGCCATCGACGCGTCGAAGATCTCGTCTACTCGATCGATCGAACAGAATCCGACTCTTGTGACCGTCCTGAGGTAGAACCCCACGTCGACAACGCTCAGACCGTAGAGAAATCGTCCGTCTCCCCGCGGGCTCGAAGCGCTCAGAGTTCCGGAGCCATCTTTCCGGATCCGGAGTACGTCGCCTCGAAACTCGATCGGAAGGGACGAGAGAAATGACAGAAACGTGTCTCCGTCGACCGAGCGATCGAAGATGACCCTCTCGATATCGCGTCCCAGCTCCTGGACGCCCGCCTGCAGCGCACCGTTGAGGAGGTTGTAGTTGCTCACGGTGATGACCGACTCCTCGCGCCTGGAAGACTCCCAGTCGAGCTCCGTATGCGTTGGATCTGGAAAAACAAGGGTGATGCGTTCCTTCGGCTGCATGGATTCAGTCCTCCCTCGAGGTAAGTCAATAGGCACGGAGGAAAAATACAGAAACACTTGTTCCCTACTGCCGTGATCCTCCCCCACTCGTCGCCCGAACCCGGAGATTCCTGATGTTCACACCGAGACAGTCGTTTCTTCCCTATCGGCCCGCTGTTGAGCGGGGGGGTGCCGACCCATTCCTCGACCGCCTCACCTTCTCCGGCGCTTCTGAGGGAACCGGCGGCGAGTACATCCTCTACTGGGCGCAGGCCGCGCGGAGGACAGCCAGCAATCTCGCGCTGGAGCTTGCCATCTTCGAAGGGAACAAGGCCGGCCTGCCTGTGGTGGTCTACGAAGCGCTCCGGTCCGATTACCCATCGGCGAACGACAGGATCCACACGTTCGTCCTGGAAGGGGTCGCGGAGAACCGCCGGATCGCACAGGCGAGAGGGCTGCGGTACGAGTTCTTTCTTCCGAAAAACCGCGACGAGGCACGAGGCGCGCTCCTTCGAATCGCCCGAAGGGCGCGGATGGTCGTCACCGACGAGTATCCGACGTTCGTGATCAAGTCGCAGACGGAGCGTTTTGCGCGCACGATTCCGGTGCCCCTCTGGCTCGTCGATGGGAATGGGATCCTGCCGATGCGCGCGTTTCCGAAAGAGCAGTACTCCGCGAAGTTCTTTCGCGACAAGGCGCATCGACAGTTCGAACAGCGGTGGGCGCTCATTCCCGAGACCAGGCCGCTGGTCGGGCCGTTCACGGGCGAGCTCGAGCTCGACTCATGGAACGGCGAAGACATCGCCGCCGCCGTGAATGCATGCGAGATCGATCACGCGGTTCCCGTCGCACCGCTGAAGGGGGGAAGGGTGGAGGGCTTGCGCCGGCTCGAAACGTTCGTTTCGGAGCGGCTCGACGGCTATGCCGCGCGGAGAAACCGTGAGCCGGAGCGGACGAGCGAGCTTTCGCCCTATCTGCATTTCGGCCACGTCGGGATCGACGAGGTTGCCCGGCGCGTGCTGTTCAGTGACGCGCCTCCCGAAGACATCGACGCGTTCCTCGAGGAGGCTGTCATCCGACGGGAGCTGTCCTTCAATCTCTGTCACTTCAGGCCCGACCACGATTCGCTGTCGGCTCTTCCCGCCTGGGCGTTACGCACTCTGGATGCTCACCGGAACGACAGGCGGAAGCCGTTGTACGACTACGAGCAGATGGAGCTCGCTGAGACTGGCGACGAGGTCTGGAATCTCGCGCAGCGAGCGCTCGTCGAGACCGGAAGGATGCACAACTATCTCAGAATGCTATGGGGCAAACGGATCATCGAATGGACCCCCACGCCTGAGGAAGCGCACCGTGTAATGATGCTTCTCCACGAGCGCTGGGCGCTCGATGGCCGCGACCCGAACACCCATGCCGGAGTGCTCTGGTGTTTCGGCAAACATGACCGCGCCTGGGCCCCGGAGCGGCCGATCTTCGGAATGGTGCGTTACATGAGCTCGGATTCGACTCGAAAGAAAGTCGACCTGCGCGGTTACGCGGCGAAGATTGAGAGGGAGACCCGCTTCCACAAGTAGACAGTAGACAGTAGACAGTAGACAGTAGCCCGCCCGCCCGTCCTCACAGCGTTGCTTTGCGCCGGCCGCTCGCCCCTTTGCACATGCGCTGGAAGCGACAGACGTGCTGCGGCTGTTCACTCGATCAGTGGCTACGCTTCTCAAGCGGCTTCCGGCAAATGCAGATGGCGACTTCTTCGTCGACGAGACGTGCATCGACTGCGACGCGTGCCGCCAGATCGCCCCTTCCGTATTCAAACGTGTTAGAGGCCAGGCAGCCGTCTGGCGCCAACCGCAGGCCGGCTCGGATCTGCTCGACGCGAAGAAGGCGCTGATCTCCTGCCCCACCGCATCGATCGGCTCGGTCATAAAACACCCGATGACCGATGCCCTGACCGCATACCCGGAGCGCATCGATAGCGAGGTCTATCGCTGCGGATTCACCTCGGAGAGCTCTTTCGGCGCCTTCAGCTATTTCGTCAGAACGCCCGCTGCAAATCTGCTGATCGATTCGCCGCGATTCTCGGGGCCGATCGTACGGAACCTCGAATCGATGGGTGGTGTCGACTGGATGCTGCTCACGCACGCCGATGATGTGGCCGATCACGAGAAGTTTCACGACCGCTTCGGCGCGAAACGGCTTCTCCACAAGGCCGATGTCCGCCGGTCCACTTCGATGATCGAGATTCAGCCGGAAGGAAGTGAAACGGCGGAAGTTGTTCTCGGGACGCTGATGATTCCCGTACCGGGCCACACCGCGGGGCATGTAGTGTTTCTGCACCAGGAGCGATTCCTCTTCTCGGGAGACCACCTCGCGTGGGACGAGCCGCGGGAGCGGCTCTATGCGTTCCGCAATGCCTGCTGGTACTCATGGGAAGCCCAGATCCGCTCGATGGAATCGCTGCTCGACTATCGCTTCGAGTGGGTTCTGCCGGGACATGGACGGCCGGTGCACCTCCCCTTCGACCGGATGAGAGAAGAGTTGGAGAAGTGTGTGGCCTGGATGAAGAAGAATTGAGAATTGAGAATTCAGAATTCAGAAAAGGCGTCCCTTTCTGAATTCTCAATTCTGAATTCTCAATTCTTCAGCCTTGTCTTCCTCTGCAATCTGCCCACCCCTCGATTTCACCCAGACCTGGGTGAACTCCGCTCCAAAAAAGAAGATCTGCGCCGTGTAATAAATCCAGATCAACAGAATGACGACAGATCCGGCCGCTCCGTAGGCCGAAGCGGTCGATCCGCGGGCCAGGTAGTAACTGAGAATGCTTTTCCCGGCCACAAAGAGAAAGGACGTCAGCGCTCCGCCGACGAGCACATCTTTCCATGCGAGACGGACGGAGGGCGTGTATCGGAAAACGATGCTGAACGCGAGACTGAGCACGGCGAAGGAGGCTGTGAAGTCGACGATCCACCATACGAGAGCGCCTCCCGGCACGGTGGTCGTGGAGCCCATCGCCGAGACGAAGGTCGAAGCTCCAGCAAGCAGAATCAGCAGCAGGACGAAGCAGGGAACCAGTACGAGAGCGATCGCGCGGTTGACGATGAATTTCAGGACACCCTCGCGTTTCGGAGTGACATTCCAGACGATGTTCATCGTCTCGCGGAATTGGGCGAGAACTGCGGAAGCGCCGAAGATGAGCATCAGAATGCCGATGATCGTGAAGTCGTTCCCTTCGGCTGCCTCCTGAACCAGCGACTCGATGGCGGATGCGGCAGCGGGACCGAGAAGTCCGCTGATCGTGCCTTCAAGCTCGCCACGCACGGCCTTCGGTCCGAAGACCTCCCCGGCGAGCTCCAGGGTTAGGATCAGCATCGGCGCGATGGAAAAGACCGCATAAAAGGCAAGCGCCGCCCCAAGGCGCGGGACGCCGTCGGCGTTCCATTCCTGGAATGTCTGTTTGAACAGGGCAAAGGTGCTTCGAACCCATTGCATCCTCTATCTGCGAGCAACTGATGTGCCGTGAATGGTGAAACGGGTCATTCTGACGAGGGAGGAGCGAGAATCGAGTGAGAGCAAGAAATGCGGACGCCCTCGTGCTCTCCCTCTCCCCGCGAAGTCGGGGAGAGGGTGGCGCGCGGCATCCGCGCAGAAGTCGAAAACTTGCGTGATTGTCGCGCGCCGGGAGAGGGGTGTCGGGGGCTTGCAGCTTCTGAAGCCGATCGCCAACACACGAGTTGCTTGCGCGGCCCCTCACCCCTTGCCCCTCTCCCCGTTCACACGGGGAGAGGGGAATGCAACTCGTCGTCGTGCTCTGCCTCTCTCGCGAGACCTTGTCAAGTTTGATCAGAACAGCCACGCGTAGGCGAGTTTGATGAACACGGCTCGATTGGTCTGCGTCAGGTCGATTGCTTCGGTCGCCGAGTAGTTGTCTGAGTAGCCCGCCAGGAAGACCGTCTGCGCATCGAGCCGATACGAAACGAGAAGCTGGGAAAGCAGGTTGCGACTCTCGCGGCCCACCGGAACGACGTATTGCTCCGGATCCCTGTCGACGCTGCGACACTGCAGAATCGCCCGCACGAATGTGCGCCTGTTGAGGTGGTAGATGATTCTCGTCTGCGGGATGTCGGCGGTGAAGATCTCGTCTCCCGCAGTCGTGCTGAAGATCTGACGAACCCACGACACGTCTCCGTTGATGTGCCTGCCGAGGTGGAACGTGGCGGATGGGCTCACCGTGATGAACTCTGCCTTGCGCTGATTCGTGAAGTCGATCGCCTCGCCCCAGTTGACCGACCCTGACAGAGAAAGGTCGCGTCCTGCCTGGATCGAGCCTTGGACGTTGTATCGCGTGTTGTGGTACGTCGTTCCGGCGAAGTGCTCCTGATTCGGTGCGATCAGCAGCGAGACCGTGCTCTGGCGCGAGCCCTGGTAGACCGCCACGATGTCCGCGCCCCACTCGTTCCATGCGCTGTCCCACTCCTGCCGGGCGTCGGCGAACACTTGGAAATTGAGGTTGCGGAACCACCGATCGGGCCCGCCGCGAACGCGCCGGGACGCGCCGGCAACCCCCGAACGGACTCCTACCTGATTGATCAGTCCCGCATCTGCTCTGAATTCGGGTGAAAGCTCGGAGTACGACGCGAGCCAGGTCCAGTCGCGATCGCTGTGGTCGTACCGGGCCAGAAAAGAATGTCCATTCAGCGTGCCTTCCGGCTGGCCAGCGGCTGTAAGAATTTCGGGATACTCCGATCGGGCGCCGGCAACCTGCACGCGCACTGAATCCTGTTCCGTCAGCCGGAAGAACGAGTCTGCCGATAGCACGGAGTTGCTGTAGTCGTCTCCCGTCCGCGATGAGAAGAGAACGCCAGCCGTCGAGGTGGAAGACAGACTTCCCCGATACCGCAGGATCGCCGTGTTCGAAGCGTCGGAGATCGATGTTCGAAGTGACGACTGATCGAACGGAACCAGAAAGTTCGTGATCTCGTCGCGTGCGATGAGAACGCCGTACGCGTGGCGGCCGCTCTTGCCCGTGAGCTTCAGTCCGGCGATCGGAGCCGCGATCGTGCGTGTGAAGACCAGCGGCATCTGCGTATCGAAGAAGTCGCTTCCTTCGAGGAAGAACGGCCGCTTCTCCGGAAACGACAGCGCAAATCGAGTGTTGACGTCCAGTGCCGCCGCGTCGGCTTCCACCTGTGAGAAGTCTGGGTTGATCGTCGCCTGCAGAGAGGTGCTCGGAGTCATTGCCCAGCGGCCTGAAATGCCGGGCTCGAGCCCGCGGTCTTCAGTGGACAGTCTGCCGGAGGATCGGTCCTGCTGCAGGTTGCCCGTCAGGGAGGGAGTCACTTCCACGTTCCTGCCGGAAGTCGGCACTCCGAAACCGGAGACATCGGCGAACTGGCAGATCAGGCAGTTGCGGTTCTCGTCGGTCACGATCGAGCGGAACCGGTGCCGGACGTTGCGCGGATAGTCCCGCATCGCCATCACACCCCAGCTCTGATCGCCCTTTCCCGCCGGGATGCGTAGTTGCTGAAGAGGGATCGCAGCTTCCACCACGTAACCGTCATTTGTCATGCGTCCGGCAGAATCCCAGATTGCATCCCACGAGAAGTCCTCGGTTCCCTCGACGTCGCTGTTGATTGCATCTGCCTGAACGCCGAGTGGATTCATGCGGAACTGATAGGCGATCCGTTCATCGTTGAATGGATCGATCAGAATGCCTACGTTGTCGTCGTTCAGTGCGCCGTCGCGCTCCGCGAATCGGGCGCGAATCTGCGCCGGCTGCGGGTCAGATGCGCGAAAAGCGACGTACAGCGTATCGTCGTCCCACGTGATCAGCGCCTCGGTTGCGACTGCGGCCGGGATGTCGTCGCCGGGAAACCATTCGCGGTCGATCCGTATCGGTGTGGCCTCGGCCCATGCCGGCTCGTCGAGCACCGCATCGATCCGGATCGGTCCCGTCGCCTTCTTCACGTTGATTGCGCTCGCTGTGGTGCATGCGCACACGACGACCATGACGGCCAGCAGCCGGTTCAGCATGAGACGTTCTCCTGAGTTGGTGGGTTGAGGCGGGAGTTACTCCCGGGCCCCCGCTTCGATCAGTACCTTCGCGACGCGGTCATGGCCGCCGCGGCGCGCCATGTTCAGCGGCGTGCGCCATTCGCGGCGGTCCGCGAAGATGCGGGCGTTCACATTCGCGCCACGGGCGATCAGAAGTCGGACTGCCGCGAGTCTTCCCGCCGCTGACGCGGTGATCAACGCGTTCTCGTCGCCCGGAACTTCTTCGTCGACGCGCGCACCGCGATCGAGAAGGATCGTCATGACCGCGATGTTTCCCTCTCCCGCTGCCGCAATCAGCGCATTGCCGTCTCCTTCCGAGGGAGCGTTCGGGTCTGCTCCATTTGCGAGCAGCCACTCGACGGCTTTCCGCTGGTCGGCGCGACCGGCGATCAGGAGTGCAGTCCCGTCTCCAATGAAGGGTGTGTTGATGTCGATACCTCTTTCGAAGAAGAAGTACCTCAGTACCTCGACGTCGCCTCGTTCCGATGCCTCGACGATCGCGTCATGATAGAGGCCGGGATCGTTCAGTGTGCCGGCGACTCCCTCGCTGATGGCGTCCGAGATGGCGTCATGGCTGGCTGAGTCCGACGCCGCGACGAGCTTCACGGAACCGATCGTCACAACGAATGCGAGCATCACGCTCGCGGTGACAAGGAGCATGGCCCGGCTCTGCGGCCCGCGAACCTGCTTCGGGTCGAGGATTGCATGCACGCGCTCCGACAACCTGCTCGGAGAGGCCATCGCCAGCGCCGGCACTGTGCTGCGTCTGCGGATCGAACGCGCCAGACTTACGAGTTGGTTCGCGTACATCGACGCGTCGGAGCTCCGAATCACCGCGTCGTCGCATGCCTTCTCCGCCTCGAGGAAGAATCGTCGAAGCGCGATCCAGACCATCGGATGCGGCCAGTAAACCGCGCTCGCCACCCGCGCCACGATCTGCATGGCCCAGTCGTCCCGCCGCACGTGTTCCAGCTCGTGACGGATCGCCCGCCCGAGCTCCTCGTCGTTCCATTCTTTCGCTGAAGCCGGCATCAGGATCGTCTGCCTGCGAAAGCCGAACGTCATCGGAGCGCGTACTTCCTCGGAGATCGCCACGAGCACCGCGCGCCGGATCCCGCTCGACGAAGCGATCGATGTCGCCGTCGCTGTTCCATCGAGCCATACGCTTGACTCGGTCTCCCATCGATGGAGACGCCACACTCCCGCAGCCAGAGTTGTCAGAAGCAGCGCGAGGCCGGCGAAGTAAATGTTCCGCGCGATCAGTATCCACTCGAAGCCGCCTCGGATTGGTTGCGCAACAGACACGCCGGCTTGTGAGGCCACCGATCCCGCTCGTTCGCGACCTGATGCAACCGGAACAGCTTCGGACTTCGGCAGGGCAACGGCTGACCGCTCCGCGACAGCGACCGGAATCTCAACCGCGGCTCCAGTAATGACCCTGGGCGCCACCGGCAACAGAAGAAGGGTGACGAAAAGAGCCGCGTAGACGCCGTGGCGCACGGAAGCCCGGCCGGATCGAGCCAGCCCCGCGATGCCGAGTGCACACGCGATCAGAAATGTCACTTTCGCGGCGATGGTCAGGATTCCGATCATGATTTCCTCTCTTTCCTGGCTCGATCAATTTCCTGGGCGAGTTGATCGAGCTCGTCCTCCGACCACTGCTCCTCCTTCAGGAGCGCGGCCGCAGCCTGTCCCGCAGAGCCTTCGAAAAAGACCTGCACCATCTTCCGCAATGCCGAGCGGCGGGCCGTGCTTCTGCGGGTGGTGGGCGAATAGATGTAGCGGAGGCCCTTCTCGCGGTGCTTCACAGCCCCTTTTGTTTCCAGTTTGGCCAGCATGGCCCGGACGGCGGAGTAGGAGGGGGGATCCGAGAGCCGTTCGCGGATCTGCTCGGCCGAGGCCTCGTCTCCAAGGGCGAAAAGGACGTCCAGGATCTCGCGTTCGCGTCGGGATAGTTTTTCATTTGTCATGCTACGGACATAACATAGTGCTACGTTTGTAGCATGTCAAGTCACGAAAGTGTTTCCATTGCGGGCCGCAAGTAGCGGCGCATTCCGATGCGCCGTTCCGCGCGGTGTGAAAGTCCTCGAGTTCTGGCGCCATCGCGATCGCCCCATAACGCGCGGGATGTTCGTTCCCGGGAGCGGGAGATCGGAATCTCCCGCTACTAACCCGTGACCGTAGACGCCAACGGCTAAAAATGGTGACCGTTCCTTCGGAGAATGGGGAGTGAATCTTCCACTTTCTCCCATGTGGAGTATGCTATGCGCTTCCCAATGAGCACCACAGTTTCAACGGAGCGGGCTCCCGCGTCTTCGCGTCTGAGGTTTATTGTTTTTGGCCTCATCGGCCTCGCTGTGCTCGCGGGCCTTCTGGTCGGCGGACGCAAGGTCGGCGCGTTCGTGCCGCAGTTCGCCGAATGGGTTGCCAGCCTCGGCATCTGGGGGCCGGTCGTATTCATTCTCGGCTACATCGTTGCTACCGTCGCGTTCATACCGGGCTCAATTCTGACGCTTGCTGCCGGAGCAATCTTCGGGCTCGTTCGCGGAACGATTTTCGTCTTCATCGGCGCAACCGTCGGGTCGATCCTCGCGTTTCTGGTCTCGCGCTACTTTGCCAGGGATGCCATCGAGCGGAAACTGAAGGGCAACCGGAAATTCGAAACGATCGACCGCGCGGTGGGGGCAGAAGGTCTGAAGATCGTCTTTCTGCTGAGACTCTCTCCCATCTTCCCGTTCAATCTGCTCAACTATGGTCTCGGATTGACCAACGTCCGGCTTCGCGATTACGCGCTCGCTGCGTTTGGAATGCTGCCGGGAACGTTTCTCTACGTTTACTACGGCAAGCTGGCCGGTGACGTCGCGGCGGTCGCGGGCGGTGTCGAGGTTTCGAAGGGCGCCGGATACTGGGCGGTTCTGATTCTGGGACTGGTCGCAACGATCGTGGTGACGACGATCGTAACGAAGATCGCGAGAAAAGCACTGAGAGAGTACGAGGAAGGGTGAATGAATTCAGAATTGAGAATTCAGAATTCAGAAAGCCACCTCCCGATGTGTAGAACTACAGCAGTTCTTTTCACTTCTGAATTCTGAATTCTCAATTCTGAATTCTTCTTCAATGGAGGAGATGCAAATGACCAAGAATCCCCTGGCACAGCTGGCAGAGACAGGACAAAGCGTCTGGTACGACCTGATGGAGCGCGCGCTCATCACGAGCGGCAAACTTCAGAAGCTCATTGACGAGGACGACCTGAGAGGTCTGACCTCGAACCCCACGATTTTCGAGAAGGCGATCGGAGGGAGTGAGGATTACGACGATTCTCTCCGTGAGCTGGCAGAAAAGGACGCGACGACGGACGAGATCTACGAGTCCCTCGTCGTGAACGACATCAGCAACGCCGCGGATGTCTTCCGCCCGGTCTACGATCGGACAAACCGTCTGGATGGTTACGTCAGCCTCGAGGTCAGCCCGAATCTGGCCCACCAGGGTGAGGCCACGCTCGCTGAGGCGAGGAAACTCTGGGGATTGCTCGGCAAGCCGAACGCCATGATCAAGATTCCCGCGACTGAGGAAGGCATCCCCGCGGTCGAAGAAGCCATCGCTTCCGGGATCAACGTGAATATCACGTTGATCTTCTCCCGTGACGTGTACGACAAAGTGATCGAAGCGTACATGCGCGGTCTCGAGAGGCGCGCCGAGAAGGGCGAGGCGATCGATTCGATCGCTTCGGTGGCGAGCTTTTTCGTCAGCCGGATCGACGCGGCCGCAGACAAGGAGATCAACGAGCGCATCCAGAAAGCGACCACGGACGAGGAGCGTAAGGAGCTCTCGTCGCTTCTCGGCAAAGTTGCCATCGCGAATGCAAAGCTCGCCTATCAGCTCTTCGAGGAGAGATTCTCATCCGAAAGGTTCGCGAAGCTGAAGGCAAAGGGCGCCCGCGTGCAGCGCCCGCTCTGGGCTTCCACCGGGACGAAGGATCCGAAATACAGCGATGTCCTGTACATCGAGCAGCTGATCGGGCCGGACACCGTCAATACGATTCCGCCGAAAACATACGACGCATTCCGAGATCACGGAACGGTTTCCCGGACGCTCGACAAGGACGTTGACGAAGCGAAGGACGTCCTGCAGCGGCTCGAAGCGGCAGGAGTCAGCCTCGATGAGATCACCAGGAAACTCACCGCGGATGGTGTGAAGTCTTTCGCAGACTCGTTCACCTCGCTGATCAAGACGATCGACACCAGGCGCGCAGCAGAGGTTGCCCGATCCTGAAGCAGGTGCAGCAGAGCTCTTTCGGCTCGGGAGTCCCCGACTTCCGAACCGATGATCATCCAGCAGAAACCAAAGCTGCGCGACGCAGCGCATCAAGAAACGGGAGAGTGCAATGACAGATACAAACGCGGCTGCCGGCGGTGCCGAATTCGGCATGATCGGCCTCGGAGTCATGGGTGAGAACCTGGTACTGAACATCGAGGACCATGGGTTCTCGGTGGCCGTCTGGAACCGTGAACCGGAAAAGATGGATAGCTTCATCCAGAAGAACTCCGGAAGGAAGCTCGTTCCGACCAGGACGCTCGAGGAGTTCATCGGAGCTCTCCGTCGCCCGCGCAGGATCATGATGATGATCAAGGCGGGGACTCCGGTCGATGAGATGATTGAGCGGCTTCGTCCGCTGCTCTCCGAGGGCGACATCATGATCGACGGCGGGAACTCCTGGTTCCCGGACACTCGCCGGCGGGCCGAATACTGCCAGAGCCACAACCTTCGATTCATCGGCTCGGGCGTTTCCGGAGGCGAAACCGGAGCTCGA
Source organism: Thermoanaerobaculia bacterium (assembly GCA_041750915.1). Taxonomy (GTDB): domain Bacteria; phylum Acidobacteriota; class Thermoanaerobaculia; order Gp7-AA8; family Gp7-AA8; genus JBGSYJ01. The sequence goes on along the minus strand of JBGSYJ010000173.1, from coordinate 3,511 downwards.
TTCGGCCCCTCGCTCATGCCTGGCGGTGATACGGAGGCCTACGCCGAAGTTCGTCCCGTCTTCGAGGCGATTGCAGCGAAGACGGATTCAGGCGCCTGTGTCGCTCACTGCGGTCCTGACGGTGCAGGCCACTTCGTCAAGATGGTGCACAACGGAATCGAGTACGGCGATATGCAGCTGATTGCTGAAGCGTACGACATCCTGCGTGACGCAGGGGGCATGTCGGCCGCCGAGCTCGCGGACGTTTTTGAAGAGTGGAACAAGGGGCCTCTCGAGTCGTTCCTGATCGAGATCACGGCGGCTATCTTCAAGGTTTCGGACGAGCGCACCGGCAAGCCGCTCGTCGACCTGGTGCTCGACAAGGCGGGATCGAAGGGAACGGGAAAGTGGACCGCGCAGGTCGCACTCGACCTTGCAGTTCCGATTCCGACGATCGCGGCCGCTATGGACGCTCGCAATCTGTCGAGCATGAAAGACGAACGCGTTCTCGCGAGCCAGAAGATCCGATCGGCGGTTTCACGGCAACGTGTAGACGGCGATCGGAAGGAGCTCGTCGCCTCCGTCCACGACGCACTCTACGCTTCCAAGATCTGTGCGTACGCGCAGGGGATGAGCCTCATCGGAACGGGATCCAAAGAATATTCGTGGAACATCAACCTCGCCGAGATGGCCCGCATCTGGAAGGGCGGCTGCATCATTCGCGCTCGGTTCCTCAACGGCATCATGGAAGCGTATGGCGAGGATGCCGGCCTGCCGAATCTGCTTCTCGCGCCCCGATTTGCCGAGTCCGTCTCGAAGTCCGAGGCGGCGTGGAGAAAAACGGTGCAGCTCGCGCAGGCGCAGGGCATCCCCGTTCCGGCGATGTCCGCGAGTCTCGCGTACTTCGACAGCTACCGCACGGCGAATCTCCCACAGAATCTGACGCAGGCGCAGCGGGACTACTTCGGGGCACACACGTACCAGCGGTCCGACGCGCCTGACGAAGGGTTCGTCCACACGGACTGGGACGCGAGCTGACATGGCGCGGAGCGCGGGGAAACGATCCCGCGCTCCGCGCACTCTCCTGCCACGTCAGTAGCGACCGCTCCGGCTCTGCCGCCAATCCTCGCGGTCATCGTGGCCCCGATGCGTGCCGCGGACCTGAATGCTTTCGGCCACGAACACATCCGACCGGCCGAAATGACCGAGCACGGTGACGCGGTCTCCCGCGCGCAGCTCCCGCAGGCGAACGTCGCTGCGGCCGCGGGTGTCCGCCCGCTCCGCGTCGATCACGATGACACGTCCAGTTTGCGATCGCAGACGGAAGGTCTCACGCCGATGATCGACGGACGTGATGATTCCGCTGACCGACCCTTGACGCGGTGCGCGCGCAGAGACGCTCTGGACCACATCGATCCTGCGTACATCGAGCCCGCTCCGTTGCTGCTTTCCGATGACGACGACACGATCGCCGACCTCGAGGTTCGCAGGACGAAAGACTCGGCCGGCGTAATAAACGGGAACGCGGGAGGAAGCGAGAAGTCGGACGGTCGCACGTCCCGTCGAGATCCGGAGATCGCGTCCCGCCCGCGTCACAGTTCCGTGAACTTCAATCTCGCCTCGACGCGGTGCCTCCCGCCGGCCCTGCACGGTGATTGAAGTGCCGGGCTGAGAAAGTGAGAGCGTACTCGACAGGAGACGCTCGTCCACGAGACCGGACGCGCTATTGGAAAACATGAAGGCGGCCAAAGCGGCCGCGGCCAGAACCAAACCCCTTGTGCTTAGCATGTTATCACCCCATTCTGAATTGAACATCGGGTGGGGAAATCGCAAGCGGGAGGCCAGGTTACGCGAGTAGACAGTACACAGTAGACAGAAGACAGTAGCCCACCCGCCCGTCATTTGATTGGGTAGGGCTCGCCTCCTGTCTACTGTTCTGTGTGGCTGGGCCCTCCGAGGCCCTGCCCGGGCGGGGCAGTTAAGAGGTACGACATTTGGGGCATTCATGAAGGGACGTCGCTCCACGTGTCGTGCAGCTGAACGATCCGGAGAGGCAGGGCCTCGGAGGGCCCTGCCACATTAAGCGTGAACTCAATGCATGGGCCAAGTAGACAGAAGGCAGTAGCCCACCCGTCCGTCGGCTCCGTGGATGGGTGGGCTACTGGCTACTGACTCCTGACTACTGACTACTCAAGCCTACGTCGTCACCCTCGACGGCTCCCTCACCACCCCGATCGCATCGTTGAGAATCCAGAGCGGTCCTATAAGGAGGTGGACGAGGTTCTGGGCGAAGGCTGGCTGGCGCTTTTCGTAGACCGCGTGTCCGATGCCCTGAAAGATCCAGCCTGTGACGAAGAGAATCACCAGGAGCCACATGGGCATTGCTGCGCCGGCGAAGTACATCACGATGCTGACGGCGATCATCGCGATTCCCAGGCGCCACTCCAGAGCGAGGTAGTAGATCCCCGACCCGACGATCAGGATTGCAGCGAGATCGAGCTGCCATCCCTCCGAATGGAAGAGCGCGACCCTCTCGAGCATCCCCATGAGCGAAAGCATGATGATGGGGATACCGAGGCGATGAAAAAGCTTGTTGCCGGGCGTCCTGTGGAAGGCGGCGTAGTCGGAGAACTGCTCCTGTACCGATTTCATAGTCAGCTCCAGTCTGTCCGGTCCGATCATACAGCCGCGCGAAGAATCTTTTCCACGGCTGTATTTATTTTGACGCTCGATTGACGCGGAGCTTGACGCTCGCCTGACGTCCCCTTCGTATCGTGGCACTGCTGCATGGAGCAGCGGTCCCCTTTTTTCGTGGGCCCGGCCAGGGGCGGTATGAAGATGGAATCGAAACGCATCGAACGGCGAGTCTTCTCGGGATTGCCAGGCGAGTTTCGATTCCGCCCCCGGCCGGCTCGGGGAATTGAAACGAAACGAAGTGAGGCAGGGCGATGACGACAGCGGCGGAGAAGCAGCGCATCCAGAGAGTGGTTCAGAGAGTGGAACCGGATTACCCCGTGGTGGGACAGCTCCCGGCGGGAAACGTGATCGTGGCAGACCTGAGCATTGTCGGAGCGAGAGTGGAGCATCAGTTCCCGCTTGCCTCCGGGCGGAGAGTCCGGCTGGACTTCTCGTGTGAAGGGGAATCTCTGTCGCTCCTGTGCGACGTGACCCGCTGCAAACTTCAGAGGAGCTCGGGAAGGTTCGGCGTGGTCTACACGTCCGGATTGCGATTCTGCGATCCCCCCGAGAGTGCTTCGAACGCTCTCAAGAGAGTTATCGCGGGCTTTGTCACGCGGAAACTCAAGGCGATGAAAAACACTCGGTCTCAGGCGCACGAACCGGAACTCCGCACAGCGAGCGGCCGGTAACCATGTGCGCTAACCGTAATAATTCTAGTGGTCTGCGCTGGGATCATGCAAAAATACAACGTTCGGCCAGAACTGCAAAAAAAACATTGTTCCCGGAGGCACTGGTGAAACTGTCATTCCAGGCCCGCTTGATCTGCGGGCTGTTGTCGATACTTATTTGCGCG
>JBGSYJ010000172.1:0-7125 GCA_041750915.1 Thermoanaerobaculia bacterium | reverse complement strand
CCCGTCATGGATCAATCTCCTTTGATTCGGATGATTCGGATTCTGAAAACAGGTTTGTCCAAGCCTTCTGCTCGAGGCGCATCGTCAGCCCCCCGCCGATGAACGAGGCAAGCAGCGTGGTCAGAGTCGTGAGCAAAGAGCCAGCAGCCTCAGAAGCGATATCAGGCTCGAGCTGCCTCAACCAGTCGCGTAGAGGCTCCGCGGTTTTCGTCGACGGAGCCGCTTCACGCGGGGTAGATGGCCCGTAAATCTGTCGAGTGATGTGCAGCGCACGCGATTCGAGCGCCTGAACTCCGACGTCTCCGATCACGGGGGCGAGAACCTCCGCGAGGTCGCTGTAGAGGCCCAGAGTGACCGTCTCGACCGTTTCCGCAGGCTGAGCCGCTTCCAGACGGAGCTTCAACGCCGTCATCGGAATGGATGCCAGACCTTCTGTTTCGTTCGATTTCATCTGAGGGAATGTGTGAGTGCATGATTATTGCCGATCCCCCCTGTACAATGTGTGCAAAAGAGGACAGAAGGCGGGTAGCGGATGAAATCACGGCGATGGAAAGACGCGTCTGCGAATTTGTCGTCCCGAGCAAGCGCAGGCTGCTCATGAACATGCCCTTCGTGAAGGATCTGACGGATTTGTCATCCTGAGCGCAGCGAAGGATCATTTTTGCCGCGCCTGATCCCCGCAAGAAGATCCTTCGCTTCGCGAGACTGTGTGAAAACTGCCGAAGTGTCATCCCGAGCGTCGAGCGAGGGATCGGGGTGGGGGCCTTTTGCTCGGGAAACATCGATCTGCGTGCATTTTCGTCCCATGGACCACCGCCCAGATCCCTCGCTCGACGCTCGGGATGACACGTTCTGGGTTATGACACAGTCTCGCGCAGCGAAGGATCTTCTTGCGGGGATCGAGCGTCCCAAGATGTTCCTTCGCTGCGCTCAGGATGACACCTGGTTCATCCTTCGCCACAATGACATGTCCGTCATTTGACGCTCGGGACGACAAGCTATTTCGTTTCCAGGCCTATTCGCTGATGTCGACGCCGACCGTCGACCAGCCGTCACCGCTGATGTTGTCGATTGACGAGGCGTAGGCCGCCCATAAAGTGAGCCGGCCCTGTCCGGGGACCACATCTTCCTGGATGTCGATTCGGAGCTGCGTCTGTTGCGCGCCGTTGATCGGAAACTGCACGAGCGCGAAGGGAGGAACGGTGATCGTGTAGATCTCCGGGACGAGCGTCGGAGTCTCGCCCTTTACCGTTACCAGAAAGGTGTGCGCGCCTCCGTCGAGATTCACGAGGCCGACGTTGGTGCGGTACTGGTTGTCGCGGCGATGCCCAAGGATCACGACGTTCTGCCCGTAAATATTCGAGACTGGAATGGGTGAGAGGGTCTGCGACGAAGTTCCTGCGAGCCCGGGCTGCGGCGTCCAGATTCGCGAAGTCGCGTGGATGCGCGCATCGGGATCGGTCTGTCCGGCTGCATCGACTCCGCGCACGAGGATCGCTCCGAGATCTCCACGGTTCATTACATCTCTGACGAAGTCATCGGCAGAAAGGGTGTCGGAGGGCTCGATCTCGACGGTGGTGATGAATGCGGCAGCGGGTCCGCCGTTGAGCGGCAGCCATTCAAGCGTCACAGCCTGCGCCGCGTCGGTCCGCTGATTCGTGATCCGGATGTCGGAACGGAAGAAGGTTCCGTTGGCGCCCGGCGCACTGATGGCCGCGGGGATGAGCAGCTGATTCGACCACGGCTCCGGAGTGGCCAGCCCACCGGCAAGGACATTTGAAGCTGGGACCATGAGACAGATAAGGGCGATGATTGTTACGCGGCGCATTGTTCTCCTCGTGATTTTGTGTGTGCGTGGGGGAAGTAGTCAGGAGTCAGGAGTCAGTAGGACTGGCGATCTTCGAATACGTAGATTCCAGTTGGATGTTTCTGCCCTACGTGTTCGGTTCGCGGCGAGCAGGCGAAACTGGAGTTCCGCGGAATTAACGTGGACCGCGATCCGCAGATCGTCTGGAACGGCCGGAAGTTTCTGCTCGTCTTTCATATATCCGACCAGGTTCTGTATCCCGGACGCGACGCAAGGTTGGCGACGAAGGGAGAGCTCGTGGGGCTCTGGGTCGAGCCGGACGGCTCGGTGCTTTCAGAGGACCTCTTCGAGCTGACGAGCGCTGAGGGAGTGGAGTGGAAACCTTCGCTGGCCGTCGACTCACGAGGTCTGTTGGCGCTCGCATTCCTGCGGAGTCCGGGTGGCGAAAACCTCCCCACCACGAGACTGTTCGTCAAAATCCTCTCCGATGGTACGAGCAGATCGCGACCCGTGAGACGACCGTAACTTTAGAAGATGTGGCAGGGCCCTCCGAGGCCCTGCCTTTTTCCGAATCGTTGCGATGTACGACACCTGGAGCGTTCGCAGAACCGTCGATGCTCCAGGTGAGGTACCACTTCACAATCCCGAAGAGGCAGGGCCTCGGAGGGCGCTGCCACATACATCAGCATGCAAGCGGATTGTTCTCGTCCCCACCGATGGCACTGATCAGAAGGTCGAGCCCGGTAAACGCATCACCTGCGGGTCCGAGGGCGGCGGCGAAGATGCTCTTCTTTACGTTGCAGGCAAACTGCTCGAGAGCCTCCCCTACCGCCTCTTCGAGTCCTGAGGCATCCATCACTGCGATCGCGAGGGACGCTGCGGCGTAAAGGCGCACCAGCAGCAGACCGTATTCGCCCACGATTCCGATAGCAAGTGTTCCCGGCGTCGGGACCCCGGCCAACCCCGCCACCTCTCCGAGAACGGTGTTGTAGAACGCCATCACCTCTTCGATCTCCTCGAGCTGCTTCTGCAACCGCTCTTCTGCACTTCCTCCGCCGCTTCCGTCCGGAAGGATCCCGAGAAGCGTGCCACTCTGGTGATCGATGCTCCAGAATGCGAGCGTGCTTCCATCCACCGCCACGAGCCTGTAGGCGTGAGGGCTGAACCGCCTCATGTGGCGATTCCACAGCGCGCGCTGCTCGGAAGGACGGGTCGCATCGCGTTCCATGCTCCGGTAGTCGATCAGCGATTTGCCCTCGAGCATCGAGCGGGTGCTGACCGGGAACAGCTCCGATTCGGCGATCGCGAATCGCGCAGTTTTTTCGAGAGTGAGCCGGAACGCGTCGTCGGATTTTTCGGCAGCTGTCGCGAACTTCGTGAACGGCAGGAAGTCCAGGTGCCTGACCAGGTGGCTCGCTCCGAATACGGGATATGCCTGGTAAAGCATCACGCGCGGACCATCCTCGTACGTGAGTGATGTGGCGGTCTTCGCATCCTTGATGGGCAGAGTCTGCAGAATCAGATCGGGAGGTAGATTGAAAAAGCCTTTCTGCACGATCGCCTCGAGCTCGTCGAGAGAGGCTTTCTCGTTCAGTGCCTTGTCGAGCGGGGCAATCGACAGCTTCGAGGTGAGGAACTCATCGAGCCAGATGGAAAACGAAGGTGCTCCCGCTTCGAAGCTGAGATAGTGGGTGCCGAACAACGCACCGAGCGTCTCATTGAAATTTGCATCCGTGACGGGCTGGTTGGCCTGACGCACCGGGTCATGGCCTGCCAGCGTTCGCTCGACCGACTGATTCCCGATCGTCACCTTCAGATAGAGCCCGGAGAGTTTCGCGATCGGCGGGGCCGATTCCGGGGCGACGTAGCTGCCGCCTCCGGAAACGCGACCGGTTGCCACGGCGAGCCTCACCTTGCGCTCTCCCGGTGTGTCGCCAGGCGCTCCGTAGGAAAAACGGTACGGGGGAAGCTCCGGGGCGATCTCGCTGAGGTACGACAGGAGCGCGGCGTGAGCCTCCTCCGTTTCCCCCGCCGGCACGATCGTGCCGTTCGCGACCTCGGCCATCGGCTGAAGCGTCCGTTTGTGCCAGAAGTTGTTCTCGTCGTATCCACGCACGTTGAGGATGACGAGCCGAGGACCTCCAGAAATCTTTGCGCGAAAGGCATCGGTCAGTTCGCCGTCGGAGTGTCCGTCGGTCGCGAAGATGATGAGATTCGCATCCGTGCCGGCGCCCCACGCAAGCCACTTCCACAACTCGGAGGTCGTGGCCTGCGCGCGAATGCTGGCATGTGGATAGACGGCCCGGACCCGCTGGCTGAGATCGGCGACGAGAACGTCCATCCCTTTGCCTCGATATTCGGGAGGCATGCTTCCGGACGCGTCCGATAGAAAGAGTATGCGGGGAGCCGCGCGGTTCGCGGACAGCATGAAACCTGTCGACCTTCCATCTTCTTCGATGAGGAAGTCCGAGGCGACGAGTCCTTCGACCTGCCGACCTTGCGAATCGGTTGCCCTCGCATCGATACGGATGTTCGGATACTGGCTGCTGTCGACTTCAATGCTGATGGCGCTCACGGCATCGGCAGAGGCTCCAGCCTTTGCTCCGGCGATGATCCGCCCCTCGACGCTCACACTTCCGTCGGGCGAGATCTCGATCCGATCGCCATCTCTCGTGATCGGATCACCCATGAACGAAAGTGCTGCCATCTGAGCCTGATCGAGATCGAAGCCCTGTACGGCGAGAGAGGGAATGAATGTAGTGATGTCCCGGAACGTGGAGACGGCCTGACGACGCAGGTCGAGGCCCGGAAGCATCCGCATCACGAGCTGCCGGCCGACGAGATCGTCGAGAGACCAGGTTCCTTTCACGAGCTCGATTCTCCCGGACGGATTCGACTCTACAGCTGTAGAAAGAACCACTTCGACCTTCGGTGTCTCGGCCGCTTCCGGCGCCGGTCGAAGGCGCTGCGGATCCGTTCCTGCATCGCCGAAAGCGAGATCGGGGGAGAAGAGATTCGCGTAGTGAGTCTGGTCGCCGGCCTGAACCCGTACGACGGGAGTGTTCCCGCGCCAGCGCCAGTCGAACTCGAACTTTCGGGTGCGCTCGGAGGGCAGCGCCCTCTCGAGATTGCGCGCGAGCGCGGTGCTTTCCCTGCCGTCGCGATCGATACGCGGCAGCGCTGCCGGCTCGTTCGGAAGCCCGAGCTGCTTTCTCCAGCGCCCGAGCTGGCGGTCGCTGATCTTCGGAGCGAACGAGGGCGCTCCGCTCGCACCAAGCAGCAGCCGTTTGACTGCTTCTTCCGGCGTCCGAATGCTTGCCTGAAGGACCTCGGCTTTCCATCCTGCGCGTCTGTAGAGCTCCGCCAGCAGCTCGGCTTTCTCGCGCGGAGTGCCCGCTCCGCCACGCAGCGTTCCTCGAGTGCCCCAGCGTGTCGCGCTCAGCGGGGCGGTCCCATAGGGGCCACTCGGATACGTGGTGATCGTATCGCGTACGAATTCGAACAGGCGGGCCGGATCCGCTTCGGCAATGAGGGATTCCGCGCGGGCAATCAGGTGGTCGGGGCTCGTCCGGAGAGCGTCACGTATTTCCCGCCACACCGCAAAAGGAAGGTGCGCTTCTTCCGCAGGGCCTCGACAATCTGCACAGGATGTGAGGCCGCCCGCCGCCGTCGCTCCCACGATGAGGGAGATGAGCTTCAGAAAATTGCGGCGATCGACGTCAGTGGTCCGGTGGTTGTCATCCCCGGGGGCAATCGCGAGGTGAGTCTCGTGATCTGCCAGAACATCGCGATCATATCGTACGGTCGCTTCCTGTCAAACCCGACATTCCAGATTTCGCACGACTCACAACTCACAACTCAGAACTTTCTTCAGTTCTTGACGTCCCCCGGATTCGGTCCGACGTTCGGGTTGCGCTGAAAACTCATCACGATTTTCGCGACGACTTCTTGCGCCTGCGCGCTGCACGGTTTCGGAGCATTGGTGATGCCGGCGCCCAGATGGTAACTGCCGGATGAGGGTTCGAGCGCGGGGAACAGAGCGATAAAGCCAGACATCCCTCCTATATTCGCCCGCTGAATATACATCGTCCCGCCGTCCAGTTCTTTTTCCGTCACGCTCACTGTGATGGGAAGTTCGCGCCATACCTTTACCAGATTTTCAGGGTTGGCGAGGAGTTTGTCTCCCTGGCTGAGCCGGAGAACGTACTCATCTCTTCCCTTTCCATCGACATTGAACGTGAGGTCGGCTCCCGAGACGCCCGGACCGAACCACTCTTTCACCGTGAATCCCCGAGGATACTCAAAAGAAAAAAAGTATGGCTTGCCCGATGTGTCGTATCGAACCATCTCCGCTTCGAGCGGGGCGCATGGGTCATCCGAAATTACCGGAGACGTTGCGACTGCGGCGGCATCCTCTTTATCGTTCCGGATCTCGGTGGCATCGGACGGAGTCGCAACCGTCGTCTGCGGACCTTCATCTCCGCATGCAATCGCTAGAAACAGTACCGCACAGAACATTCCGGCAAATCTCATCTCTCACCTCCAGGCTCGTTGAGTTTGTGCATGAATAAGCGGACCACTCCACAACTCGAAACGAGATTCGCAATAAGAGTAAGGCATCCGGGCGAAGTAGCGGGACATTCCGATGTCCCGCGTTCCCGTACGTTTCGCGATACGACATGTGGGGCATTCATCCCGGGTCGATCGCTCCATAACGCGCGAGTTCCCGACGATCCGAAGAACGGCGGATCGGAATCCGCCGCTACTGGCTCTCGACGATGCGGCATGTGGCAGGGCCTCGGAGGGCGATGCCACATGTTTCGATGTACGATTCTGGAAACGTACTCGCGTATCCTCGATCGGAAGCACGAGAATATTGCGGTGATGGAGGACCTCGGGATGACGTGTCCGAAATGCGGTCACGAACCGCGAGGTCGTCATCGAGCTCACGCGGCCCTTCTTTTTCTTTCTATCCGAGATGGACGTGCGCTCGGCTGATCGGCGCATCGGCAGGATCGTCAGGCGTTTTGCGCTGCGCGCCCGATACGAGCTGTATGACGAAATGGAACGGCTCTTCGCGACGATCGTGCGTCCGCTCACGAGCATCTGGACGTTTCAGCTCGCCGACGCCGACGGCAGGCCACGCGGTGAGATCGCGAAGAAGTGGTCGGGGCTAGGGCAGGAGTTGTTCACCGACGTCGACAAGTTCCGCGTCATGGTCGATGCGGATGACTGGACGTTGGAGCAGAAGGCAGTGGCGCTCGCAGCCGCGATGGCAATCGACTTTGATTTCTTCGAGAACAATCAAAGACGCTGAG
>JBGSYJ010000171.1:0-16137 GCA_041750915.1 Thermoanaerobaculia bacterium | reverse complement strand
AACGCCCCCCTCCCACAGCCCTCGCTCGACGCTCGGGATGACACTCGCGCGATTCATTCAAGCCTCAGGATCACACGATCGCTCCCTACCCCGCGAGCGCGACTCTCAAAAACAAAAACGCGGGCATTGTAGCCCGCGTTCTCGACGATCAGTCTGTTCGTTTCCGTCAGGCGGTCTTTTGTGCTCTGCCATCGAGGGCCGTGCGAGCGCTGTCTACGACGGCGGTGAAGGCTGTTGCGTCGCGGACGGCGAGGTCGGCCAGCACCTTGCGGTCGAGCGGGGAGCCAGCGAGCTTGAGTCCGGCCATGAGTTGGGAGTACGACATCCCGTTCATGCGTGCGGCGGCATTGATGCGGGTGATCCAAAGGCTTCTGAAATCGCCTTTGCGATCCTTGCGTCCAGTGTAGGCGGAATTGAGCGCCTTGTCGACCGCCTGCTTCGCGATCCGGTGACCGCGCGACTTCATCCCGTAAAAGCCCTTTGCGAGCTTCAGGATTTTCGAGCGGCGGTTCTTCCTCTTATTGCCTCTTTTGACTCTGGGCATCGTGATCTCCTCGTTGTGCCGTGAAGGCTTTTACGAGCGGCCGGGTCAGGAGGTACTTCAAACCGCGGTCGCGCTCTGGGTGGAGGATGAAGACCTGGCGGCCCTCACCCGACTACTTACTTGTACGGCAGCATTCGGTTGACGGTGTACGTGTTCGCGCTCGAGACTTCCACCTCGCCAGCCAGACGGCTCTTCCGGCCGGATGACTTCTTGGTGAGAATGTGCGAATGGAAGGCCTGGCTGCGGACGACCTTTCCCGTTCCCGTCTTCTTGAATCGCTTCGCCGCACCGCGGTGCGTTTTCATCTTAGGCATAAAAATCCCCTCAAACCTGCCGTTAAACCACTGCTTGTGCTCGTTGATTCCCGGAATGCGGTGTTATCCTGAGCGAAGCGAAGGATCCCCTGAACGTTTGTGACTTCTCCTCGAGGAAGGGGATCCTTCGCTTTCGCTCAGGATGACACGCGCGTTGGGCGGGAGGGTCCGAGAACCCAGAACCCAGAACCCAGAACCCAGAACCTTATTTATTCGGTGAAATGACGATGATCATCCGGTTGCCCATAAGATTGGGCATCCCGTCCGCCGTCCCCAGTTCCTTGATATCTTCGAGAAGCCTGTCGAGCACCGCCCGGCCGAGCTCCATGTGGGACATCTCACGGCCCCTGAATCGGACGATGGCCTTGACCTTGTCCCCATGCTCGAGGAACCGCATGACGTGGTTCTTCTTGAACTCGAAGTCGTGCTCGTCGATGCGTGGGCGGAACTGCACCTCTTTGACGACGATGACTTTCTGCTTTTTCTTCGCTTCGTTCTGTTTCTTCTTCAGCTGAAACTGGTACTTGCCGAAGTTCATGATCTTGCATACCGGCGGCTGTGCGTCGGGTGCAATCTCAACGAGATCCAGATCTTTCGCTCGCGCCATTTCCTGCGCCTGCGCGATCGGGACGACTCCGACCTGCTGGCCTTCGTCATCGATGAGTCGAACTTCGGGGGAGCGGATCAGGTCGTTGATTCGTGTTTCGGGACCCGACGGCTTTGCAAACCTGCGATCAAAACGGCGTGGCGGAAAAATGCGAACGTCCTCCTGGCTAAGATTTCAGAGTATGGAATTCAGGTAATGAGTAGACAGAATACAGTAGACAGAAGACAGGAGCCCCCGCCCGACGTCGATGCGCCTGATGGGGTGGGCTACTGTCTTCTGTCTACGGTGTACTGTCTACTTTACCCAAAACGGGCCTCAATCTACGGACAACCCTCTATAAAGTCAAGGAGCGAGAGGCGATTAGCCCCTTCGCTTCTGTCACGAAATCGGCGATGGACGAGACCCCCTGGTCCCCTCCGGTTCGCTTCCTCACACTGACGGTTCCGGCCGCTTCTTCCTTCTCCCCGACCACGAGCATGTAGGGGATCTTCTGAAGTTGTGCCAACCGGATCCTGGCACCCAGCTTCTCGTTGCTCGCGTCCAGCTCGACCCTCAAGCCCTCGGACGCGATCTGCCTCGTCACGTTCTCCGCGTAATCGATGAACTTCTCGGAAAGAGGCAGCACAACGGCCTGAACCGGGGCCAGCCATAGCGGAAATGCGCCGGCAAAGTGCTCGATGATGATTCCGAAGAACCGCTCGATCGATCCCAGGATCGCCCGGTGGATCATTACGGGGCGGTGCTCGGAGTTGTCGGCCCCGATGTAGGTCAGATCGAACCGCTCCGGCAGCGCGTAGTCGACCTGGATGGTGCCCAGCTGCCACGGCCGGCCGATCGCATCGGTCACCTGGAACTCGAGTTTCGGTCCGTAGAACGCCCCTTCGCCAGGATTCACATGAAACTTCATGCCTCTCGAAACGAGAGCCTGCTCGAGCGCCCGTTCGGCGTTCTCCCACATCTCGTCAGTTCCCAGGGACTTCTCCGGACGGGTCGACAGCGCGATCTTCACGTCCTTGAACCCGAAGATGTCGTACATCTCCTCGAGCAGGATCATCTCGCGCTCAATCTCCGACTGGATCTGCTCGGGCATCACGAAGAGATGCGCGTCGTCCTGGGAGAACGAGCGGACTCGGGTGAGCCCATGGGTTACTCCGGAGCGCTCGTAGCGATGAAGCCGTGCAAAGTCGGCGATCCGGACAGGAAGATCGCGATATGAATGCCGCTCGGCCGCGAAGATCTGGGTGTGACCCGGACAGTTCATCGGCTTGACGCCATATTCACGCTCGTCGACCTCGGAGAAGAACATCCCCTCCTTGAAGTTCTCGTAGTGACCAGAAGTCTTGAAGATTTCGGCGTCCCAGATGAGCGGAGTAACGACCTCGGAGTAACGATCACGGCGATAGAACTCGCGCACGAAGTCGATCAGGCCGTTGTAGACCTGTGCGCCCTTCGGCATAAAAATCGGCATTGCAGGCGCGTACTGCGAGAACATGATGAGGCCCAGCTCGCGTCCCAGTTTGCGGTGGTCACGCGCACGGGCTTCCTCCAGTTGTGTGAGGTATGCCTGCAACTCGTTCTTGTCGGCCCATGCGGTTCCGTAGATCCGCTGAAGCATCTGATTCTTCTCGTCGCCACGCCAGTAGGCTCCTGCCACCGAAAGCAGCTTGAATACGCCAAGCCTGCCGGTTGACGGCACGTGCGGCCCGCGGCAGAGATCTTTCCAGTCGCCCTGCCGATAGACGGAAAGCACCTCATCCTGGGGGATGTCCCGGATGATCTCGGCCTTAAATTTCTCGCCCATCTTCTCGAACTCGGCGACCGCGTCGTCACGCGAGAACTCTTCACGGCGCACGGGAAGATCACGCGCAACGATCTCGGCCATCCGAGCCTCGATCAGGCGAAGGTCGTCTTCAGTGAAGGTGCGGTCGGTCGCGAAGTCGTAATAGAAGCCGTTCTCGATGACCGGACCGATGGTCACCTGAGTGCCGGGAAAGAGCTCCTGAACCGCATGTGCCATCAGATGCGCGGTCGAGTGACGGATGACGTCTCGCCCTTCATCGCTCGAAGGAGTGACGATCTCGACCCGCGCGCCATCGGGAACCGGGGTATAGACGTCGACTGTTTTCCCGTTGATCCTTCCGGCAAGGGCATCTTTGGCCAGACGTTTGCCGATCGATGCGGCGACGTCGGCTATGGTCGCTCCGTCGGAAACCTCTTTGATCGAGCCATCAGGCAACAGCACATTCATCGGTGAGACCCCTCATTTCGTGAATACAAAAAAAAAGACAGGGCCGAAACCCTGTCCCTAAACCGCGATTTTTCGCCGATTCAACGACAGGGAGCGCCCACGCGCGTCGTCCGGGTCAGTCTCGTCGTCGTGAAGTTCATCATCGTCTCGCAAATGGTAGGCCCTAGCGGACTCGAACCGCTGACCTCCACCGTGTCAAGGTGGCGCTCTAACCAGCTGAGCTAAGGGCCTTCGCTTCCGTGCTACAGAACTTTGGTAGGCGCTAGCGGACTCGAACCGCTGACCCCCACCGTGTGAAGGTGATGCTCTACCAACTGAGCTAAGCGCCTGAAGTACGGGTGACAACCTGACGAGGTCGCGCCCTATTTCCGGCCAAAGGATAGTGGGCGGGGGGGGCGGGGTCAAGGGACGGTGTGGGTTTGAGTTATTGGTTGGGTTTCTGGTTCTGGGAGTCGCCGTGCGGGCGACATTCCCCTCTCCCGGCGGGAGAGGGGTAAGGGGTGAGGGTCTCTGAATGTTGCCTATCGCAGGAGACGTAAGAGCGACGCACCGCGAACCGAAAAGCGAGAACGCCAAGATCCAACATGAAAAAGGGCTCCCTCACCCCTAACCCCTCTCCCGCCGGGAGAGGGGAACACATTGGCGACAACCCAGAACCCAGAACCCAGAACCCGGAACCCTGTAAACTCGCGCCGTGAAAAAACAAGAGCTCATTCTCGTTCTCGATTTCGGCTCGCAGTACACCCAGCTGATCGCCCGCCGCGTCCGCGACCAGAAGGTCTACTCAGAGGTTCATCCATTCGACTTCTCCGTGGAACGGATCCGTGAGATGGCGCCGGCCGGCATCATCCTCTCCGGCGGTCCGCAGTCGGTCTACGGCGAGAAGGCCCCCTACTGCTCGCGTGAGATCTTCGACCTCGGCATCCCGATCCTCGGGATCTGCTATGGCATGCAGCTCACCGCTTACTTCCTCGATGGCGTCGTCGAAGCGGCGAACGAACGGGAGTATGGCGGCGCAACGATCAAGACCGAATCGAGTCAGCTGCTCGACGGAACGCCATCCGAACAGCACGTCTGGATGAGTCACGGCGATCACATTCGAAAGCCGCCTCCGGGCTACAGAGTCATTGCAACGAGCCCGAACGCGCCGGTCGCCGGCTTTGAGAACGTCGACAGGAGGATCTTCGGCATTCAGTTCCACCCCGAGGTTACTCACACACATGCGGGAGCGGAGATCATTCGTAACTTCCTTTTCCGCATCTGCGGCTGCACCGGCGACTGGGATCTGGGCGATTTCAAACGGCACAAGATCGAAGAGATCCGCAACACGGTCGGTGACAGCAACGTAATCGCCGCGGTCAGTGGAGGAGTCGATTCTTCCGTCGCATCTCTGCTCGTCAGCGAAGCGATCGGCGACCAGTTGACGGCAGTCTTCGTCGACAACGGACTGCTGCGAAAGAACGAGGCCCTCCAGGTCATGTCGCGGCTCTCTGACGGCCTCGGGATGCAGATCATCGCCGTCGATGGCCGTGAACGCTTCTATAAAGAGCTCGCCGGCGTCACCGACCCCGAGGTCAAGCGGAAGCGGATCGGAAACGAATTCATCGCCGTGTTCGAGGAAGAGGCGAAGAAGATCCCTGATGTTCACTTCCTGGTTCAGGGAACGCTCTATCCCGACGTGATCGAGTCCGTGTCGATCAAAGGACCCTCTGCCGTGATCAAGACGCATCACAACGTTGGCGGCTTGCCGGAGAAAATGGGATTCAAACTCATCGAGCCGGTAAGAGAACTGTTCAAAGACGAAGTGCGGCAGCTCGGTATCGAGCTCGGGCTCGAAGAGGAGTTCGTCTGGCGCCATCCGTTCCCCGGACCGGGACTTGCTGTCCGGATCCTCGATGAAGTTACACCGGAACGCGTCGAGATTCTGCAGAACGCTGATGCGATCGCGATCGAGGAGATCCGGCGGGCGGGACTGTATCGCGAGATCGGACAGGCGTTCGCGGTTCTGCTTCCCGTGAAGACGGTCGGCGTGATGGGCGACGAGCGGACGTACGAAAACGTCGTCGCGATTCGCGCCGTGAGCACGACCGACTTCATGACGGCCGAGTGGTACCCGATGCCGTACGAAGTGCTGCAGACGATCTCACGGCGCATCGTCAACGAGGTGCGCGGGATCAACCGGGTGGTTTACGACATCTCATCGAAGCCGCCCAGCACGATCGAGTGGGAGTGACTTGGAAGGATGAAGGATGAAAGATGAAGGATGAAGGATGAAGGATGAAAGATGAAGGATGAAAGATGAAGGATGAAGGGGGACCCCGAAGAGATTGTCATCCCGGGCGTCGGGACGACGCGACAGCTCATCGCGGCGAGAAATGAACGAGCTTGTCATCCCGACGCTCGGGATGACACGTCTGAAGAGTTGCGCGTACTGAGGTTCGTAGCAGGGAAGCGAAGGCCGACAAGTAGTCTCAGACTCGGGAGGGGGGCTACTGACTACTGACTCCTGTCTACTGACTACTTCGAGCCACGCTTCACTCTTCACTCGCCAGGTAATCCACCGCCAGCGCGGCGAGTGCGCGCACGCCCAGCGGCAGCGCAGCTTCATCGACGAAGAATCGCGGTGAGTGATTCGGCGCGGCTTCCACCAGCGACGTCGAAGGCGGCGTGACGCCCAGAAAGAAGAACATCCCCGGAATCTGCTCCTGGAATGCCGAGAAATCTTCAGCGACGACGGTTGGATTGATGACGACGGCGTTACCCTCGCCCGCGATGCGCTGGAGCGTTGGCTCCATTCGTTCGGTCAGCGGAATGTCATTCCACGTGACGCCTGTGCCGTCGGGGTCGATCGTGACCTTCGCCGTGGCGCCCGCGCTCAGGGCGATGTGCTCGGCTGTTCGTTTCAGGCGCGCGTGGATGTCGCGTCGCATGTCCGGGTCGAGCGCGCGCGTGGTTCCGACCAGCTTCACTTCCTCGGGAATGATGTTGTATCTCAGGCCTCCCTGAAAACTGCCGACCGTCACGATCGAAGGCGCGAGGGTCGAGTCGAGCTGCCTGCTCGTGATCGTCTGGAGTCCGAGCACGATCTGTGATGCGACGACGATCGGATCGACGCCCCTCCAGGGGTAGGCGCCGTGGGTCTGCCTGCCCGATACGACGATCTCGAACCGGTCGCTCGCCGCCATCAGCCCACCCGCCCGGTAGCTGACCTTGCCCGTGTGCGCGCTCGACATAACGTGAAGGCCGAAGATCGCCGAAGGTTTCGGGTTTTCGAGCGCTCCGTCTCGGATCATCGCGACCGCCCCACCCTCCCCTTCCTCAGCCGGCTGAAAGATGAACTTCACCGAGCCCTGAAGACGATCCTTCATGCCCGCGAGCACCTCCGCTACGCCCATGAGCATCGCCGTGTGCGCATCGTGTCCGCATGCGTGCATCACCCCGACTTCCTGACCGTCGTACGTCGTCTTCTTCGTCGACGCGAACGGCAATCCCGTTTCCTCGACGACCGGAAGCGCATCCATATCTGCGCGAAGCGCGACGACAGGCTCAGCTTTCGCACCGCGGAGCAGCCCGGTGACCCCCGTTCCGCCAACGCCTTCCTTCACTTCCATCCCGAGCGAACGCAGGTGATCAGCGACGATCTTTGCCGTGCGAACCTCCTGCTTGCTGAGCTCAGGATTCTGATGAAAGTCGCGCCGCCACTCGACAGTCTTCTTAGTCACTTCGCCAGTACGCTTGTCGATTTCTGCATCGAGAGATTGGGCGACCGACGGCGCCGCGATGACAACGGCAAACAAAGCAAGCGCGAAACGGTGCATGTGAACCTCCGACGAATGACGAATGACGAACAGCATACCGGAGCGGGAAGGGTGGCGGTGCCCCTCTCCCGGCGGGAGAGGGGAAAGGGGTGAGGGAAACTCCGAGTTGCGATTCACAGTGGTCCCGCGCTTCTGAACCTGTTCCCGAACCTCGGGATCTCTTGTTTAACCAGCGGCCCCTTTTTTTATCGGATGCCGGCGGTACACCGCTGAAGGAAGTTCCCTCACCCCTTACCCCTCTCCCGCGGGGAGAGGGGAAGAGTGCCATCACTTTCTGACGGTGCGGGCGAGGTACGCCTTGATGTGCTCGTGTGTCTGGGGGTCACGCCAGATCTCTGCGACATCGGCCAGCAACTGAGGTGAGACGGCCGCGAGCCTTTCGAGCGCTGGTCGCCGGATCTGCAATTTCGTGATCGCGAACACCTTCGCCGGAACGGCACTGAGATTCGTCGCGACTTCCAGCGCGCGGTCCATCAGCCGGGGCGCTTCGACGATTTCGTCGATGAGGCCATGATGCAGCGCCTGGTCCGGCTGGTACGTCGCTCCA
This sequence comes from Thermoanaerobaculia bacterium, assembly GCA_041750915.1. Lineage (GTDB taxonomy): Bacteria > Acidobacteriota > Thermoanaerobaculia > Gp7-AA8 > Gp7-AA8 > JBGSYJ01. Next base: position 8,059 of record JBGSYJ010000171.1, on the reverse strand, counting down.
GTTTCCGCGAGCCGCTGGAGGTGCTGCCCCGGCACCGCGAACCGGACGATCTCAAACGGCACGGGCGGTAGCGGAACGCCGACGAGCAACTCGGGAATCCCGATGCGTCCACTGCCGTCGGCCATGATCCTGAAATCGCACGCCTGCGCAATGATGCATCCGCCCGCAATTGCATGACCGTTGATCGCCGCAACGACCGGCCGCGGAAACTCGAACAGCGCGAGTAATGCGTCATTGAGGAGCGGCAGAAACTGATTCACATACGCGGCGCCACCACCGGTCAATCGGAACAGGTCGACGCCAGCGGAAAATATCGAGCCAGTCCCCGTCACGATGACCGCGCGGGTGTCGGACAATCGGATTTTCGACAGCTCGCCGATGAAGGCATCGAGGAGCTCGACGTCGAGAGCGCTCGCCTTGCCGTGAGCCAGACGAAGGATGGTGATGTGGTCTCGCTGTTCGGTTTCGATCATCAAGAGATTCTACAGGGACCGGAATGTTGAATGTTAAATGTTGAATGTTGAATGTTGAATGTTGAATTGGAGCGTCTCTCATTCAACATTCGTCTTCACAAAGCGGAGGGGGGCACGGTGAGCATGCCGTGCCCCCTCCCTGAGGCCGGGCCCCTCTGCCCGCCCTCCCCTGGAGCGCACAGGAGGGATGCGCCCCTTAACGCCCGGTCTCTCAGCGCCGCTGCTAATCGCTCAGGTTCCGGATGACCGTAGGAATGTCGAGATCGTTGCCAAATTCACTGTTCGCCATCGGGCCGAAGCCTGATGTCCCGTCCGCCTTGCTCGCGCCCTTGCGGAAGAACGGCGGATCGTAAATGTCCTCTTCAGCTCCAATCTGCGGAGCGACTTCCTCGGGAGTCGGCCCGGCAAGCGAGAGAGTGACGGGCTCGGAACTGCGGGTCGAAGAAACAGACATCGAGTTTCGTGTGAGCGTCTCTCCCCTCGTAGTCAGGAATCCCTTGCTGGCCGTATCGAAGCCGGTCGCGATGACCGTGACCTTGATTTCGTCCTTGAGCATCGGGTCGATGACCGTGCCGAAGATGATGTTGGCTTCCTCGTCCGCAGCTTCCTGAATGACCGATGCCGCTTCGTGAACTTCGAACAGCGTCATGTCGTTGCCGCCGGTGATGTTGATCAGCACACCCTTCGCTCCATCGATCGAAGCCTCTTCGAGCAACGGTGACGAGATCGCGCGCTGCGCCGCTTCAACGGCCCGGTGCTCCCCGGTTGAAACGCCCGTACCCATGAGCGCCATGCCCATACCGTGCATGATCGTTTTCACGTCGGCGAAGTCGAGGTTGATTTCGCCCGGAACGGTGATCAGATCCGAGATGCCCTGAACCGCCTGCCGAAGAATGTCGTCGGCAATCCGGAACGCATCTGACAGCGAAGTTGCGCGCTCGACGAAATTGAGGAGCCGCTCGTTCGGAATCGTGATCAGCGTATCGACGGAGTCCCGCAGCGCCCGAATTCCGTGCTCGGCCTGAATGCGTCGCCGCTTGCCTTCGAACGTGAACGGCTTGGTCACGACGGCCACCGTCAGGGCACCGAGCTCGGCGGCCAGCGACGCGATGATCGGCGCTGCGCCGGTCCCGGTTCCGCCGCCCATGCCGGTTGTAATGAAGATCATGTCGGCGCCCGAAAGCGTCTCGATGAGGCGGTCGGTGTCCTCGAGCGCGGCCTGTTTGCCGATCTCGGGATTGGCTCCCGCACCGAGACCTTTCGTCAGCTTTCCGCCGATCTGGATCTTCGTAGGAGCGAGCGAATTGCGCATCGCCTGCAGGTCGGTATTCGCGACGATGAACTCCACGCCACCGATTCCGGCCTGAATCATCCGGTTCACTGCGTTTCCGCCGCCGCCGCCGACTCCAACGACTTTGATCCTCGCCGGAAGATCTTCTTCCATGTTGATCTTCAGCCGATTCTCTCCCGGTAAATCATCAAAGGTAATCATTTCCGCCTCCGGACTTTTCTCTCGTTGTTGTCGACCGCTGCCACTTTCGCGACTGAAGGCCGATTACGTCGCACGTCTCTGATCCGATGTTTCGTTGCCCCGCTCCTCGGAATCACTCTAGGCATGCGTTCTCCCACCCTGAACATCGCTCAACTCTGTGCGAACCACTGTCGGAACGACTCGGCCACCTTCGAAAGACCGGTGCGCGGTTTCCTGCGCACCCTGGTCTGCTGCCGGAAGCCCCAGAGCAGCAGGCCCGCCGCCGTCACCCACTCCGGTCCGTTAACCGTATCAGACAGACCGCCCAGCCCCCGAGGAACTCCCTTCCTCGCCTGCTGGTCGAACACCTGCTCGATCATCTCGATCATCCCGTCCATCTCGGCACCACCGCCGGCGACGACGACGCCCGAACGGATCTCTTTCTCGAGCCCGACTTTTTCGATGTCGCGATAGACCAGCTTGGCGATCTCGGCCGCACGCGGCTCGATGATGTTGGTCAGCTCGTGGCGCGAGAGGATCTTCGGCGGTCTGCCGCCGACTGTCGGAACCTCGATCGGCTCTTCATCCGTGATCAGTGAAGCGAGAGCGCAGCCGTGACGCTTCTTGATTCGTTCCGCATCCTCCATCGGCGTGCGGAGCACGACGGAAATGTCCGACGTAAAGTGTCCGGCTCCTACGGGGAGGACGTTCGTGTGCACGACGTTCCCTTCGAGGAAGACGGCGTAGTCTGTCGTTCCAGCGCCGAGATCGAGGAGAAGCACTCCCATCTCCCGCTCATCCTGTGTGAGGACGGCTTCCGCCCCACCAATCGGCTCGAGAACGAGCTCCGTAACGGCGATCCCGGCCTTGTTGACGCACGCCAGAACGTTCTGGTTGTGCGTGCGGGCGCCCGTCACGATGTGGACGTTCGCCTCGAGTCGGGAACCGGTCATGCCGAGCGGATCGTGGATCCCGTCCTGGCCGTCGACGACGAACTCGCGCGGGATCACGTGGAGCAGCTCGAGCTCGCCCGGAATGTTGATCGACCGCGACGCTTCGATCACTCGATCGATGTCCTCCCGGAGAATCTCCTTGTGCTTGCCCATGACCGAGACGACACCCTTCGAGTTGATCGAGCGGATGTGATCTCCGGCAACGCCGACGAACGCAGATTCGATCTGCACTCCGGCCATCACCTCGGCCTCGTCGACGGCGCGCTTGATCGCGTCGATCGCCTGATCGAGGTTGATGATGTTTCCTCTCCGGGTCCCTTTCATCGGCGAGGTACCTTTACCGATGATCTCGAGCAGTCCCCGATCATTCACTTCCCCGACCAGCACACACACTTTTGAAGTTCCGATGTCGAGCGCAACGATGTAATTATCGGTTTTGGGCATTTGCTTCTTCTCCTATTGATCCTGCAGAGGGCTGAGGCATCGTGTCTTCGGCTGAAGACACCACCGGTGCCACGGCAGTTGGACTGCTGGCTGTTGGGGCAATGACTGGTTCTGCAACGGCTGCCGGTTCCGGTCGGACAAACCGGGGCTTGACGACTATCCGATCGTTGAAGCGAAGGTCCGCGTATTCGACCGAGCCCGGCCGATAGGCTTCAACGGCGGCCACCCGGTAGAGCGAGCGCCACTTTTCGAACGAGTGCAGATCGTCGATGAAAACGTACGTCGCCAGGACGCGGTCGAACAGACGGAAGCCGCCTGCTTCCAGCGACGAGATCTCCGATACACGCGTATACAGCAGCGGGTCGGACGTACGGATCGCCTCGAGAAACTCCACGCACCGAGCCACCGACTCGCTGCGAGTATCGGTGACGAGTGGAAGCTCTTCGTTGCCGGTGGCGGGGGAAAGGTCGGCGAAGACCGTGCCGCTTGCATCCACATAGCGCGGCGTTCCGTCCACGATGACAAGGGCCGCGGGAACCCGCTCGGTGACGTGGATGACGAGCGTGTCTGGCAGCTTCTTCTCGATCCTGATTCCCTTCACCCAGGCAAGCGTGAGGAAATCCCTCTGAACCGTTGCGATATCGACCCGGAAGAGGTTCCGCCCTCTGTAGGACGACGCGACGCGGTTCATCTCTGCGGCGGGTATATGCGGCGCTCCCGAGATCTCCACGCTTTGGATCGCAAATCGGGCGTCCTGCTGGGTGCGATGATACAGCCAGAACGAACCTACAGCCAGAAGGCCGACGAGCAGCGCATTCGCCGCCACCATCAGAAGCCGCTGTGCCTGAAGCTGGCGGTGATTGCGCCGGGTGCGACCCAGGTCGCTCGGTCTGAGGAATCTGTGGCCTGTCTCGAACGTGCTCATGATGCAACCCCCGCGAGAGCTTCTCCCACCCGATGCACGTCACCAGCTCCCATCGTGACGAACAGGTCTCCACCCCGGAGCACATTGCGAAGATGCTCGAGCACACCGTCGAGATCGCGGTCGATGAGCTCTACGTGATCGGCGCCGCGCAAATTCGCAGCGTCTGTAATGAGATTCGCGGTCACACCCTCGATCGGCTCTTCCCTCGCCGGGTAGATCGGCGCGACGAAACCGAGGTCGGCTAGTTCTATGGCCTCTGCAAATCCCGGCGCGAAATCGCGCGTTCTCGAAAACAGATGCGGCTGAAACAGGGCGACGATCCTTCGTTCGGGATAGCTGCGCCTGGCCGCCTGGAGCGTAGCCCGGACTTCGGTTGGATGGTGTGCGTAGTCGTCGACGACGATGACCCCGTCGAATTCGCCGAGGACCTGAAACCGCCGCTCCACGCCGGTGAAACGCTCCAGCGCGGCTGCCGCGGTCTCGAAAAGGATTCCTGTCTCGAGCGCCACACCGATCGCCGCGAGAGCGTTCCTGACGTTGTGCTCCCCAGGCGTGCCGAGTTTGACGCGTCCCAGCGCCGAGCCGTGCCGAACGACTCCGAACGTCACTCCGTTCCCGCTGAACTCCAGATCCACTGCACGAAGCTCCGCATTTTCGCCGAGTCCATACCGGATCGAACGCTTCGGCAGCGAGCTCAGCAAGACTTCAACATTTTCATCGTCCGTGCAACCTATGACTGCGCCGTAGAACGGCACGAGACGCGCGAAGGCAGCGAACGTTTCCCTGATGTCGTCCAGGTCGCGATAGCAGTCGAGGTGATCAGCTTCGATGTTCGTGATCACCGAGATCGTCGGATGAAGACTCAGGAATGAGCGGTCGTATTCGTCAGCCTCGACGACGAGGTAGTCACCCTTGCCCAGCTTCGCATTCGACTCGAAGTTTCGGAGGACACCTCCGACGATCAGCGTGGGGTCGAGACCTGCTTCCGCAAGCACGAGTGCAGTCATCGCCGAAGTCGTCGTCTTGCCGTGCGTTCCCGCGATCGCAATCCCCCTCTTGAGGCGGGTGATCTCGCCGAGCATCTCCGCCCGCCGGATCACCGGTACATGAGCCGCCCTGGCTGCCCGAACCTCAGGGTTGTCCTGCCTGATCGCCGATGAGATGACGATCAGATCAACCCCATCCACATGTCCCGCACCGTGGCCGACCTCCACCTTGATACCCAACCGCACGAGGCGGTCGGTGACCGCGGACCGCTTCGCGTCACACCCTGAGATCGTCAGATCGTAATTGCTCAGAATCTCGGCGATACCACTCATCCCGATTCCGCCAATGCCGACGAAATGGATAGTCTTAATATGGCCGAAATTCATAACTTATAGATGGCTTATATAGGTTCATTTTAAGTGTGTTGCCACTCTTATTGCAATTAGTTTCTCTGAATCTTTTCAATTATGTCGACGATTTTCTGTGCCGCGTCAGGAACCGCGAGCTTTCGGGCGCTCAGGCCCATCCGCTTTGTCTCTTCAGGTCTCGCGAGAATCTCGACGATGGCCGCCGCCAGTCTGTCGGGCGTCAACTCGGCTTCCGTGATCACCTTTGCTCCGCCGGCGCGCTCGATGACCCGCGCGTTGGCTTCCTGGTGGTTGTTCGTCGCGCGCGCGAACGGGATCAGTACGGCGGCCCGTCCGGCCGCGCAGAGCTCTCCGATCGTCATCGCACCAGCCCTCGAGACGACCAGGTCTGCAGCATCGATCTCATTCCACATTGCATCGAGGTAGGGAACGACCCGCGCACCATCGAACGGAGTCCCGCCGTAGGCCGCCGCGATGCGCTCGTGGTCAGCCTGGCCGGTCTGGTGAACGATCTCAATCTCCTCGGCGAGCTTCCCCATACGAGGAAGCGCCGTCGTGACCGTGTCGTTGATGATTCTCGATCCCTGGCTCCCGCCGAAGATAAGCAGCCTCTTCTTTCCATGCGGATCTTCCGCCTTCGCAGCAACCTCAAAAAAGTCGCGCCGGACTGGATTTCCCGTCACCGTTCCGGAGCGCTTCATCCTGTCGAGCGCTTCGGGGAATGCGACGGCCGCTTCCGTCACCATCCGTGCAAGCAGACGATTCGTCAGGCCGGGAAATGCATTCGATTCATGAATGATCGTCGGAATGCGGCGCAGTGCTCCGGCCATCAGGACGGGACCGGACGCATAGCCGCCGACGCCGAGGATTGCGACTGGCCGATACCGACTGATGAGACGGGATGACGCAATCAGCCCCATCGGAACCCGCGCTGCATTGCGAACAGTCTCGATGATCGACTTCCCTTTCAGCCCGCCCACCGAGATGAACTCGAGAGGATAGCCCGCCTTCGGAACGATCTTCTTCTCGAGACCGTACTCCGTTCCGACGAACACGACCCGTCTCGACGGATCGCGCGACAGGAACTCCTCTGCGATCGCGATGGCGGGATAGATGTGACCTCCGGTTCCGCCACCGGCGACCATCAGAAGGTCTCCGTCTCGCTCCACAGCTTCTTTCGTTCGGGTCATGGGCATCGTTCAGTTCGATTGGTGTGAGTACTGAGAAAGATTGAGAAGGATCCCGATTGCAAGCATGCTCGTGAGCAATGACGAACCGCCGTAGCTGACCAGAGGTAACGGCATCCCCTTGGTCGGAAGCAGACAGAGGGCGACGCTCACATTGATGAGCACCTGGAAAGCGATCATCAGCGTGAATCCGAGCGCTGCATAAAAGGCAAATCGGTCGCGGCTGAACTGCGCAACCCTGGCACCGCGCCAGACGAGCAAGCCGAAAAGGAGCAACAGACCGAGGGCGCCAATGAGCCCGAGCTCCTCGCCGATGATCGAGAAGATGAAATCGGTGTGAGGCTCCGGCAGGAAGAAGAGTTTCTGCCGTCCGTTGCCGATGCCCAGGCCAGTGATCCCACCGGTCCCGATCGCAATCAGACTCTGCATCGCCTGGAATCCGGAGCCGAGTGGATCGGCCTCCGGATTGAGAAAAGACAGAAGTCGGGCCCGACGGTAATCGGCCGAGAAAGCGAGAGCGACGGCCGCGGGAATGAGAAGGATCGCAAATATGGCAATGCGCTGCCATGCGAGTCCGGCCACGAAAAACATGCCGGCCGAAACCAGGAGAATCGTAAACGCAGTACCGAAGTCCGGCTGGAGAAGGATCAGTCCCGCGACGAGCGCCAGCACGCAGCCAATCGGCAACAGGACTGACGACAGGTCGTTCACCCGGTCTTCCTTCGCTGCGAGCTGCGAGGCGAGAAAGAGAATGATCACCGGCTTGGCGAACTCAGATGGCTGGAGCTGAAACATCGGAAAGACGATCCAGCGGTGCGTTCCATTGATCGCAGGCTGGAACAGGACGATCACGAGCGCAGCGATCAGGCCACCCATGAGTGTGTAAACGACGGTTTGCGACTTGAGCCGCGTCGTGTCCAGATGCATCATGAGCAGCATCAGCCCTGCTCCTGCAACGGCCCAGATACATTGGCGCGCCAGGAAGTAATAGGGGTTGTCCGTTCCGATCTTCTGGCTCGCGATCATGGCCGAGGCGCTGTAGATCATGACGAGTCCGAGCACGATGATCAGCATCGCGCTTCCGAAAATCAGCCGGTCGTACGAGAGCTTGCGGCTCATCGATCGCCCCCCGAAGTGTCATCCTGAGCGCAGCGAAAAGGCTGTGCAGATATCAGGAGATGTGTCATCCCGAGCGTCGAGCGAGGGATCTGGGCGGTGGCTCCTCTCCAGGGCCCCCTCCCAGATCCCTCG
>JBGSYJ010000170.1:0-1519 GCA_041750915.1 Thermoanaerobaculia bacterium | reverse complement strand
GCGTACTCTTTCGACAGAAGTCCCGCAACGGGCTCGGCGGGCTCGAAGGTCGGATCGCCGTAATAGAAGTCGCGATCGGCAAACGCGAGATTCATCGCCTGATAAAGCGTATGAATGTAGGACGCGCTGTTGTACGTCATCGCCTTCACATCGAAGTTCTCGAGGATGTTCAGCGCCTGCAGCATCGCCGGACCCTGCGTCCAGACCGTCAGTTTATAAACGTCGATGCCCTTGTAGCTCGTCATCACCGGCTCTTCGACTCTCACTTTCCAGCCGGCGAGATCTTCCAGCGTAAACAAACCGCCCTGCTCGCGGGTGCCGCGGACGATCTCGCGCGCGATGTCACCTTTGTAGAAGCGATCGTGCGCGGCATAGATCGCTTCCTTGCGCGACGCGCCCTTCTTCAATGCGTCCTGTTCGGTTTCGACGAGCTTTCTCAAGGTCGCGGCGAGATCCTTCTGGCGGAACATCGAACCGGGCTCGGGGCCCTCACGGGAGCCATCAACGGCGGCGCCCTGTTGATCCTGCGCAGGAACGGGGCCGGATGACTGCCGTGCTTCCGTCGTCGCCTCGGATCCTGCAGCACCCGATTCGTTCACCAGAAAAATCTTCCGCGACCACGGCCACTCGCGAATCCGCTTCTTGTGCCGTTCGATTGCGTCAGCAGCCTGACGCTCGATCGGGTAACCATCCGCCATCTGGATGGATGGCTCGAGCACATCCTTCAACGAGAGCGTTCCGTATTCTGCGAGCATGAACATCAGGCCGCCCGGAGTGCCCGGAGTCGTTGCCGCGAGCGGTCCGTATTCCGGGGGGTACTTCATGTCGCGGCTCGTGAAGAAATCGGCGGTCGCACCGGTGGGAGCGACTCCGAGCGCGTTGATGCCTATGACCTTCTTCGTCTTCGGGTTGTAGATGAGCGCCTGCGTCTCGCCGCCCCATCCGAGGGTGTCCCACATCGTCGAGGTGGCACCGAGCATGGCAACTGCGGCGTCGACGGCGTTGCCGCCTTTCTGAAACATCATCGCGCCGGCGGTCGCACCGAGTGGTTTCCCGGTGATCGCCATCCAGTGACTGCCGTGGAGCGGCGGCTTCTGCGTGCGCACTTGAGCGTTTGCCTCCTGAGGAAACGTCGGAAGAACCAACGAAACGAGAACCAGCATTGCAAAGATTCGACGCATGGACACCTCGGGGCGGAAGCGTATCAGAAAGCGGGGTGCTTTCTAAGCAAACCCCAGCTTGGAACCTCAAGCAGATCTCCAGGCCTTGTCATCCCGAGCAAGCGTGGGTGTGTGGGAGGGGCGAGGGATCTCCGGCGGTAGTACATTCGTGATTCGTGATCGGCGGGGTGCGTGGACCGATAGGCAACTATGTACCATCGCCGGAGATCTGAGCAACCGGGAACCTCCTTTACAGAAAACCGGGAACCTCCTTTACACATTTAGCGCCCGTAAAGTCCGCGCGAAGTAGCAATCGCGCGGCGTCTATGACTTCGTCTCTTCCTAGCTGATGCTTTTGG
>JBGSYJ010000169.1:0-2026 GCA_041750915.1 Thermoanaerobaculia bacterium | reverse complement strand
CTGACCCCGTCGTGACGAACTGACGATTTCACTGCCGAAAAACGCGAAAGAACGAGAGCCCGATCCGATGCCCCTGAAAGTCCTCTTCACCGCCCTGGCCGCCCTCACGTTGCTCGCATGTGGAGGTGCTCCTCCTCAGGCCGAGGCGATGACGCCCGTGCCGGCACCGACGCCCGAGACGCTTCCGTCGACGATCCCGGATGCGCAGGAAGCGATCGAGCAGGGGAATACCGAAATTGGCGAATCGGCGCTTCGGAAACTGGCGACGTCGGAAAATCCGGCAACCAGCAAGCGTGCACTCGCGAGTCTCGCGCTCTTCTATCAGAAGGAGGGACGCCTGGAGGAGTCGGCGGCGGCATATCGGAATGCGATCGACATCTACCCCGAAGTCGCGCCGATCCTCAGCCTCCGGCTGGCCGAGGTGCTGATCGAGAGCGGTCAGGGAAAAAAAACGATCGCGACGGCGCAGGGAATCATTGAAAAGTATCCGACGACTGCGGCAGCCGCAAGCGCTTCACTGCGGCTGCCGGTGTTCCACACCATGGCCCAGGACGAGGCGAGTGCAAACGCGGCTTTCGCTCGAACGTCCGAGATCAAGATGGATGCGCTGAACGATGAGGAGTTCGTCACGCTGGCCGATCAGCTCGAAAAGAACGGAAGGCGGGACCTGGCGACAACTCTCCGCATGCGAATCATCTCGGAGTTTCCCCAGAGCAGATACACCGAGAAGCTCTATGGGCAGCTGACTTCGATGCCGGCCGACACCTCTCCGATTGCGAAGCTGAACTTCACCGAGTCCGTTGCGCTCGCCGACAGACTCGGCCGGGTAAACCGCTACGACCAGGCGCTCGACATGATCAGCAGGATCGAGAAACGGTTCCCGACGCGAGTCTCCGACTCCTCTCTCCGGCTCACGCGCGTTACGTCACATTTCAATTCACGCCGTTATCCCGAGGTCGTCGCAGAGAAGCTCGCCGCTTCCGATCCGTACTACCGGGAGATCCAGCTCCGTCGCGCGCATGCCTTCTGGAGGATGGACAACGGCTCAGACTTCGTGACGCTCGCCAGGCAGATCATCTCGAATCATCCGGGAACGAAGGAAGCCACATCCGCGAAACTGCTTCTCAGCAAGTACCACACGACCGACGTGGTGAATTTCGACCGCGCCGTCTCGCTCTTGAGTGAAGTCATCGCCGAGGGGAATCTCGGCAACGACGGGGACAACATCTGGACGCTGGGTTGGATGTACACGCAGGCCGGAAGAGACGCCGACGCACTCGCAACATTCCAGCGATACCTCGACCGCTTCCCCGACGCCGACTACACATCGAACTCCCTCTTCTGGACTGCGAAGATCCATGATCGGAACGGCAGAGTCTCCGAACGGGATGCTGTGTTCCGGAGGCTGATCGACTTCTATCCCTATACGTATTACAGCTACCGCGCGCGAGAGATCCTGGGAGACACGAGCCTTCCGACCTCGATTTCGAATCCACGCTACGTCTTTCCGGCCGTGGAGGCTGCCCCGCCGGATCCGCGACTCGCGACGGTCCGCGAGCTCATCGAGATCGGGCTCGACACCGAAGCAGCGCGCGAGATGCAGCGGTTGACCAGCCAGAGCTCCGCCGATCCCCTTCTCGCGTGGCGCATGGCAGATCTGTATGCCAAGATCGGCGAGCCGCTGCGAGCGAATCAGATTCTTCAGAGGAGCTTCCGCGACATCATCCGGCACGGAGGAACCAACGTCCCGGCCCGCTTCTGGCAGATTCTCTACCCCCGACCATTCTGGGAGCACATTCAGGCTTCGGCGCGACACTCGTCGATCGAACCGAACCTGATTACGGCAATCACCAGGCAGGAGAGCGCGTTCAATCCCAACGTGGTCTCGAACGCGGGAGCGGTTGGTCTCATGCAGATCATGCCTGAGGAAGCGTCACGTATTGCCACAGGCGGAGGTCTTCCAGCTGTGACGCGACAGGACCTGTTTGATCCCCGCATCAACATCATGGTGGGTGGTGCGGAGATC
>JBGSYJ010000168.1:0-5393 GCA_041750915.1 Thermoanaerobaculia bacterium | reverse complement strand
CGCCTCGCCGGGCTTCGCGACCCGCTCGCGCCCGATCCCGCAGTGCTGCTCGCAGGAGTTGACGTGGACTCCAGCCGTGTCGAGCAGAGTTGGGAACCGTATCTCTCACTCCGGCCCGAGTTGGTGCTCGCGCGGGCACGGCGGAGTCTGACACCACCGGCCGGTGTAGAGCTGTCTCTCTCAGGGGAGACTCTCCGTGCGGCCGGACCCGCTCCGCTCGACTGGGTGGCATCGGTGGAACGGCTTGCCACGATGCTGCCCGGCGTGACGGCTCTCGACCTGAGCGGTGTGACGCCGGAAATCCCGGCGGCTCTTTCCGAGCTGGTGCGCGAGATCGAGGCCGACCGTGTGCTGTTCGAAGTCGGCTCATCGGCGATCGGTCCGGCGGGCCTGAGCTCTCTTAGCAGTGTGGGCGAAAAATTCGGTCGGCTCGAGGCTGGCGCAGCCGCGCTCGGGACCCACGCCACACTCGAACTGATCGGCCGCACGGACCCGACGGGGACCGACGCTGCCAATGCGGCGTTGAGCCGGGACCGAGCCGAGGCGGTGCTCCGCGCGCTCGCGTCGGAGGGCGTGCCGCGCCGCAGAACCATCGTGACCGCGCTCGGTATGACCCAGCCACTTCCCGGCAGCGATCCTACGGAGCGTGCCCGCATCAATCGCAGCGTATCGTTCGAAGTGAGGATTGCCCTGGAGACTGAGAAGGAAACGTCGCGATGATCCAGAAGAAGGTATGTATGGTCGGGGTATTTGGTACCGGCAAGTCGAGCCTGGTGCAGCGATTCGTTCACTCGCTGTTCTCGGAACGCTATCTCTCGACTGTCGGCGTTAAGATCGACCGCAAGTCGCTGGAGCTGGACGGCATCCCGATGACGCTCGTGCTCTGGGATCTGGCTGGGCGCGACAAGCACGAGGACATCACGGTGAGCTATCTTCGCGGCTCCCATGCCGTGCTCTATGTGGCGGATGGCACGCGGAAAGAAACGTGTGACCAGCTCTCCGAGCTGCGAGCTCTCGCCCGCGATGCTGCGGGCGATGTTCCAACCGTGCTTGCGCTCAACAAGAGCGACCTCGTTGACTCGTGGATGCTCACGCCGGATTATGAGAGCGCGCTTGCAGCGGAGTGGGAGATCGTGCGCACCAGTGCCAAGACCGGCGCTGGTGTCGAGGAGGCCTTCCTGCGGCTTGCCCGGGCAGCGCAGGCACCGAAGCGGGCGCAGTCATGACGACGACAACCGTGAGGGTCGATGCGTTCGGGCAGACGGACATCGGTCTGCGCCGCAAGACTAACGAAGATCAGTTTGTCATCATGACTCTGTCGAAGGCGGCGGAGCTCCGGCAGACGAGTGTGCAGGATGCCACGGTATTTCAGGAACTCAGCGGACAGGAAGGATGGCTGTTCGTCGTCGCGGACGGCGTTGGCGGGCATCGAGGGGGCGAGCTTGCCAGTAAGACGGCCATCACCTCCCTGGTGCAGTACATCGGCCGGGCCGTGAGCTGCTTCAGCGGCGTCGATCCGGACGGGGAGCACCAATTTCTGGAACAGCTGGAGGGCGCGGTTCACGAGGCGCACCGGCGCATCTTCGAGGAGCTCGGCGACAGCGGGGCCGGAGGGCAGGGCCCGGCAACGACCCTCACGATGGTCATGCTGATGTGGCCGCGGGCGTACGTAGTCCACGTTGGTGACAGTCGCGCGTTCTTCCTCAGAAACGGCCGCCTGAGGCAGCTCACTCAGGACCAGACTACCGGCGAGTTCCTGATGGCTCGCGGTGTCTGGACCGAAGAGCAGGCGCGCAAGATGCCGATCGCCGGCGCGCTGGCCAGCGCGCTGGGCGCGCCCGAGATGAAGCCTTCGGTCGGGCTCGTGGATCTCCAGCCGGGCGACACCCTGCTGCTCTGCACCGACGGACTCACCAAGTTCGTATCCGACGAAAGAATCACAGAGGTGCTCGTGGGCGCCGGTGATGCGGAGTCGGCCTGTCGCGAACTGGTGGAGGCTGCGCTGGCCGGAGGTGGAGGCGACAACGTCACCCTGATAGCGGCGCGGATGGTGCCGGGCTGACGACGTCGTCAAATTGCCGATGATGAGTGAGACACCCCCGCCGGAGATCAGACGGCTGATGCGAGGCGCGTGAAGCGAGGCAGCGAATGATCAGACGTCTTGCACCGGAGATGGTGCTTGCCGCTCATTTCGCCTTCGTGCTGTTCGCAGTCCTCGGAGGATTTCTGGGGATCATCGACATCCGGTGGTTGTGGCTGCACGCGCCGGCTGTCATCTGGTCGGCCGTCGTGAATCTCGCGGGATGGACCTGTCCGCTCACTCCGCTCGAGCAGGCGCTCCGCCGTCGCGCGTCTGTCGAAGGCTACGAGGGTGGCTTCATCCAGCACTACATCGCACCGCTTGTATACCCGGGCGGGATGCCGCGGCGACTCGAGCTCACCGCGGCCGTCAGCATCACGGTGTGGAACGTGATGGTATACGTGGTGGTGTTCTTCGTTCGAAGTTGAGGGTTGGGCGGCACCCGCAGGTCGGATTCCCCTCTCCCCGTGTGAACGGGGAGAGGGGCAGGGGAGAGGGGTCGCGCAGGCAATTCAAATGTAGACGACCGGCAGGAGAAGCGGCAAGCCCTCAAAGCCCCTCTCCCGGCGCGCGAGGATTTCGTAAGCCCCCAACGTCTGCGCGAATTTCGCGCGCCACCCTCTCCCCGACTTCGCGGGGAGAGGGAGAGCACGACGACGGCCGCCCGCTCTCGCTCGTGCTGATCAATCTCCTCCGAGCAGATCGCCGAGCGGACCGAGGATTGAGCCCTCGCCTTTGCGTTGACCCTTGGGGTTGCCGGGCATTGCAGAGAAGACGCGGCTTGCGAAACGACTGAAGGGAAGCGACTGAAGCCAGACCTTGCCGGGCCCTCGCAGGGTTGCGAAGAAGAGACCTTCGCCGCCGAACAGAGCTGTCTTCACGCCGCCGACGAACTGAATGTCGTAGCTGACCTGAGGCTGGAGGGCCACGAGACATCCGGTGTCGAGGCGGAGCGTCTCGCCTGCGGCGAGATCGCGCTCGATAATCATTCCGCCTGCATGCGCGAACGCGATACCGTCACCTTCGAGTTTCTGCAGGATGAACCCCTCGCCGCCGAAGAAGCCGGCGCCGAGCTTCCGCTGAAAGGCGATGCCGACCGAGATGCCTTTGGCGGCGCAGAGGAACGCATCCTTCTGGCAGATCATCGTTCCTCCCAGCTGGCGCAGATCAAACGGAATGATCTTCCCCGGATAGGGAGATGCGAACGCCACCTTCTGTCGCGTGCCGCCTTTGTTGCCGAACACCGTCATGAACAGCGACTCTCCGGTCAGCACCCGCTTGCCGGCCGACATGAGCATGCCCATGAGTCCTCCGCCGCCCTTTCCGGAACCGTCGCCGAAAATCGTCTCCATCTCGATCCCCGGATCCATGTACATGAACGCGCCAGCTTCTGCGATGCACGCCTCGCGAGGGTCGAGCGTGATCTCCACGAACTGCATCTCTTCGCCGAAAATCTCGTAGTCGATTTCATCCGCTCCCGTGCCCGGCATCGTCGGTGGCGGCGGCGGTGCGCTTGCGAATGCCGAAGAGAACTCACTGCGGGAGGTGACAGGCTCCCAGCCGGCTCCGCCCTGAGCGTAGACGTGCGCTGTGCGCGGAATCTGTCCTCCGCGGATGCGACCAATCACTTCATCGGTCTGCCACGGTCCCTGCTGTTGTCCATCGATTGCTACGAACCATTGATTCATGTTCGATCCTCCCATCAGACGTTTTCGAGCTCGTACCTTATCGCGAAGACGGCGTGTGCGCTCAGGATGACACGTTCTCGCTCACGGCCCTCGATTGAAACCATTGAGTCGGCCATCGCCGGCCGTATAGTGAGTGCATGACGATTGAACCTGGAAGTGTTCATGAGCTCGTGCGGTACTCGGTCAAATCGATGGCACTCACGCCAACCGGGTCTGCGGTTCAACCGACGGAGACCTCACGGCAAGCTGACATGACGCTCTGGAGTACCTGATGAAGATGAATCGCCTGATCCCGATGCTGCCGGTGAAGAACCTGCCGGCGAGTGTCGATTTCTATCAGAAGCTGGGATTCACGGTCGAAGAGCGGAACGACGACTGGAGGTGGGCGATGCTCCGGTTCGGAGAGTGCCGCCTGATGGTGGATCAATCGATCAACCTACATCCGGCAGCTCCCCGCGACTCGGTTCTGTACCTCTACCCGGACGACATTGCGGAATACCACATGCAGGTACGCGGCCGCGGTGTCGACGTCCCGGATTTAGAAGTGACTTTCTACGGCATGACGGAGTTCCGACTCGATGATCCCGATGGGAATCGGCTGTGGATCGGCCAGCGCTCGCCTACAGATCCTTGATCTGGTTTGCGAGGAGGAGCAGCCCGAATCCGATGATCCACGCCCAGTCGCCAATACCGGAGCCGAGTTGAACGACGGCAAAGTGTGACAGGAGGGCGACGATGAAGAGTATGAGACAGATGATCCAGGTGATCTGCTTTGGTGCGCTTGCTTGTACTTTTGCCATCGATGGGTCCTCCGGACTGAGCGTGCCGGACGGACGGGGTGGAGTGGCACTCAACAGACGGGCTCAGCAATTTTCGCGCCTGAAGCGGATTAAGGCGGATCGATCTGCAGCACCAGCGGCATCGGCGTGTCCGGCGCGGCGGTGGGAATCTCCCGATTGAAACGGAGCGTGGTCCCATCGAACGTCCACTCGCCGTCGCTGCAGCGTGACGCGGTTTCGATCGGCGATCCCATCCGAACAAGCAACGCGTTCGACGTCGCTTCCCGTTCTGCGCGGTATCGGAACGCGCGCCGCCAGACGGACGTCAGGTCCGTTCCCAGCTGGTTCATGCGAATGTTCACGTCGCACGTGGTGGTGTTGAACAGCTCTTCCGCGATCAGGCGGTCGTGTTCGACCGAGTCCGCGAGCGACTTCGTCGGAAACAGTTGAGCTCCACTCTGCCAATATGAAGCGGTCTGATCTTGAAACGCTTCGAGCAGGGGACGAAGCGAGTCGTGCTGCTGGAACTCGACGAGCCACGCCGGTGCCGGCAGCGGCATTTTCCACGCGATCGCGTTGATCATCCGGACCATAGACAGCGCGGCCGTCTGCTCCATTACCTGAGTATGCCCGTCCAGCGAGCGGGACAGATTCCAGACGGCGCGCAGCTCTTCCCACCCTGCAGCATCGTCTGAGCGTGCTTTGGCGAGCGCGCTGGCGACAAGCGCCCTCGCGACCGTCATCTGCACGCCGCGATTCTCCGATGTGACTGCGGAGCCGATCTCATGGCGGCGCTCCCAGACGACAGGCTCGTTGAGCAGCAACTCGCGAATAAGCGAAACGTCG
>JBGSYJ010000167.1:0-9176 GCA_041750915.1 Thermoanaerobaculia bacterium | reverse complement strand
GCCAGGTCCGAGCTGGAACGACTCGGCGAACTTCTCGAGGTCGAGGTGATTCTCCACACCGCCGGGGGAGAGGGCCGTGAAGAACACGGATTGCGCATGCTCATGGGAGAAGTGCTGCCGCATCCGTTGTCCCTGCTCGAGCTATTCGGAGTGCTGCCTCTGGATGGATGGGTCGTCGAATCGCGCCGCGCGGGTGAATTGCGCGCGCGGGGAAGTCACGGCAATGTCGCAGTTTCGGTAAGCATCAGCGCGCACGCGCGTCCGACGAAAGCCGTCATGCAGCTCACGGGCACCGCGGCGACGGTGCTCATCGATCTTTTTCACGGATTCAGGGTGCTGATTCCCGGGAACGTCTCGCGTGGACGGAAAGTCCGCGCTCCGTTCACGGAATCTTCGAAACGTTTTTCTGCCGCCGCGTGGAATCTCGGAATGCGAGCTCTCCGGCGTGAACCCGCTTACCCCGGCCTCCTCGATCTCATACGGGCTTTTTACGAGTCCATCGGGCAGGGCGGACCCCTACCCATCGCATATGGCTCCTTTCTGAACGTCTCGCTTGCCCGGGACAGGATCCTTGGATCGGAAAGCCCGTGAGACTTTCCGTCGTCATCGCGGCCTTCAACTCGGGGGAATCTGTTCGAGCGTGTTTGACCTCTCTGATGCCGCAGCTGACGCCCGACGACGAGGCAATCGTATCGACGAATCTGCCACCTGAGGAGATTGCGCCGCTCGAGCTCTTGTTCCCCGATGTTTCATGGCTTCGCCTGGACTCGTCGACCAATGTGCCATCACTTCGCGCACGCGGCGCCGCAGTGGCGCGTGGGGGAATCATCGGCTTCACCGAGGATCACTTCGTATTCGGTCCGGCCTGGGCCCGGGCGATAGCGGAGAGCTTCGAGAAAGGAAGCCGGGCCGTCTGTGGTGCGATCGAAATCCTGGAGCCCGCTGCCGCGTTAGACCGTGCAATGTACTTCTTCGATTACGGGCGCTACATGCGTCCCCTCGGTGCCGGCGGAATCGAGTCGTTCAGTGGAGCGAATGCCGCGTTCCATCGTGAGCTTCTCACTTCCGACCTTCTGGATGAGGGACTGTACGAAGTGGTGATCGGAGGTCACTTGAGGGCCCGGGGCGTCATGCTCGAGCCGAGCTCCGACGCGGTTGTCTTCCATGCCGGAAAATTCGGGATGGCCCGGGCTCGCTTCGTGATGCGGAATGCTGGACGAAACTACGCCGCGCTGCGGCTGGCGGGCCGGAACGTGGTAACCCGTCTCGCCTATGCCCTGTCGACGCCTCTGCTCATGATCATCTTTCCCGTTCGCACCTCTCTCCTGATTTGGAGAAAAGGGCGGCATCGCGCAGAATGGCTTGCCTGTCTTCCCCACTTTCTTCTGATCTCCGCAAGCTGGACGTCGGGAGAGCTCCTCGGCGCGATCGCCGGTGGCGGGGACAGCGCAGCCCGGTGGAAATAGAATGTCCGTCCTCGACAGAGCAGTCCGTCATGCCCGGCTGACTGCGCGCGCGCTTCATCACACGCCCAGGCAGACCCCGCCGTTCCTGATCGTGTTCATCAATTCGATCTGCAATCTCACCTGTGAGCATTGCTTCTACTGGCGGAACATGAATAAGCGGGACGATCTCACATTCGACGAGTTCGAGCGCCTTTCCCTCGAGCTCGGCGAGTTCGAGAACCTGAACCTGTCGGGCGGCGAGCCGTTCATCAGGCCCGATTTTGCGGAGATCTGCGAGCTCTTCATCCGGAACAACAAGGCGAAGCAGATCTACGTCCCGACAAACGGTTACTACACGGAAAAGACAGGAAAGCAGCTTCGAAAGGTGCTCGAGTCGAAAGAGCTTCAGTTCTTCGTCTGTGAGCTCTCTCTCGATGGCACCGCCGATTATCACAATCGCTTCCGGGGCAACGAGCGGTCGTTCGAAAAAGCGATGGAGACCTACGACCTGCTGGCTGAGCTGCAGAAGGAAGATCCCCGGCTGCGCATTCACGCGATCAGCACGGCCACGCATGAGAACCTCGAGGAGATTCACGAGCTGACCGGCTATCTGTACGAGCGTTGTCCGGCGATGGATCACCACAACCTGGCGGTCATACGGGGCGATCGAAAAAATGCATCGCTCCAGGGGCCGGCTCTGGACAGATACGGTGAGCTCTACCGTCATGTTGCCTCTTTGTGGCGTGATCGCGAGAAAGGGCGTTTCGGTTCGGTCGTCGAGCCGATGCTTCAGTGGGCGAAGCGGAAGACCATCGACAGTGAATCGCAGTTCGTTCCATGCACTGCCGGCGTAATGACTGGAGTGATCCATGCGAACGGGGACGTAGCGCTCTGCGAGAATCATCCGCCGCTGGGAAACCTTCGCGACAGGACGTTCTTCGAGATATGGGATTCAGAGGAAGCGAACGCCCTCCGGGGCCGGATTCGCGCGCGGGAGTGCTTCTGCACGAACGAAGTGTTCCTCTGGCCGAGTATCGTTTTTCAGCCGGTACAGCTTGCAAAAGCTGCCGTAGGCGCGCGCGTCTGGAAACAGCCCGACAAAGCGTGACCGTGTCTCACCCCAACGGAGTTCTTCCGGCCGTCCGGCAGCTCGACTTCGTCTGTCCCTCCTGCCGCGGGGAATTGAGCGTCGCCTCCGATGCATATCGCTGCGATTCCTGCGCTCACGACTTTCCGGTGTTGCTGGGGATCCCCGACTTCCGTCTCTTTCCTGATCCGTACCTGGCCTTCGAAGACGATGCTGCGAAGGCGGAGATGGTGGCGTCGCTGCTCGACTCTCATACATTAGAAACTCTGCTCGAGCGGTACTGGAGTGTCAGCGACGTCACGCCGCCCGAGCTAAGAAAGCTGTACATCCGCAGCGCCATGCTCTCCGAACACAGAAGCGAGGACTTTCTGAACCGACTCCCGGCGAACGAAAACGGGTCTCTGCTGGACGTGGGGTCGGGAACGGGCGGGTTGCTTCTCGCGGCGGCGCGTCGTGGATTTCAGGTTGCCGGCGTCGACATCGCGATGCGCTGGCTTCAGGTGAGCCGCCGCAGATTCATGGATGCCGGAAAGGAAGGGCCGGCACTGGTCTGCGCGTGCGCGGAGTCGCTTCCGTTCCGGGACGAGGCGTTCGACCGCGTAACGTCTATCAGCACTCTGGAGTTTGCTAGCGAGGCAGAATCGCAGATCGCTCAAGCCGCGAGGATACTGAAGAGCGATGGAGCTCACCTGGTCAGCACCGTCAATCGTCATTCACTCGCTGCGGATCCCTACGCGTATCTCCGATTCGTCGGGTTCCTGCCTCGGCGCTGGCAGGCGGCGTATGTCGGGTGGAGGCGCAGCACCCAGTGGCGGATCCGAGAGCTTTCTCTCCGTGAGCTCGACGGCCTCGCGAGACGATCTTTCCGAACGCGCGACTACTACCTGCCGGATGTCGATGAGCTGGCACTCGCCGCATTCCCGGCCTCGACGCGGATGCAGGTTCGCCTCTACCGGAAGGCGAAGGCCCTGCCGGTCTTCGGTTCCTTGCTGAAGCGCTTCGGTCCCGGATGGGAAGTCATCCTTCGAGATCCGATCACGAAGGATGCCCGAGTGCAATGATTCGGGATCCTCGTTCCGTTGCATGTGGCAGGGCCTTCCCAGGCCCTGCCTCTTCCGGATTGCGAGGAGGCACGGACGACTGGAGCATCGGGCTTGGATGGTGCGGGCTCCAGGTGTCGTACATCGCTACTGCTCGTCAAGCCAGGGCCTGGGAAGGTGTGAGACTTCCGCGCGATGTTTCCGGCGAGGATCTAACAGGTTCCCTCACCCCTTTCCCCCATAGGCACTAACTGTAGATCGTAGTCTGCCAAAAAAAGAAATGTTGAATGTTGAAATTGTGAATTTTGAATGTTGAATGAAGACCGGGGGCCCAATTCAACATTCAACATTCGGTCTCCTGGCCGGTTCATCGTCAAAGTTAGTGCCTATGCCCTTTTCCCCTCTTCCGCCGGGAGAGGGGAAAGGAACTCAGGGGTCGCAATTTGTCACGGATGGGCGGCGTCAGACCACTTCGAATGCGATACTCACAGTAAGGGGGGCCGAGCTCTGCGGATCGGGATCGATGTCACAAGCTGGTCCAATCGCCGGGGATACGGCCGGTTCACGCGTGGCGTAGTTCGCGAGCTCGTGCGGGTCGATCGCGAGCATGAGTACTCGCTGTTCGTAGACGCCGCGAGCTATGAGCCTTCCGAGTTCCCACATGAGGCCCGACACGTCGTCGTTCGAACTTCCGCCTCACCGTCGTCAGCCGCTTCGCACTCCGGTCGCCGCTCACTTCCGGACGTCTTTCGCATGACTCATGCGGTCTCTCGCGAGAAACTCGACCTCTTCTTCTTTCCCACCGTCTATACGTGGTTTCCGGTCCTGAACCGCTGTCCGATCGTCGTCGGCGTGCATGACACGATCGCCGAGGATTTTCCGGAGGCGATCTTCCCCAACGGTGAGGGCGGACGATTCTGGAACTGGAAATCGACTCTTGCGCGCCATCAGGCCGACGTGATCATGACCGTCTCCGAGCATGCGCGGCGCGCGATCGTCCGCGTGTTCGGGCACGCGCCGGAGCGCATCAAAGTCATCGACGAAGCGCCGGAACCGGTGTTTCGAAAACTTCAGCCTGACGAGATCGACCGGACCGTTCTTGCGCGTCATGCCGTAACGAACGGAGATTTTCTGATCTACGTCGGTGGCATCAACCCGCACAAGAATCTGCCCGCTCTCGTGGAGTCGATGGCCGCCGACCGGGGCGCGAGAAGCGAGTCCACAAAGCTGTTGATTGTCGGCGAGCTGGACACCGAGCGTTTCACTCCCGGACTGACACTGCTTCGCGCACGCATCGCATCGCTCGGCATGCAGGATGACGTGATCTTCGCAGGCCGAGTGCCTGACATCGATCTCGTTCATCTGCTTAACGCCGCGTTGGCGCTCGTGCTGCCGTCGTTCGCGGAAGGCTTCGGGCTTCCTGCTGTCGAATCGGCAGCCTGCGGAACGCCCGTGATCGCAACTCGGAACAGTCCCCTACCGGAACTTCTTGGCGACGGTGGGATCTGGATCGATCCGTTCAATCCCGAAGAGCTCCGGGAGGCGATCAGGAAGATCGTCGAGGACAGCGACGCACAGTCTGCAATGGGTCTGATAGCACAGGAGCGGGTCGCCAGACTGTCGTGGGGGGCATCCGCGCGTCAGTTGCAGGAACTGCTGCATGAAGCGGGGCGTCGATGAAACCGCTTCGGATCTGCATGGTGACGACCTTCTACCCGCCATACAACTTCGGCGGGGACGGCGTGTACGTGCAGCGTCTCGCCCACGCACTGGCTCGGGATGGTCATCAGGTCGAAGTCATTCACGACGTGGATGCGTTCGAAGCTCTTGGCGGACAGAAGCAGCCGGTCCTCGAGAACACTTCGGTAAGAACACATCCCCTCCGCTTCGGGAAGCCCGGAAGGCTCGACCTGTTGACTGCGCACCAGCTCGGACGACCCGTTGCGAAGCGACGCGCAATCGATCGAGTTCTCGATTCGAACTTCGACGTCATTCACTTTCACAACATCTCTCTCATGGGAGGCCCCGGGGTCCTGAGCCGCGGCAGAGCCATCAAGCTCGTGACGCTGCATGATTTCTGGTTCGTCTGTGAGATGCACGTCCTCTGGAAGTTCGATCGCGAGGCCTGCGTCGAACGCTCCTGCCTCCGATGTACACTCAAAGGCGGGCGTCCACCTCAGCTCTGGCGTTTCGGATCGGCGATCCGGAGGGGCGCACGGCACATCGACATGTTTCTGACAGGAAGCGAGTTCTCACGCAGGAAGCACATCGAGCTCGGATTTCCGTCCGACATTCATGTCCTGCCGCTCTTCGCGCCGGATGCGCACACAAAGTCCGATGCTCCGGCCACGCCGGGCAGGGACGGTCGTCCATACTTTCTCTACATCGGACGTCTCGAAAGGCTCAAGGGAGTCGAGAACCTGCTCGAGGTCTTTCGAAGTTACTCGCGCGCCGATCTCGTGATCGCAGGAACGGGTACGCTCGGTGATCAGCTTCGTCGCGGAGCAGAGGGTCTCGATCACGTCCGTTTCGCCGGCTGGCTTGGGCCTGACGAGCTTCGCGCACTTTACGCAGGCGCCGTCGCAGTAGTCGTCCCTTCATTCTGCTACGAGACCTTCGGCCTCGTCGCACTCGAAGCCTTCGGAACCAGAACCCCTGTGATCGCGCGGAACACCGGTGCGCTCACGGAAGTCGTCGCGGGCGGCGGCGGTCTGCTGTTCGAAAGCGATTCGGAGCTCCCGGAGCTCTTCGACCTGCTGCTCGCCGATCCGCGCAGGCGAAAAGAGATCGGAGAGTCCGGCTATCGCAACCTTCAGCAGAACTACACGGAAGCCAGCCACCTCGAGCACTACTACGACATCATAGAAGCGGCGCGCGCAGCGAAGGGTAGGGCCGCCCGATGAGCTCACTATGGCCAAGTGTCATCCTGAGCGCAGCGAAGGATCCCCTGCCTACTGGCCGCATCGCAAGTCTCGAGGGGATCCTTCGCTGCGCTCAGGATGACACGTTGGGCCCAAGAGTTGAGCCATAGAGACCTCTGCGCTCCGAATGGCCCCTTCCGTTTACCGCGTGAAGGCGTTGAAGTAGCATGACCCGGACAATGATTCCGATCCTCAGCTACCACGCGATCGGCCATGAAGCCTCCCCGCTCTGGACTCCGCCGGAGCTGCTGGACGAACAACTCGCTGCACTCGTCAGGATGAACTATCGAAGCGTGACACTTTCCGCGGCGGTCGACGCCCTCATGAAGAACAGCGATGAGCGTCTCGTCGCGATCACTTTTGATGATGCCTACTCGAGCGTCGCGAGCGTCGCCCTCCCCTCTCTCCGAGCTCTCGGGTTCACCGCCACGGTCTTTGCGGTTTCCGGCTATTGCGGGAAAACGAATGACTGGCCGGGTCAACCTCCGGACGTGCCCCGCGAAAATCTTCTCTCATGGGAGGAGCTTGCACAGCTGTCTATGGAGGGCTGGGAGATCGGGGCGCACACAGAGAATCATCGCGTGCTCCGTTCGTTGTCCCGCGACGAGCTCGAAACAGAAGTCCGAGGCTGCCGGCAGTCCATCGAGGCAAACCTCGGACGACCGTGCGAAACATTTGCGTATCCCTATGGCGCGTTCGACAAGGACGCCAGGGCGATGGTTCGATCTACATTTCGTGCCGCCGTGGGAACGGGCCTGGGGCTCGCTTCCGAGCGCTCGGACCTGTTCGCCCTGCCCAGAATCGATGCCTACTACCTCACCACGCGGCTGATCGAACGGCTTTCGTCGCCTTCGGCCCGCCTCTACCTCGCAGCCCGCCAGCAGATGCGGCAGGCGCGCAGAATCGTCAGCAAGGACTGGGCGTGATACGTCCAGCTCTTCGAAACTGCTATCGAAGAGTCGATTGCGAGGTGGACGAATGACAGTGCCCGCCGTAGCGCCTCCGGCCAACGCGGAACCGTCAGCCCGAGTCGCGCGCATCAGCAGCATCGTCGTCTGCGTTTGGGCAGGACTGATCCTTGTCAGAACAGCTCCCCTGTCGGCGGACTACCTTCAGAAGGTGAATCTGTTGCATGGCCCGGGCGTCACAGCGTTCGCGCTCGCAGCAGGTGCGCTGCTCTTTGCCGGCTTCGCTGCAGCTCTGCGAGTGGCGCCGCGAGCGGTCGCAATCCTCTGCACCCTGACTGCCACGCTCCTGACGATTCCTTCGGGCAACTTCGTGGCGCTGCCGGTTGCGCTGTTGATCCTTCTCGTCACGCTGCTGCTCGGCGATGCCGTCTTCCGTGTCGTGAGCGGCGAAGAGGCCCGGGGCAACGACATCGTCCCGCTCTTCGCCTCCGGACTGGTCGCGGGAGGCCTTTTCGTTCTGGTGATGGGAGAGCTTCGGGCTCTGGGGCGGTGGTCACTCATCGCGGCCGCGATCGTCATTCTGGCTGTGCGGTTCCGGCGCATCCGCGAACTGAGCCGGGAATCGAAACTTCATTTTCCCGAGCGCCTTTCATGGCTCGACTCGTTCACTCTCACCTTCGTCATTTCGTCGTTACTCGCCGTATGGGTGATCGCCCTCACGCCTGACGTGTCGTGGGACGCACTCATGTATCACCTGCCTGAGATACGGGACATCGTGATTCGGAACCGGGTCGAGATGATGCCGGATCTTCTGCCCCAGACACTCTTCTGGCGGAATCATGAGGCGTACCTCTCGATCGGGTACTTCTTCGGCGGGGAACGGCCGATGCGCATCCTTCACTTCTTCGCCGGAGTAGCGACCTTCGGAGCGATCGTGCTTCTTGCGCAACAGCTGGGTCGTCCGGTACGCCTCCCGATTCTGCTTCTGGCGATTGCCGCATATCCGTTCGGCATGTATCAGTTGCGGGCCACCTATGTAGACTGGGTGTGCGGTCTGCTGGTCACGAGCGCGGCGGTCGCGCTGCTGGATCGCGAGCGTCGCGCTCGTGCCGTCATGGCGGGGCTGTTTTTCGGCGGCGCCATTGCAACGAAGATCTTCGCCATCTTTGCAGCTCCGGCGCTTCTCATTCTCCTGGTGAAGCGTGGGAGAACCGCTCGGGAAGTAGCGGGACATTCCGATGTCCCGCGTTCCACGAAGCCAGGTGGTAAGACGTATGGGGCATTCATCCCGGGCAGTAGCGCCAGGGAGCGCAAGCATGCTCGCGAGATCGGCGGGTTCGTCCTGGGCGCCGCTCTGACGCTCGGTCCGTGGTTGATTTGGAGCCACACCCATTCCGGGTTCTTCCTCGCACCACTCGCAGCAGATGGGCCGAGTCTCGTCAGCCGCATCACCGGCGGATACTACCTCGTCTCACCGACCCTCGATCACTCGACCAGTACCGCGATCACGGAAGAGAACTCCAGACCCGCTCGAGGCATGAACGCAATGTTGCGATTGCCATGGGCACTCACGTTCGAGTCGAGCCGTTTCGAGGCGTTCGGTAACGGCTACGGCGGGGTGGTCGCGCTGATGCTGCTCGCCGGCGTCTTCGGCTGGAGCTTCCGCCACTTCGTTCTCTTTCTCGTCGCGGTGCTCCCGCCTCTGGTGGTCTGGTTCCTGATGTACGACCCGTCGTCCCGCTACCTGATGCCGCTCTATCCGCTTTACGCTGCCT
>JBGSYJ010000166.1:0-6273 GCA_041750915.1 Thermoanaerobaculia bacterium | reverse complement strand
GAGACGCAGAACGAGATCGAATATCCGAGGAAGAACATGAAGATGCTGATGTCCATTGAGGTGAGTCAACCGAAGGCCGGATCCGGTCAGTAGATCGAGCTGAGCACGAAGTTCACGCTCGACCTCGGAGATCCGGATTCGTCCGAGAGCGTACCGCGCTGCGAATCCGCGGAAGTCGGAGTGGAACCGGTCGTCACGTCCGACGAGCGAACGCACTTCTGTTGCAGGCGTCAGCGGCTTTTCCTCGACGAGCGTGAGATGAGCCCCGACGCTCATACGTGGACAATCTTTCAACAACTCGATCGCATGCATCAGTGCGCGGCCGTTCGCCACGACGCTGCAGGCCGTGACGATTCCATCCTGATGCGCCGTCACCGCGCCCGCATTCATTCCCTCATGCAGGCCGACGTCGTCGGCCGTGACGATCATGCGCGGTCTCAAGTGCCGGCGGGTCCTCGAGTCTCGACACCGCTCACCGCCGCAGTCCGCGAAGCTTTCCGTTTCGGGTGCCGCATATCGGAGTAGAGAGTGACCAGCTCGCGCAGAATCTTGAAGATGACGGCCGGCGAAGACAACGTCGAGCGCCCGCGAACGCGCGGATAGTAATCGAGTCCCAGCTGCTGGACCGCGAAGCCGAGGTTCTTCGCCTTCACGATCAGCTCCGCATCGATGAGTGAACCATCGGACTTGAGCTCAATCGCGTCGAGCACCTCACGTCGAACGAGCTTGAAGGCGAAGTTGATGTCGCGGTACGGCCACCCGAACAAAACACTGATCAGCTGGTTGTAGCCCCATGAATAGACTGACCGCTTGAACCCTTCGGTCGTCCGGTCGATGCGGTATCCGGCGATCACGTCTGCGCGCGTTACCTCCATCGCGCGGATTGCAGCTCCCAGTGCATTGGGATCAACGGGAAGATCAGCGTCCATGTACAGAACCAGCTCCATGCGGGACGACTCGAAACCGGTCTTCAGACTGCGTCCAAGCTTCAGGTTCTCCGAGTGACGGATCATGCGTATCCGGCTGTCTGCGGCAGCCAGACGCGAAACGACCTCGACCGAGCCGTCGGTCGATGCATCGTCTACCACGATGAGCTCATAGTCTCGCGCGAAGGACTCCAGCGCGGCGAGCGTGAGCGCAATCGCGTGCTCGATGTTCTCCTCTTCGTTGTAAACCGGAAGAACAACGGAGACGGAGGGCCGGGAGGTCATGTCGAGATGATAGCAAGGAGACAGAAGCCGAACTCAGGAACAATGCGCCTGCCTGAGGCCGCGCATCCGCTGTACTCTTACCCCGATGTCTGACGAGCCGCTCCCCGCGAGCACCAGCCGATGGCCGTACCTTGCAGGCGCACTGGCCGTCCTGCTGACAATCGGTCTGGGATGGTGGATTCTCGATGTCCGCGGTTTCACACCCGAAGAAGCATCCGTCTGGCTTCGCTCGGCCGGACATCTCTGGTGGGTCCCCCTCGCTTTTTTTGGCCTCTATGCCCTGTTCGCCGTGCTGATGATCCCCTCCGTTCCGCTTTCGGTTGCGGCGGCGCTCATGTGGGGCTGGGCACTCGGTGGACTGATCGAGCTGGTCGTCTTCACACTCTCGTCGATCATCCCGTTTCTTCTTGCCCGATCGACCCTCGGGTCGTGGATCGAAGCAAAGATTCCGGCCACGCGCACGACGCTGTACGAACGTCTGAGAAAAGAAGGTTTCTTTCTCCTGCTCGTTCTGCGATTCGTACCGCTGATTCCCTCTCCCCTGCTCAACTACATGGCGGGTCTCGCGAGACTCCGGTTCCGCGACTACATCGCGGCAACGTTCCTCGGCTCCATTCCTTCGGTCTTCATCTTCACGTACCTGGTCGACTCCGTCGCGACGGCGACCGTGAGTGTGAAGGGCGCGTTCTTTCGGACCCTGATCGCAGGGGTGCTCATCGTTTTGCTCGCGCTGCTGGCGCGCCGGCTGAAGAGGGTGCTCAAAGGGGACCCATCCCCACCCGCCCAACCGCCACGCGACCGGTTCTGAGTTGTGCCCGCCCGCCCAACCCGCACGGTTCTGAGTTGTGAGTTCCCGCCCACCCTCGGTGTGGCAGGGCCCTCCGAGGCCCTGCCTCTCCCGAATCGTGAAGATGTACGACATCTGGAGTGACCGCGACGCACGCGTGCCCGCTCCACGTGTCGCACATCTCTACAGCCCCGAACAGGCAGGGCCTCGGAGGGCCCTGCCACATGCAGGTGTCGTATTTCTCTACCCAGTTGAGGGTCGGGCGGGAACCCAGAACTCAGAACCGGGCGGGCGGAAGGTTGGGCGGCCGGGAGGGCTCACTCCTGCTTCACTCCCAACAGCTGGAAGCAGAGTTGTCGCGGGTCTCCCCTCCCTCCCGAAGCTTCCGCCGGCACAAATGCGCCTTCGCACTGAAAGCCGATCTGCTGCGGGCCATCGAAAAGCGGCACCACAGCCGAAGTCCACCGGCCTCGCTTGATCTCGACCCTGCCAACCGGGTTGCCATTGACCGTGATTCGCACAGGCATCGTCTCCTGGGGTGTCGTCCCGGAGATTGCCATGCGAAGAGTCACCCGATCGGCGTCGAGGTCGGGCAGCTGAATTTCCGCCAGCGGCGCGACCCAGCGCCATTCGTATTCCGGATCGCGCTCCGACGCGTAAACCCCGGAGATGATCTCGTACCGCTGTGATGCTGGAACTTCGACCACGGATACGACCCCGTAGTGATTGCGCGTTACCTTACGAAACGCATGGTTGAATTCCCACCAGAATACCTGCGCCCCATCCATGTGGGATCCTCCGTTTCCGTAGATATACACCGGCACCTCGCTGCTCCCTGCGAGGATCGGAGCGCCCTCGTCGATCTTCATGATTTTGAAATCGGAGAGCCAGTAGGTCGCCTGCGGCCACAGCGGCAACTCATACAGAATCACAGCGTCTTTCGGGACATTGGCTCTGATCCACGCAGCCGCCGCAGCAGGAGGGGAATCCCCCGACGAGCGATCGATCAGCAGTGGTGAGGTATACGCCAGTGAGGACGCGGCGAAAATAGAGAGGATCGTCCAGCCCGGAAGACTCCTAGCTCCGCTACCGATCGCAGCTCCTGCGCAGAGCGCGACGGCGATCACCGAGGGAATGGCGTAACGGGCGCCGTCGGCGGGATCCATGGTCGCGATCGCAAAGATGAGGTAGGCACCCGATGCGAAAATGACTGGAACCGCAGGCGATGCACGACGCTTCGCAAGCCGCCAGGCTCCTGCGAGCGCGATGAGAACGACGGGCACCGCAATCCATAGAGGTCCCCATGGCCGGGCCGCGAAACGGGCGGCAAGTCGGGGAAGCGTCCAGCCACCGCGGGAGATTCCGGCATCGTGACTCGCGTAGTAGGCTGCCTGTCCGAGCTCGAAAGCGATGAATTTCTCGACCCCCCCAAGGACCAGGATGAAAGGAACGAGCCAGAGAAGGCAGCCGGCGGTAAACCCCATGAGTGCCACAATTCGTGCACGCCAGTTCGACAGCACTGGAATCGAGGCGAAAAGGAACGGCACGACGACGATCGAGAACTGGGGCCGGCATCCGACGGCCATTCCGGCGGCGATGCCGTACGCCAGCGGGACGAACCAAGACTCAGGGCACGAATGAGCCCGAGTGAACAGCAGCATTGCGAGAAAGACCAGCGCCAGTGCAGGAGGCTCCGAAATTGGAAGCGTGCCGTGGATGAGCAGTACGGGCGAGAGATAGAAGAGTGCCGCCCCGAAAGCTCCGGCAGGGACACTTCCCGTGATCGCCGCGAACGTATGAGCCAGAAACAGGAGCCCCAGGACCGAGGAGACGAGGCTGAGGCCCACGAGCGTTGTAAATGGATCGTCAATGAGCCAGTTCAACGACCCGGCGATCGCGATGAACACCGGATAGCCCGGAGGAGGGGGATGGTGTTTCCACGGCTCATAGTCGACGACGGCTCTGGCGAAGAGCGTCTCGTCGAATTCGAAGAAGCTTTTCGGGAGAAAGAGTGTATAGACGATCGCGACCAGGACGAAAACGATCAAAATCTCCCGCGGGAACCAGAAGCGAAGCATTCCTCTGGCGTCATTCATCACAGTCATAGGAGCTTCCTATAATAAAAGAAATGTCCATAGGCTACGTTCGCGCACTCCGCATTCTGCACCAGACTTTCCGGGGGCATCCTCCCGGCGTGCGGCTGCACATTCTCATCCGATTCTTCACCTGCCCGTTCCTCAGGACTCTCGACCTCGTTCCCCGCGGCGGAAGGATCCTCGACATCGGGGCGGGGCACGGAACGTTCGCTCGGCTGGCAGTCGAACAGGGAGCGCGGGAAGTCATCGCCGTCGAACCAGACCTTCGCAAGTCGCTGCTGCCCCTGCGCTGCCCGGGGATTCGGGTCGTCGCAGCGTTCGACGACGCCATGAGGGGAAGCTTCGACGCAGTGGCCATCTATGACGCCACGTACCGGATTCCTATTGCCGAGCGCGAGGGACTCTACCGTCGCGCCTTCGAGCGTCTCACCCCCGGCGGGATCTTCATTCTCAAGGACATGGATGCCTCACATCGCTGGAAAATGTCGTGGGCGCGCCTGCAGGAAAAGATCTCGGACGCCGTTCTCGGAATCTCAATGGGGAGCGGCTTCATTTACGAAACCCGGGAAGAGATCTTCGCCAGAATGCGCCGCATGGGATTCATTGACCTCAAAGCCCGCGAGATCGACACAGGCTATCCCCACTCCCACATCGTCTACACAGCCCGCAAGCCTTCGTAGGCCGGTTCCGTATCCACGCCCCCGAGGAGGGGGCCCACTGTCTACTGTCTACTGCGCACTGTCTCCTGCCCCCTATCTAAAGTAGAATCGCCATCCGGCCCTCAGGCCAACACAAAGGAGTCTTCCGTGGCAAATTTTCCAAATGTCGATTACATGGATGTAGATTCGCTCTTCACTGAAGAAGAACTGATGGTGCGGCAGACTGTGCGCGACTTCGTCGATGCGGAGGTCCTTCCGATCATCGAGGATGCCAACAGGCATGAGAAGTTTCCGGCTCATCTCGTTCCCCGGATGGCCGAGATGGGTCTCTTCGGTTCGACGATCGACGAGTACGGACTTCCCGGTCTTGGACATGTCGCCTACGGGCTGATCATGCAGGAGCTCGAACGGGGAGATTCCGGACTGAGGTCGTTCGTATCGGTCCAGTCGAGCCTCGTCATGTTTCCGATCTACGCGTACGGCTCGAAAGAGCAGAAGGATCGCTGGATTCCCGCTCTCGGAAGCGGCGAGGCGATCGGATGTTTCGGCCTCACCGAACCCGACTTCGGCTCGAACCCCGGCGGAATGCGCACGCATGCGCGGCGGGACGGCGACTCTTGGGTGCTCAACGGGGCGAAGTCGTGGATCACAAACGGATCGATCGCTGACATCGCGGTGGTCTGGGCGAAGACCGGCGACGGCATCCGAGGCTTTCTCGTGGAGAAGGACACGCCGGGATTCACCACGGCCTATCACATGGGCAAGTTCTCCCTGCGCGCCTCGGTCACCTCGCAGTTGTTCTTCGAGGACTGCCGCATTCCTGCCGAGAACGTTCTGCCCGAAACGTCGTCGCTCAAGCACCCGTTGAGCTGTCTCAGCCAGGCCCGATTCGGCATTGCGTTCGGCGCAGTCGGAGCAGCGATGGCGGTGTACAACACGGCACTCGAATATGCGAAGCAGCGGATCCAGTTCGGTGGAAAACCGATCGCTGCGCACCAGCTGGTGCAGAACAAGCTCGCATGGATGATCACTGAGATCACCAAGGCCCAGCTTCTTGCGGTTCAGATGGGAAGGTTGAAGGAGCAGGGAAAGATCCGGCCCCATCACATCTCGATGGGCAAAATGAACAACGTGAACATCGCTCTCGAGTGCGCGAGAATGGCGCGAGACATCCTCGGCGCCAACGGGGTCTCCGACGAGTACCCCGTGATCCGCCACATGCTGAACCTCGAGTCGGTAAAAACGTACGAAGGCACGCACGACATTCACAACCTGATCATCGGCGAAGCGGTCACAGGGATTGCGGCCTACAATCCTCCGATGACAGCCGAAGCGGAACGTCAGGGGACCGCCGAGAGGGAAAAGGAAGCCGCGAAGAGCTCATGAGGACTTCGGGGCGTCCATTCCGCGCATAAAACTGTTAGTCTTTTACGACTTTCCAAATTGATCAGCCGCCGTACGGTGAGGAACTGAATGGAATCGAGTCTCGAGATCGGGTTTCTGAGGGTGACCGAGAAGGC
>JBGSYJ010000165.1:0-2459 GCA_041750915.1 Thermoanaerobaculia bacterium | reverse complement strand
TCGCACGCGTGGCGAACGGCTCGAGGCGCTGGAGGAGGCTGGACGAAAACGGGAACGTGGCGCTCTGGGCCCGGAACCGGTCGCCACTGCCGCGAACATGCGCAGCATTCTCCACTTGTTCATTCATTCCGACGCTGTTCTTTCCGGCTGGCAGTGCACCGGCTGCAGCACGATCGGACATCAGGTTCCCCTCAGTTGCCCGGCTTGCGGCAAGAGCGTTCGAAGCGTCGATCTGATCGAAGAGCTCATCGCCGCGGCTGAAACCGAAGACGCTCAAGTGGAGCTCGTTCCGGGCCCGTCGACACTTTCGAACTACGACGGCGTCGGAGCTCTTCTGCGGTTCTGATCCGACGCGCGAATACGCACGTAAATCATTGAAAACACGTATTGTTATGCGTGTTTTCTTTTGGCATGAATCGTGGATTACTGCAGAGCATGAGCATTCCGAAATCAAGCTCTCGCAGGAGACATCAAATGAACTCCCCCCGATCAAAATTCGGAGCGTTGGCCGCGGCCGCCGCTCTGGTAGTTCTTTTCGCGCCGACAGTCGCCTCAGCAGAATCAGACCTCGAATCAGCGCTCGCACGTGAGGGAATCAACGTCAGCCGCCTCGAGCTCATCGAAACCGAGGGCATAACGATCATCCGCGGTCAGGTTTCGCGTGTGGATTACGCCTCACGGATCAGCCAGGTCGTCCAGGATCTCGGCTACCAGCGTGTGGCAAACCTCGTGAACGTGGTCCCGCTTCCCGATGATGAGGCGATCGTTCTGAATGCGGAACGCGAGCTCGCGCTGACACGGTCACTCGAAGGTTGCCGCCTGATCGTGGCCTCACGCAACGGCATCGTTACGGTCCGCGGAACGGTCCAGTCGAGGTTGCAGAAAGACCTCGCAGCCCAAGTCATCCGCCGACTCGACGGCGTCAAGAGCGTCACGACGGCTCTCGAGGAAGTGTAGGACTCGCGGTACTTCAGCCTTCATCACGGGCCCCGCTGGCCGTCAGCTCGAAGGAAAAGCGGGGCCAGGGCAATCTTAAGACCCGTAGGAGATCAGAACCGCGCCGTCCTCACGGAAACGCGAATGTCATCGCCTTCGAGAGACGCTGGCGTGGAAAGCGTCTGTGCGTACACGCAGTTGACGAAGACCTCATGGTCCCGGACGAAGAGACTGACTTCGAACCCCACGCCTGCATCGACGATGAGGTCTCCGAATTCGTAACCCACGAGCCCTTCGGCGACCTGGTCACGATAGCCGATCGTACCCACTCCGGCATAGACGATTCCGTAGAGGTTCGTCCACGTGAAGATTCCGGTGCGGTGGTCGCGATTTCTGAAGATCGGCGTGAACAGCTCGTTGATCATGTACGCCGCGTCAGTGCCTCGGGCGTCTCCTTCGATGGCTTTCATCGCCCCTCGGTCTCCGATGCGGACCAGGTCGTATCGAGGAATGAGGAAGAGCCCCGAGGCTCTTCGAAAAATCTCCTGCTGATCAGCGTCTTCCGGAATCTCAGGAAAGGCACCGGAGTCCTGCCGACTGACGACAGATCCGAGATGAACTCGCGAAACCAGAAACGTCGTACTTCCCAGTTCCCACCGTTTCAGCCCCTCGGCCTCCACCTTGGTGTAACTGTAGTCACCGCCAGCCTCGAAGGCCTGGGTGAGCGCGATCGCGAGGGCGGTGTTCTGCGGGCCGAGCTCGCGGTATGCCGTAAGTACGGGGGTCGTCCTACCGCGCGACTCTCCCGCGAGAGCATTGAGACGTTCGTCAAACGGGCTGCCGAACTGATACGCCAATTTCGCGTAGCTGTTGCTCTTGTTGTTGTCCGGATCATTCACGTCGCCGAACTGCAGGCGGTCGTTCTGGAGCAGCAGGAGATAGCGGTTGTTGTAATCGACAGGTCGCTCGAATTGAACGAGAGCGCCTCGGACCCTGTCGAAGTCTCCGCTCGTATCGTCGATGGACTCGAACTCCAGAGAATCGAAAAGGCCGATCTTGTAGGTCAGATTGCGCGCGTAGTACTTGTAGCGCAGAAAAGTAGAGACATCCCCGTCGATGAAGTTGTAGCTGACCTGCCCCTCGAACAGAACGTTCTTGATGAGGCGGCGCAACCGGATGTCGAACTCGCCTTCCGGAAGGTAGATATTGAGGTTGGGGAACGACTCCCTCCTTTCGGTCCTCGCAGGGGACGGAGCCGGAGACGGCGTAGGCGTCGTTTGAGGAATCGAGGTCACCTCAGGCGGATCTTCAGGATCCGGCAGAGGAGACGTCTCGACGGGTGAGGGCTCCGGCTCTGGAAGCGGCTCTACCGTGTCGGTTTTCAGGGGCGCCTCTTCCGGCTGGGCCGTCAGAGGTTCCGGAGTCGCCAGCGGCAATTCGCTCGATTCAGTCGCCGGCGTGACCGTCGGAATCTCGTTGGCTCCAACTGGCAGAGCGAACGCAAGGATCAGGATCAGATTCGC
>JBGSYJ010000164.1:0-2544 GCA_041750915.1 Thermoanaerobaculia bacterium | reverse complement strand
CGCGTATGCGAGACGATTCGCCAACCCACCGCCGAGCGTCGAAGGCCGCGGGATTCTCATCATCGCGCCCGGGTTCGGGCTGGTGAACGAAGGCTGGGCGCTGCGCGAAGACAACATGAAGAAGCTGCGCCGGACACCCGTCGATGTGCGGCGACCGGCCTATCGTCGCCCGCTCGAGCAGCACGCCAGGGCACTCGCCGCCGTTATCGACGACGAAACCTCTGTCGTGCTTCTCGGCAGCATCGCCACAGGGAAGTATGTCGATCTTCTCTGGCCGATCTTCGGCTCCAGGCTCGTCTTTCCGCGATGCTTTGTCGGCATCGGCGACATGAGCCGTGGGGCCCTGATGCTGCGAGCTGCAGCGAGCGGAGAAGAGCTCGATTACTGTACTCTCGACGTTCCAAGACACCGTCCCCGCCCGAAGACTGACCGAGGTGATGATGGCAGCCACGCGACTGATCGAGGTCCCGAAGGACAGGAATGACGTCTCGTTCAAGTTCGGCGAACAGACCGTTCGTCTGACGAACCTCAACAAGGTCTTCTGGAAGGATCTGGGGCTGACCAAAGGAGACCTGCTTCAGTATTACGCCGATATTTCTCCCTGGCTTCTGCCTCATGTCATCGATCGAGCGATGGTCATGAAACGCTATCCCCACGGCGCGGAAGGCGAATTCTTTTACATGAAGCGGATCCCTGTGCCGCATCCCGAATGGATCGAGACATGCTCGATCCATCATGGCTCGGGAAACATCATCGACTTCCCGATGGTGCAGGATCTGCCGACGCTTCTGTGGATCATCAATCTGGGATGCATCGATCTGAATCCGTGGTACGCGCGCTGCGACGACATCGACCGGCCTGATTTCCTTCACTTCGATCTCGACCCGGGACCCGGTGCAGACTTTGATCGCGTGCGCGAGGTTGCGCTTCGGCTGCGCGACATGCTCGATGCTTTGAAGATGCCGTCCCATCCGAAAACGACTGGCTCGCGGGGGGTCCACATCTACATCCCGATCGAGCGCGGGCCGGTGCAGAAGGATGTGTGGACCTTTGCGAAAGCCATCGCACTCGAGATGGAGGCGGCGTACCCGGAGATTGCGACCGCCGAGTACCGGAAAGCAAAGCGGCCTCACGGTACGGTGAATGTCGACTACAACCAGAACGCCTGGGGCCGGACGCTGTCGTCGATCTATTCTGTGCGTCCGACAGCTAACGCAGCGGTGTCTACGCCGGTGACGTGGGAGGAACTGGAAGCAGGCGTATCGCTCGATGATTTCCGGATCGACAACGTCGTCGAGCGCGTCGCGGAGCTCGGAGATCTGTGGACGCCTGTGCTCGGGGAAAAGCATTTCGATCTGGACAGTGTCTTTCGAAAGCCCGAGAAGAAAACACGCGCGAAGAAATCAAAGTAGAGGGACATTCCGATGTCCCTCGTTCCAGGTAGTAACAACTTACGCGTTTTGGGGTATTCATCCCGGGTCGTCGCCCCATAACGTACTCACGCTAAACATCCCGAAGAACGGCGGATCGGAATCCGCCGCTACTAGACGGGCGAAACAAACTTCAGTCCCAGAATTCCTGCGACGATCATCGCGAGACAGGCGAGTCGCGCGAATCCCGCCGGCTCATTGAACAGGATGATCCCGAGGATGACGGTTCCGACGGCTCCGATTCCGGTCCACACCGCGTAAGCGGTTCCGGCCGGCAGCGTCCTCATCGCGTACGCTAGCAATCCCATACTGATGGCGATCGCGATGATGGTGAGCACAGACGGCAGGGGCCGCGTGAATCCGTGCGTGTACTTCAGGCCGATCGCCCAGGCGACTTCGAACAGTCCGGCGACGATCAAAATGATCCAGGTCATGAGCACTCCTTCTAAAGAATGTACCGCAGCATTGTCCTCTTTCCTCTTCCGCCTCCATGCCGGAATCCTGTAGTCTCCCCTCCATGGCACGTGGCCGGTCAAAGATTGCGCGAGGCGGCGAGATTCCCGCGGGAACATTCCCCGCGCTCGACCTTCCTCTCCCCATTCCCTACCCTCCGATGGAGGCGAAGCGCTCGGATGCCATTCCCCCCGGCGAAGGTTGGCTGTTCGAGCCGAAATGGGACGGGTTCCGGGCGATCGCATTCCGTGCCGGCGACAAGGTCGTGATCCAGTCGAAGGCGGGTCAACCTCTCGGTCGCTACTTCCCCGAGGTGGTCGAACAGCTTTTCGCCATTCCGATGGACCGATTCATCCTCGACGGTGAGATCGTCGTACCCGTTGACGGACGTCTGTCGTTTGATGACCTGCTCCAGCGACTGCACCCGGCTGCATCGCGTGTGAAGAAGCTTGCGGCGGAGATTCCGGCGCAGTACTTCGTATTCGATCTTCTCGCGCGCGACGGCGAAGCGCTCGTCGCGAGCCCGCTCGAAGTGCGCCGCGAGTCGCTCGAGGACTTTTTCGAGCAGGTCCCGGCAGACTCGCGGATCCGTATCTCTCCGGCCACAACGGACCGAGCTCTCGCGGACCGGTGGTTCAACGAGTTCGGTGACCTGGGACTC
>JBGSYJ010000163.1:0-24499 GCA_041750915.1 Thermoanaerobaculia bacterium | reverse complement strand
TTGTCGCCGCGTGCGGCTGGCGGCTGAGCCTTTTCTTGCGTAACAGTGTCGCAGCCCGACAGAAGTAGTGCGGTGCAGAATGACAGAATGAATTTTCGAATCACAGTTCTCTCCGGAAGGAAAATTGCCTGCGCCGGCAGCGGTACAGGGCGCGGATCGGCATTCTAACAGGTGCGTGATCAAAAGAAGAGTTCGTCGAGGCAGACGCAGACCTCGTATATATACTGAGTGCCGAGAAATGTCCGGCCTAAACGATCGGAACGAGCACTCCCGCAACAGCTCAGAAAGGTATCCACAGTGCCCGCGCGGCTGTAGCGTAACGACGCTTTCACGTATGACTGAAAACGCATCGGACCCGATCTCTATCCGCGGGGCGGACACTCGAATTGCCTGGCAGCTATACATCCTGACGGCAATCGCGTACGCCTTTTTTTTCGGAGGGGGCAGCTGGAATCCCAACGCTCACTTCGACCTTACGCGCGCGATCGTCGAACAGGGAACCATCCGGATTAATGATTACCACCAGAACACCGGCGACATCGTAAGCGTTGGAGACGAAATTTATGCGAATAAGGCTCCGGGCACTTCGATCATAGCTGCCATTCCCTACGCGGCGCTCATCCTGTTGGAGAGGACGTTCAACTTCGATCCAGCTGATCCATGGATCCTCACGCTCAATCTCTATATCTGCACTGTCGTCGTGTCAGGATTGATGGGAGCTCTCATTCCCGCGTTTCTCTATCTCTACTCACGGCGGAGGCTGAATGCCTGCGCGCGGCCTTCCGTTCTGGTTGCGCTGCTGGTTGCTTTCGCTACTCCTCTGTTTCTCTATTCCTCGATATTCTTTCTCCACGTTCCCAACGCCGCGCTTCTTCTGCTGGCATTTTATTTTTCGTCGGGCTCGAGCAGGAAACAGAGCGTCCTCGCCGGTTTCTTCGCCGGCCTCGGGGTGTTGACGAACTACCTGGGTGCTCTGACGATCCCCGTGATCCTGTACCGCGTACTGAAATCATCCAGCGACCGCATTCGGTCGCTTGTCTCATTTGGTATCGCTGCGGCGCCATCGGCATTGATCTTCGCTGCGTATCAGCTGGCCGTCTACGGCGATTTCTTCTCGAACCCTGTGAGCGCCAATGAGGATTTCCGGCGCGACGGTGCCTGGTTGGGCGCCTTTCAAGCCCCCTCTTTCGAAACGCTTTACGGGCTTACAATCAGTCCGTATCGAGGCCTCTTTTACATTTCACCCATCCTCGTTCTTGCCATCGGTGGCGGAATCGTTATGTGGCGGCAAGCCACGCGCCGCCTCGACTTCTACTCAATCGCAGCAATCGTGGCGATATTCTCCGCGTTCAACTTGACCTTCGTACACTGGGAAGGAGGATGGTCGGTTGGCCCACGATTTCTGATACCGATCATCCCGTTCCTCGGACTGCTGATGCTGTACATGAGCTCGATTCTACGTTTGCTGTGGATCGTACTTGGAGCGGTGTCCTTCGCGAACAATCTGGTCGCCGTCGCCGTGAATCATCTCGTCTCTGTCAACTACAAGAATCCCCTTGCCGAATACATCTATCCCGTCCTCCTGTCCGGCTTCTTTCCCGGGCTCGTGCCCTGGCCGCCGCACGTACCACCGGCAAGCGGCCATGTCTCATCCAACATGGAGTCAGTGGCCGTGCCTCCCCTTGCGGGGCCGTGGGGGAGCTTCAACCTGGGAGAGTTCGTTTTCGGGGCAGGAGATCCGCTATCGCTGTTGCCGCTGGTGATCTTCCTTCTCGCAGGATCATGGATCCTTTGCCGGATAGCTCAGAGGCTCGACGGCATGGCGGGAGCTGAGCATCGTGATGGAGGCGCCCCCAACGCACCGTGACATCGCCCGGTCTCCCGCCTCACTCGATCCGGCCAGAATGTTCTCGACCCTTCGCTGCCCGTATCCCGATTGCTCGAGTGTGCGCAGCAGCCGTTTGAGTTCCGTACCGTCATACGACGAGCGGTTGAGCATGTCGATGACAATCAGATCCGCCATCGGCTTGACCGGCGGGATGTGCTTGCGGTGCCAGACATAGTGATGATGAAAGATCGGGAAAAGATAAGGAGGCGTGAGAACCTCGGAGCGGGCCGGGATGTTTTCTGACAGACACTCGAGAAACTCTCTCTCTGTTGAGGTCAGGCGTACCGGAGTTCCAGCCGCGACGTTCCCCACACGCTCGAAGATCGAGTATCCGCGCCGCCACTCGAGGGCAACAGCCTGGAAAACAAACGACACGACGACCACCGCCACGATCACAGGTGTCCTGAAGCGTCGCGCGTGTGGGGCTGCGTGCCACCCGGCGATCAGCGTCCAGGCTCCGAGATAGCTCCACATCGCGACGAATCTCGGCGGCCAGGCAAAGGCATGATTACGAAGCTCCGGCCACCAGAGCGTGTACGGCATCGCCGCGATCGTCGCCGGAACGAACAAGACCGCGATGGCGATCAACAACGCGAGCCAGGCCCTCCTGCCTGCGAACACCGCCACGAGGGCACCCGACGCCAGCAGCACAAGACTGTCGACGACGCTCGCAATGAAAAGGCTTCGCACGGGCGGCTGCGTGACCACGTCAAGTCTGCTCATCGAGAACCCGAGCCTGCTCTGGTCGCCTTCGTGAAAATAGCTCTGAAGCAAAAGTCCACAGGCGAATACCGCAACCCATGCTGCCGTGAGTCCAGTTAGACGCTTCCACGGAAGCGCCGACCTCTCGGCACCCGAACGAATCACGACCACACTGAAGTGGATTGCCCAGCAGAGAATCGCTCCCTGCTCGTGAAGGAGCACGAGAAGCAAGCCGGCGGCAATCGCAATCCGCCGCTCCGCTACGAGACCGGCCGCCATGGCCAGACACAACGGCGCAAACAGGATCTGGGCGTGCCAGCCATACGGCGCGTCGTCCCATAGCCAGAATCCGACAGGCCCGAGAAAGAAGACGAGCCATGTACACCAGACAAGATGGCGTTTCGTTTCCGCGCGAGCAAGGCGATAGATGGCCGCCAGCGCTCCGAGATGAAAAACCAGCTGCGCCACGAACAAGCCGTGTGCGCCCAGGAATCGCACGAGTGGAAAGAAGAGGAGTATGAGGTAAAAGTTGTGACTCGACTTGTGGTCACCGAAGTCGTTTTCATGAAGCAGCGGGTAGCCATCCGCGAAACCCTGAGCCACCTGAACAAAGCCGAATATATCGCCGAAGTACTGAAGCCGGTTGAACGCAGCGACCTTGAATAGAAAGAACAGGAACAGAACTGCCACACAGATACCCATCAGAAGTTTTCCGGAGCGGTCTCCCGATCCGGCCTGTCCGACGGCAGGGTTATGGGACTGCTCGTTCGCTGCTGTTCTCTTCATCAATTCCTCGAAGCAGCAGGATCAGGGGACGCCGGCCGCGCAGGATTGTTCGAGAGGCAGGAGGCGATAAACAGAGTGCGTTCGCTCGCTGAACTGCAGGTCGGCGAAGCATTCCAGGAACTCCGGTCGCAAGTAGGTCTCGCCTTTCGCTGGCTCCTGCTCATCGATGATCAGCCAGTCGTAGCCCCGCTCTGCCAGAGCCGCGGCGACCTCGGCCTCTCCAGCGAGATGGCTGATCTGACGCAATTCCGGCATGTCTCTCCATGAGTGATACGGCATGTCCAGATAGAAGCGAACTCGCTCGATTCCAACTCCGATCGCGGTGTCTTCCGCTGCTCCCCGGCTGTTCAGAAAACTGACGGCACCGTAACCCCGATGAACTCTCGACAGAAACTCCTGTTCGGTTTCCAACCCCAGGGCTTGTCGGATCGGGATGCGATCTGGAACCAGCCAGAACTGAACCGGCATGCTCAGCGCCTGCCCCGCGAAGATCAGAATGAGTATTGCCTGCGCCAGCCATGTTCTCTCACGAGTCACCATGAAAACGGCCGCGACTCCGATTGCTACCAGAATCGGCAGAACAGGGGCGAAGAATCGGGCGTAGCTGAACATCACCATCCAGAGAACGACGTACGAAATCCCGAGCAGGTAAAGAAACTTCATCGCGAACTGCTGGCGATAGATGATCGCAACGACTGGAAGCGCCAGCAGGAACCAGGGACCGACGCCGCCCGAGGTCACGCCGGATTCGGAATACTTGACCGTGTCGAATGTGAACGCGACGGGAAAGCGAATGAGTGATGCTGCCGTCAGGGGAACGCGGACCCGACCTCCCAGCGGAGGCAGTTCTTCGTCAACATACCTCTGCACCGGAAACCGTTCATTGAGCACCGGGTAGACAGGATTTCCCGTCTGATGTGCCCGGAGCGCGTACCACGGAACACTCACAGCAAGAGCGAGAAGTCCCACGATCGCCACCGTTCTGAATCGCGAAAATCCCTTCTCCGAACGAATGTAAAGAACAAGCGCGGCACCGAAGGCGAACGCGGCGTGAGCCATCGTCGGCTTCGTGGCGATTCCTGCGCCGAACAGAATGGCCGCCAGGTAAAGCCATCCTGCGCTGCGCGACTCCCACCAGCGAATCAGACTCATCGCAAGTGTCACGATAAAGGCCGCCAGGGCTAGCTCCACATCGGTCGTGCTGGACATCCATATGATCAGCGGAATTGAATAGAAGAGAAGGCAGGCCCACATCGCCGCCCGACGTCCTGCAATCCGATCCGTGATGGCGAAAACAGCAAACGCGACTGCCAGACCAAGTCCGAAGGAAATCATCTTTGGCGTCTGCGCGCTCAGAACCATCGTGAGCGCATAGATCGTTTCCACCAGTCCCGCAAGATACGAAGTCGTGTAGAGCACATCGACCGCTCCCCCGGCCCGGGCCCAGGCTGCCGCGAGGTGCAGGTGATAGTTCAACGCGTCGAACTGGACCTCAGGTGCCACTGCCCAGACGAGATTGAGCAGCATGATGTAGCCGCCCATCGCAAGAAGCGCCGGAGCTTCCGGTACGCCTGCTTCGTCTACGGGCAGCGAACCTTTCCAGCGAAGACTCCGGAAGCTGCGGACCGCGAGCAGGACGCCAGCCGCGAGCAGAGCCGCGACAACCGGAACGTCGAGCAGGTGCAGAATCGCGAGGATGAAGCCGAATACACCGACGACCCCGAATCCTGCCATGAGACGGCAAAGCGCCATCTCCATCGTTCGCCCGTCATCGGTGAGCCTCAGTAGTCGGGTCAACCCATCACCGAAACCGTATGCGGCAATGAAGAGGAATGCGGCCACCAGGAATGCGCCAACGCTTCCACTGCGTACGAGGATCACTACGGAGGCGAGGAGAATGAGAAGTGGAAAGATCCGCTGGAGAAACCATTTTGCAAACAGGTGGGCCGCCAGAACCACGGCCACCAGAATCAGCAGCGGAATGGCCCAGGTCTTCTCGAGCCCCGGACCGAACGGGTTGTATAGCGTGAAAACGCACACAGAGACGTAGACGATCGCTACGCAGATCGACCAGAAGAGTCCTGCATCACGGAGGCCCGCGCGGGGGCTTCCGCCATCGTTCCGCGCCGCGCCGATACTCAGCAGAATCAGTGCGGGGCCGGCAAGAAGGCTCAGGAACACCGAAAGCCATCCGGGACCGGGCAGACGTTCACCCCATCGTTCGATCAGAAGCGGCTGGGGCTGGGAGTACGGATCTATCCGGACCGGCTCCATGTTCGAAGACCATTCCGGGATGTCGTAGTACCAGATGGGATGCGGATTCCAGTAGATCTGATCGCCATCGCCCGACACAATCCACACCCTTAGAAGCCGCGCGTTGAACTTGACGTGATTCCACATCGGATTCATCTGGAGCGTCTGGAGAGTGGACTGTCCGCTGGTCTCCGCGACGCGCTGCTGCAGCCCGTAGTGGTAGAACGCGCCGAGGAATGAAACGCAGAGTCCGAGGAAGGCGGCGGCGAACAGAGGCGCCCTGCGTACGACCCCGGCACCCGCCCGGCTGCCCCCGGCAATCAGAAGCACGGCAGGCGCGGCGAGCGCGTGAAAGTGCCTCGGTCCCCACGTTTCATCGGACCAGACATCCACGGCGGCGAGAGCAGCAGTCAGAGAGACGAACGACAGAAGCCCGAAGATCGCAAGATCCCTCTGTGCAGCCCAGGCGCGGCGGAAGAGCATCGTCGCGACGAGGGCTGCCGGAATGTAAACGATCAGACCTTTCCCGGGTGAGCTGAACAACGCGACGGCGTTGAAGGCCCACTCGAGCGGGTCCCCAACGGAATGCTCACGC
The DNA here is from genome assembly GCA_041750915.1 of Thermoanaerobaculia bacterium. GTDB lineage: Bacteria > Acidobacteriota > Thermoanaerobaculia > Gp7-AA8 > Gp7-AA8 > JBGSYJ01. The sequence goes on along the minus strand of JBGSYJ010000163.1, from coordinate 18,275 downwards.
AGAAACGTCGTCCAGTCCGCTACGAGCGACGCCATTCTGTTGCGCCACATCGTATTGGCGACGAGCATCCCGACTGCAATCGCGACCGAAACCGACAGGCGCGCCGTTCTTCCAGAAGTCTGGTCAGCCGCGTAACTCCGCAACATGAGAAACGCAATCACCGGCGCCAGAAAGATCGACGAGATCTTCACACTGATCACCAGTCCGCAGCAGACTCCGAACACGATCCACCAGGTCCAGCTCCGTCGCCAGACTCCCGACAGTGCCAGAAAGGCTGCGAGAATGAGAAAAAGGCTCTGCTGCACCTCCATCCCGAAGTAGGCGTAAGGCCAGATCATCGTGCAGAACGCGGCGAGCAACGCGTACCCGACTGCGCGCAGTCGATCGCCCGTCAGCCTGTGACTCCATACGAAAACGATCACAACGATCAGGGTGGATAACAGGACCGGCTGCAGGGCCAAGACCAGCGCCTGATTTTCCGGAAGCTCGGCCAGACGCGAAGCGAGGACGAACGGCACATGAGCGATCAGTTCCACAAATCCGGAACGCGGAGTACCGCTCTTCACCTCCTCGACGTCGAAGATCTCGCCGAAAAGAACATTCAATCCGCGCTGAGTCGCGGCGATTTCTCCCGTCCTGTCGCCCACGGGGCTGAGCGATCCCGGAGCCAGGGACCAGAAACTGAGCGCCACACCGAGGCCGAGCAGGAGCGCGATCCGATTCACCGAGGTCTTCATCGAGATCAGGAGGACTCCTGCCGGGACTCGATGCGGCCGCCGCCGCGAAACGCAGCGACGAGGAGCGCAGCCCCTGCGAGCAGCGACAGGATAAAGAAGGCGCGCGCCTTCCAGCCGTGCTCGGAGCTCCACTTGTTGATCACGTACGCCTGCGGCATCGCTGCCCTGATCTGATTCACGTCACGGATCTCGGACAGGTTCACAGGGTTCGCAGGCGGTGCCCACTCCGGCTTCTCGCCAAGCCACCGCTGTTTCGGAATCCAGATCACATCCTCGGAGCTGAGCCATGCGCGCATCAGACGCGCATTGAAACGAACGTGGTTCCACACCGTGTTGCCCTGAAAATTCTCGAGAGTGTTCTGTTCTGTGTGTGTCGCGACGCTCTGCATCTGGCCATAGCCGAAGAAAGCGCCGAGGAAGTTGATTCCCAGCCCGAGCACCACGCTCGCAATGAGACCGGGGTGCCTTGCCGCAATTCGCTCTCGATTTCGGTATGCTTCCACGATGCAGAGCACCAGCGGCGCAATCGCGCAGTGAAAGTACCGAGGCCCGAAAGTTTCATCGGACCACACGAGAAACATTGGATAGCCGAACGCCACCGCCATGGTGATGAGAGAGGCGAAGACCGCGAGGTCGGATCGCCGTCGCAGGAGATCAGGCAACTGCGCGACCGCGAACAGTGCCAGAGGCACAAAGACGAACAAGCCCTTGTTGGGTGACATCAGGAAGCCGACGACGTTGATCAGGTACGTGATCGGATCGCGCACGAGCCAGAGCTCGAGATAGGGCGATGTTCCGCCTCGCGGCTCCCAGAAGAGGCCTCGACTGAAAGCGGACAGGCCGATGATCGCCACGGCGATCAACCCGGCCACGGCAATCTTCGGAACCGCGCGCCTGAAGTCGCGCAGCACGAGCTCTCTGAAGAAGACCCAGTTCGCGTAGAGCAGCGCAGGGATCAGGAAGACTCCAGTGGATTTGATCGCGGCGGCCATTCCGGTTGCGACGCCCAGCGCAATGAGCGAAGGCCACGACGTGCGGCGGTGATGAATCCCGATGAACCCCGCTGTCAGAAGAAACAGCGACTGTCCCGGTTCCATCCCGAAGTAGGCGTAGGGCCAGAAGATCGTGCAGAACGCTGTCGCGATGGACGCACCCAGGGCAAAACGTTGCGACGCGCCGAGCCTTCGCGCCCAGACGAAAACGAGCGTGAGGAGCCCGGCTGTGAGCGCCATTGGCTCGAGGGCGAACACTTTGTCCTGCCAGTCCAGCGAAGGGCCGAACACAATCCGGCCCGCCGCGACGAACGGAAGGTGCGTGAGCACGGGCAGCGCACCGTGTCGCGGCCAGTCGATCTCGAAGTCTGCGCCGGTGAAAAAGCCTGCGATCGACGAGAGCACCTGCCTGGCGGCCACGAACTCTTCTTCCATGTACCCCATCGGCCGGAAGTACAAGGGAGACAGCGAAGCGTAGAGGAACAGAAATCCGAAGAAGACGGCTAAAAGCCGGCTTCGCTCGGATCGAAGGGACACGGGCGCTGAACCCGGGACGTCGAGCTGGCTCTCTGACTGGGCCATTACGGGCGCGAAGAGTACCAGTCGAAAGGCTGCCGCGCCAATATTCAGCCGCGACGAGCACCTGAAGTGTGTCACCTTGATCACGCGTGCTACGCTTCGGCAAAACCATGGAAGACTCGCGAGATTCGTCACGAGGCGATGCAGAAGTGCAGGGTGCCACCGACGCGATTCCGATGAGCCGGAAGCCAGTCGACGGCAGAAGCCGCGCAATCCGGCGGACTGCAACCGCCTTCTTCGCCGCCATGGTGCTCGGTTACGCCGCCCTCTCCCCCGGGGTGTTCAGCAGCATGGGGTACGTCCAGGAGGAGCTCGAAGCGGGGCGCCGAGTGCTCTCGCAGGTTGGCCTCTACTCATCTCGTAGTGGAGAGCCAGTGTGGCCGAGGAACGGCGTGGTTTCAGTCGTTGCCCATCTGCCTTTTCTCGCCGTTGCTCATCTTCTACCGGGAGATTCGGAACGGGCCGAAGAGTGGTTGCTCTCATTCGAGCCGATCCTCTTCACGGCCGGCACTCTCACTATCCTTTTTCTCTGGATCTGGCAGATCAACGGGAGCGGACGCTGGGCGTTGATCCTCGCTTCGGGCGCAGGATTCGCGACACTGCTCTGGCCCTACGCGTACATCGGACTCGAGGTCCAACAGTCGTTCTTCCTGATGTTGACCGCCTACCTCGTGCTGGCGCGGCAATGGCGTCCGACACCGGGACGGCTTCTCATACTCGCCGTCGTCGCCGGTTTCGCGATCAGTGTGAAGACAGCTGGCACGGTCCTGATCCCGGCAATCGCCTTTCTGATCTGGAAGTTTTTCGACAGCGAACGAAAGTCGTCTCCGGCGACCATCGCAAAGATGGTTGTGATGATCGCGATCACCGGTCTGATCTACAAGGGCAACTCCTATCTCCAGATGTTTTTCTGGGATGAATGGGGAGGATCGTCCGACTATCTGCGGCAATGGATCGTGCGAGATCCCGTCGCCTTCTACCTGAACGTCGTTTCGTTCTTCGGATCGGCGAACAAGGGGCTCATCGTTTTCGCTCCACTCGTGATCGTGGCATTGTTCGCTGTCCGGACCTCGTGGAAACACGACCGCGACGCCACTACATTTGCGCTCCTCGCACTCGTTCCTCCTCTTCTGGGTTTCTCGATGCTGATGATCTGGACCGACGAGAACTGGGGGCCGCGTTACCTGCATGTCGCGGTTGCGCCAATGGTTCTCTGTCTCGGCATCGCGCGAACGCATCGAGCATTCAGCCTCCGCCGCGAGATCCCACTGATCACCTCACTGCTCCTCGGATTCGTCGTTTCGTTCCTCGGGGCATTCTTCTCTTATGGCGCTCTGCAGTACGTCGCCAGCCAGACATGCCAGGCGAGACTCGAAACGTTCCAATCCGATCTCGTCTGGAACCACGTCAGATTCAATGCACGTCTGCTGACCGTCTGGCTCAGCGCGGAGGATGCCACGGAAGTGATGTGGACTCCGACGCACCACCCGTGGGACTTCAGTGGAGGCGCGAAATACGAAGAGCCCCTCTCGGCCAACCTGAAAGAGGTGATGACCCCTCAGGCGGCGCTGATTCGACAGTGGGGGAAAAGTCCCACGGAATCGGGGTTCGGGCAATTTCTTTTTTCCTTACTGTGCCTTCTCGCGGCGCCACTGCTGCTCTACCGCGTGCGCTCATCTGCAGCAGCATCAGACGAGGATGCGCGTCTGCGCGAGAGTAGTTGAGCAGCGTGTCATTTTGAGCGAAGCGAAGGATCCCTTCCTCGATGCGCTAAAGCCAGTCCTCAGGGGATCCTTCGCTTCGCTCAGGATGACACGCCATTCGGTCTGGGCCGGTTCATTAGCAGCGGGGAAGCGACACCGCTTTGCCTCATGCCGCTGTGGGTTATAGACTGGCGGCCCGCCCCGCAGCGTGAAAAAAATGACCGATCCGGAAACACGTCCCCAGCTCGAACCACCAACCTACGAGCAGAAGATTCTTTCCGAGGCTGAAAAGTGGGGCCAGCATCTGCGAGTGGAGGCCTCCGGTGAGTGGAACGCCTGGCTCGACCATCCGCTGATCAACGAGCACTACGATCAGCGTTCCTTCATCGACGGAATGCGCTGGGAGAGCTGGGTCCGCAAGGCGATCGGCCGGCCTGCTGGGTGCAGCCTCGACCTCGGATGTGGCTCCGGAAGCCGAAGCTTTGCCGTCTTTCACGCCGGAAGCACTACGAGGGTCGAGGGCGCGGATCTCAGCCCGGACCGGATCGGCGAGGCGGAACGCATGCGGCAGGCTTCAGGGATGCCGGGCGAGTTCCGCGTCGAGGACAGCAACGTCGCGACGCTGCCGCGCGATCGATACGATCTGATTTTTTCCGCGCACAGCTTTCATCATTTCCTCGAGCTCGAGCACGTCATGCAGGAGGTTTCCAACGCGCTCACCGATCGGGGACTCTTCGTACTCGAGGAGTTCACCGGCCCGACCCAGTTTCAGTGGACCGACGCTCAGCTGGGATTCGTGAACGCGATCCTGATGACTCTTCCGGAGTCCTTTCGCGAGCTCCCGAAAGGAAGAGTCTGGCCTCCAGGCGCGCTCAAGACGCACGAGGGACGACCGCTGCCGGAGGAAGTGATGGCGGCCTCCCCTTTCGAGTCAATCCGTTCGGCCGACATCGCCCCGCTCTTCGAACAATTCTTCGAAATCGTACAGATCCGAAAGCTGGGAGGAACGATCCAGCATCTCCTCTACAACGGCATCATGCACAACTTCCACCCGCGGATACCGCGCGCAGTCGAGCTGATTCAGGGGATCTGCCGGCTCGAAGACGAGCTTATTGATACAGGATTCCTCCCCAGTGACTTTACGCTCTTGATCGGGCGGCCTCGACGCTAGTGCGAGCGCGAGAGTCGAACGCGGTCTCATACGCCGCGACCATCACAACTGCAGCTGCCGGGGCGATCTGAGCCAGGAGCCTCGGAAGCGCCTGATCGATGTGAAGGGCGAGCTCCCATTTCGTGTACAGAAAAATTCCGAAGAAAGCTCCCGCTGCAAGCAGGACCGAGAGGGAAATGGCGCGGACTCGAGCATCGCAACGCATGAACAGAATTATGACTGTGCTCGCGAGAAACGCCGGCCAGAACAGGCCCCACATCTTCGGATCAAAAACATAGCGCGATCCAATGGCTGCTACCTCGGGGATTTTTTGCATCGCGATCGAAAATGTCTCCCGATTCAGTTCAAGAAACGAGCTGTCCTGGTAATCGAGCCATCGGAGATACGCCACCCGCGACACGATCATTCCGGCAACGATGAAAATGCCGGCCACGTTCTTTCTCAGGCGCGCCCAGACGGGGACCCTCGAGGCGGTCATCAACCAGTAGCCCGCTGTCGTCATCACGGCGATTGCCGATAGCACCAGGCCCTCGTCTTTCACCATGCATAGTGCTCCCATGAGCCAGGGTGTGGCTGAAAACCCTCTTCTGTTCTCGTTGTCAGCCAGGATCGCGGATGTGAGCGCCGCCACAAAGAATGCGAGAGGCATGTCTGCGTAGCCGCCGGCGGCAGAACCCATCGACAACGGAGGGAGGAGTGCGACGAGTGCGGCGGCGATCAGGCCCGATCGGCTGCCTGCCACTCGCCGTCCTGCCTCGTAGGTCAAGGCCACCATGCCAAGGAACAGAACCAGAAAGATCGGCTTGAACCGATCGAAGTCGAAACCGCCGCCGCGGACGAGAGTAGTGAGTGCCTCGTACATGGAAATCAGCGGTGGATACCGAATTTTTGCAGCGACGTGCAGAGTTTCAGGAAACCTCTCGGGAGCCAGCCTTCCTTCGATGAACAACATCTGCGCCCGGGACGCCCAGATCTGAAAACCATCCCACAGATACGCCATGCGCCAGTTCAGAAGCGCGAAGCAGATCGAGGCCGCCACGATCAGACAGAGAAGCAGGACGGAAAGCGGATCCCTCCAGTCAATGCTGCGCCGGACTGTATCCACCTCCAGACGCTTCCACCTCCCGAAGCGGAGCGCGACAGCTGTCACCAGTGCCAGAACGAGCATGCCGAGCAGAAGGCCGAGAGCCCGGGGCCCAGCCAGAAGTGAAAGAGGAAACAACAAAGCCGCGGCGGCACCGGCTCCGACCACGAGAGACTCGAATGCCGAAGAGACGTTGCGACAAGGCCGGAACAGCAGCAGTTCGCCGAGTGCGACGAACATCATCCCCACTGCGAGCGCCGTCAGCAGATCCACCAGGAAGTTCGCAATCAACGCGTCCGTTCCTCCGGCGTTCCTGATGCGATTGCGGAGACTCCGGCGTCGCGAAGCTCGCCGAACCAGAGTTCTCCCTGTGCTCCTGGAGGAGGGTCCATTCTGATGTACCACTTGTAGCCGGGATCCAGCGGAGATGAGCCCGCCGAGAAGGCATAGCGGATGTCAAATTGCTCTCGAAGAGCGGGCAATGTATTCGCCAGCTGCGTTTCTCCGTGAAGGATGAATACCGGATCGGGGTAAAGCAGCCGCTGCCAGAGCTTCGAGAACCACTCCTCGGGAACTTCGTTGACCCACAGGAACTTCGACCCCTCTGGCGCCAGCTGCCGTACCTGATGCAGCTGTTGGTCGAGAATCGGTGGTACCTGCTGTTGATGAGCAAACTGGAAGACAACTGATAGTTCGCGCCGGAAGGCCGACACGCCAGAAGTCACCGATGCAGCGAGAACCAGACTCCCACACAACGCAACGATGCGCTGCGGAGTCGACAGGGCCTGCCATCCGCTACTCGCATGAGCTTTGCGACGGGACACTCTCACCATCACACGCCCCTTCCCGAGAGCGCGGTCGACACTGCACGGAAAAGTATCCGCAGGTCCAGTCCCAGAGACCAGGAACATATGTACGTCAGGTCGTACCGGATCTTGATCGCCGGCTCGGTGTCGTACTCGGCCCACACCTGCGCGAGCCCCGCGAGACCTGGCCGGACCATCAGCCGCAGATCGAACGCCGGCACCCGTTTGCGCACTTCGGCGATGATCTCGGGACGCTCGGGGCGAGGACCGACGAGACTCATGTCGCCGGTGACCACATTGATGAACTGTGGAAGCTCGTCCATGCGGTGCCTCCGCAGCCAGAGCCCGACGCGCGTGACACGTTCGTCCTGATCGAGCGCGAGCCGGAGATCGCTGTCGTGACCCTCCGCCCGGTTCTTCATCGTCCGGAACTTCCACATGAGAAACACCGTGCCGTTCCTGCCCGCGCGACGCTGGCGGAGAAGGATCGGCCGGCCATCATCAATGAGGATCGCTGCCGCGATGAGCAGCCAGAGCGGGATCGAGATCAACAGCAGCAGAGAGCCCCCGACGATGTCCACCGTTCGCTTGATGAACGCGCCGATGCCGTATCCCCCTTTTGCCGCAACTTCCACCAGCGGCTGATCCCCGACCCAGCCGAACGCAGTCGATGTGAGCAGCGCATCCGCGTGGCTCGGCAGCATCAGGAAGCCCTCCGCACCCCGGATGCGGAACAGCTCCAGCCGGATGACGGGATCTTCACCGTGTGCAACATAGATGACTTCATCGACCTGCCGGATGCGCTCGTGAACCGATGGATCGTCGAGACGTCCCCAGTACTCGAGTCCAAGCGCCTCGCATGGGGCCGGCCCTACGCTGCCCACAAGACGGATGCGATGGTCGGGATAGTCGCCGAGTGCGCGGGCGAACGGCTCGATGTCCTCCGGGCTTCCGACCATGATCGTCTCGCGCGGACGAACGGTCATGAACTGCTTCAGAAGACGGCGCCACAGCGGCAGCGCGACAGCCTCGAGGATGGGCACCGCGAGAAGGATGGTCCGCGGGTAGGGTCTGGTCAGCAGAGTCGCTCCGAGGGCGACGAGCCCCATCTGCATGACGAGTGCAGTCAGTAGCAGCGGTTTGTGACGGCGCGATACGCGTGGATTGTAAAAGCCACTCAACGCCATCGTCAGCACGAGCGCCACGGCGGGCAGCAGCACATTCTGAATATCGAGCGGGAAGTTCTCAGGCGGCAGCACCGACCGGGTGATCTCGAAGTCGATGTTTCGTCGAATGAACACAGCGAGCGCAAGGCATCCGGCAGCGATGAGGAAGTCGCCCGCTGCCAGAAGGACGAAGCGCAGATTCCGCTCGATTGAATTCGGCCGGATCACGCAGACTCCTCGAAGACAAGACTCCGGAGTCGTTCGGCCGTCACAGCGCGCGAGTAGTGACGTTCTACAATCTCGCGTCCGGACTTGCGCATCGTCTCGAGCCGATCCCGGTCGTTGAGAAGCATAGATGCAGCCTCGGCGAACATCTTCACGTCCGATTCGACGATCGCGGCCGGTTTGAGATGGTCGAGTCCGCGCATCGCCTCAGGAGTCGCGATGATTGCGCATCCCGCCTCCGCCGCTTCGAGAATCTTGTTCGATTGCCCTGTGCCGTACCGGACGGGAAAGAGCGCAATCGAAATGCGGCGAAGAAGTTCCGAACGGTTTTCCATCGGGGAAATCACCGTCGTACCTGCCCTGCCGTTCCACGAGGTGATCTCCCCTGGGGCATCGGCCCCGGCAAGAACCATCCGGGACGACGGCTCGCGAAGGCGGAGTGCCGGCCAGATGTCCGCAATCAGGAGCCTCGCCGCATCGAGGTTGGCGAAGTAAGCAAGCCGTCCCCAGAATCCGAACTCGAAATCGCGAACTGCGCTCCCTGGCGGATCGATCATCACGCCATTCGGCACGGCAACGGCGCGGGGACCGAACAGACTCACTTCACTTTCGTTCACCACGGTCACACGATCGTACAGCGTGCCCAGCTGATTTTCGAGCGCGCGCGTTCTCGCGACCTCGCGACGCCAGAATGCCCGCATGGGACCCCGAGCCTCCTTCGAGCGCTCTTCGACACTCAGCGTGAGCGAATCGATCGCGTCCAGAATCGTACGGCGGTTGCCTTCGGCCGCAGGAATCCATGGGTGAAGTCTCGACAGAAGTACGATCGATACATCGAAGGGTCCTCGATTCGCCTCAGCACGGCGGACCGCGTCGCTCCACCTGTACCCGGCAGATACGAGTGCGTGCAGCGGCAACCGCTCTCTCAGAGTCCGCAGCAGCGACCGCACAGATTCTCCCCTCTCCGCCGGTTCGTGATGGAATGACGCGGGCAGCGAAGGCAGCTCTCCCAGCGGGGATACGAGCGTCACTTCAGCGCTGTCCATGAGTGCTTCGATCCAGATCTGAGCGCGAAGACGGTCGCCCGTGTAGGGCGGCCACGGGAATCGAGACGATACGATGATGACCTTCAATGTCTGGCCCTCATCCAGCCGATGAGCGCTCGAGGTGACATCAGCACCGCGCCCACCCATGCGAGGGCCATTCTCGCCGCTCCTGCAATCGAAGCGCCTCCGCGGCGCAATATCGCGACGTCCGCCACCGCGCTCGCGAACGCAACCGCAGCCAGCGGAAAAGCCCATTGCAGACCACCGCGCAGTCCATCCACGAAGAGCACCATCGAGGCGATCAGCCGCAACGGCACCGTCAGAGCGAGCGGGCGGCCGAGCATCTCACAGACGAAGGCAATCCCTTCGAGTGGCTTCCGCGCGATCAGACTGTAAAGAGACGGCGCGTGCCGGATGAAGACTTCGAGCTTGCCCGCAAACCATCGTGCCCGCTGGACTGCGGCATCGCGAACGCTCGACGGCTTGACGTCGGTCACGAAAGCCTCCGGCCGTGCGAGAGTTATCCGCATGCCATCCGCCGCAAGAAGCAGCGAAGCTTCGAGGTCTTCAACCTGAGTCGCGAGCCGGGGTACAAGAGCGAGGAATGCTTCGGGAGTGAGCGCCGTGCCGGTGCCCCGCAGACGGACGTTCCACCCGAGGATCTGGCGGCCCTCGTCTTCTCCGGCCTGTGCCAGAGACTCCGACACGAGCGCCGCCTCTCCCGCACCCTCACCTCCCCCGCGAAGTCTCGCCTGCATCGCGTCGCTTCCGGCGTCCCACCTGAAGGAGTCGAAGAATGCGGGCGCCAGCGCGGAGCCGACATCGACGAGGAGCACGGCATCGGCCTGCTCAACCCTGTCTCGATGATTCTGCGCAACCCACCGCAGCAGCGCTCCCTTCGTTGGTCCGGCAGGATGCTTCTCGAGGACGTCGGCGCCCAGCCGCTTCGCATGTTCCGCTGCTACGGCATCAGCACCATCAATGACGACGAGTACATGAACGTGGTGCCCCGCGGCAGCATCGCGGACCGACGTGACTGTCTCCACGACGAGCGCGCCTTCATCGCGGGCGGGAATCAGAACGATCCATCTTCTGATCGGCACATGGCTTTCGACAACCTTCCTCCTCGAGACAGAGACAAGGATCCCGCGGATGATCGAATCGAGGATCGAAGGAGCGGCAAGCGCGAAGAGCAGTGCGGCTGTCAAAATCGGACCGGCTCCAGTGCCGGTGGAGATGTGTGCATCGTGGCGAGAGTATGTATCACGGGGCGGAAGGAAATTGGTCAGGAGCGTCGGCTTGCCCTCTCCCGGCCCTGGCCCACAGTCCGACCGCCACGCCGAACAGAAAGCCTCCGATGTGCGCCCACCATGCGACGCCGGCAACCTCCTGAACGCCCTGCGCTGCGGCGAGTGAAAGCCATCCATTGAGGAACTGCATTGCGAACCAGATGGGTAGAAGAACGATCGCAGGAAGCTCGGCCAGCGCCCAGTAAACGATCAGAGGAAAGAACGTAACGATCCTCGCATGGGGATAAAGCACGAGGTACGCGCCGAGGATTCCGGCGATGCTTCCGGACGCGCCGATCGAGGGGATCTCGGAGAGCGGATACAGAAATGCGTGCGTAAGGCTGCCGGCTGCGCCGCACGCGATGAAAAACAGAAGGTACTTCCCGTGACCGAGCTTCTCTTCGACGTTGTCTCCGAAGATCCAGAGGTACAGCAGGTTCCCTCCCAGATGAAGCCAACCGCCATGAATGAAAAGTGATGACACGAGCGTGATGGCAACCTCGAGCACGCCATCGCCGAAAGAAAAGGGATGAAAGAAGCGGGCCGGAGTGAACCCCAGAGCGCGTATGTACTGCTCCGCGTTCTGGCCGGTGATGATCTGCGCGGCGAAAACGATCACATGGGTGAAGATGAGCGCGTGGTTGACGTGCGGAGTGATGCGCGTCGGGATCGTGTCGCGCAGCGGAATCATGAAGGTTCCGTCAGGAGAGTCGTTCCTCGAACCATCGGAACGTCTGCTCGAGACCATCGGAGAACGCGAGGGGCTCGGGAAGCTGCGCCATCGCCCGAAGCGCCGCGCCGTCGAGAACGCTTCTGAGCTGCTCGCCTCGGCGGGCCTCCGCATGTTCGACGCGGATCTCGCGACGACTCACCGCCCTGAAGGCGTCGACGACTTCGTTCAGCGCCGTTTCCACACCCGTTCCCACATTGAAGCTTCCGCTGACGTCCGGCTGGAGGGCCGCAACATTTGCGCGCACGACGTCCGAAACATGAATGAAGTCGCGGGTCTGCTCCCCGCTGCCGTTCACAATCAACGTCTCGCCCTTCAGCACGCGTTCCGCAAAAATCGCAACGACACCCGCCTCACCTCTGCTGTTCTGACGCGGGCCGTAAACGTTCGCGTATCGAAGTGCCACCGACTCGAGGCCGTGCACGATCCTCAAATAGTTCAAATACGTTTCCATAGCGAGCTTTGCACAACCGTATGGGGATACCGGAACGCGGGGATGATCCTCCCGCTGAGGAAACGTTTCAGGTTCTCCGTAGATCGCTCCTCCGCTCGACGCGAAGATCACGCGCCGGGCTCCAGCTTTCACGGCCGCCTGGATCACACGAAGCGAGCCGACGATATTTACATCGGCGTCGAAGGCTGGATCGGCTACGGACCTCCGCACGTCCGCCTGGGCCGCGTGATGACTGATCACGTCGATTTTCAGGGATGTGAGCCGAGCGAGCACCTTTTCGTCGCGAATGTCTCCCTCGATCAACTCGGCGTCCCGATGTAGATTCTCCCGGCTGCCTGACGACAGATCATCGACCACCAGGACGTGATGACCGAGTGCGAGATACGCATCGACTATGTGCGACCCGATGAATCCGGCCCCACCGGTGACGACAACGCTTAACTTTTGCAAGGTCTATTCTCCACTACCACGGCGTCATCCTGAGCGCAGCTCAGAGGCTGTGAACTAATCGCCCGAGTGTCATCCCGAGCGTCGGGATGACACTCCGCGATTCATTCACAACCTCTCAAAGGCAGATCTGTAGTTCCGTAGTCACAGCTCATTTCACAAGCCCGGCCTTTATCGTGTCGACAACCTGTCCGATCTGGACCTCGCTGAGCTCCGGATAGATCGGAATTGCAAGGCTCTGATCGGCCGCTGCCTCGGAATGGGGATAACTCTCCTTCGCCCCTGGGAGGTCTCGAAAACACTTCTGACGGGGCAGCGGCAGCGGGTAGTAGATCTCACACCCGATTCCAGCCGCCTTCAGAGTGTCCATCACGGAATCACGCACTTTGTTCCCCTCGGGGAACCGGATGATGAACTGGTTGTAGACGTGGCGGCGAGACGGAAGCTCCACGGGGAGTCGGACCCTTTCTGCAGTTCCCGCCGCCTCGAAGGCGCTCCGGTAAATCGCAGCATTGCGGCGCCGTCCCTCAGTCCACTGCTCGAGATGTCCGAGCTTGATGTGCAGAATCGCCGCCTGCAGCGCATCGATGCGGAAGTTTCCGCCGACTGCGTGATGAAAGTACTTCGGACGCATTCCATGCACGCGATAGTCGACAAGCTTTGTCGCGAGCTCGTCGTCGTTGGTCGTCACCGCGCCCGCATCTCCGAAGGCGCCGAGGTTCTTCGAAGGGAAGAAGGAAAAGCAGGCCATGACGCCGAGCGCGCCGGTCCGCCGGCCTCCCAGTTCCGCTCCGACAGCCTGAGCTGAATCTTCTACGACGTGGGCTCCGGTGGACGCAGCCAGGGCGCGGATCGCATCCATATCGGCGAGCTGCCCATAGAGATGCACAGGAAGTATTGCCTTCGTCCGGGCCGTCATGTGACGTTCAATTTCCCGCGGATCGATATTGAAGCTCTCCGGCTCGATGTCGGCGAAGACCGGGATCGCGCCGATCCTCCCGACCACTCCTGCCGTCGCAAAGAACGAGTAGGCCGGAACGATCACCTCGTCCCCTGGCTGGATGTCGAGAACCATCAGAGCAACGAGAAGCGCGTCGGTACCCGACGAGACGCCGATTGCATGCTTCGCGTCGCAGTACGCCGCGAAATCGTGCTCGAAATCCTCGACTCTCTTCCCGAGGATGAAACTCTGAGCTTCGTAGATCTCTTCGGTGACGCGAAGTACGTCTTCGCGAATGGTCTGGTACTGCCGTTTCAGGTCGAGAAGCGGGATAGTCATGGTGTCGGGATCCTCAGGGGCGCCAAGTGTAGCAAACGGAAAACCAAAGCCGCCGGCACCATGAAACCGAAAGTTCACAGGAGCGCCCTAAACGCTTCGGGGCGCGGTTCCGTATCATGAGTCGTACGCAAAGTGACGGGAATCCAGCTCGTCGCTGCGGTCCTATCTCCTACGGGCCCAGGCGCTCGCGCGTAGCGAGCGCCGCCCCCGCCCCCTTCCGCCTTTTCACGAGAAATATCCAAGACTGAAGAATTATGTCATCACCGCATATTTTGCCTAAACGGTGCAATCATGAGGCCCGTATCATCCACGCAGAAGGGGACTCAAACCCCTTAACGAAATCACCTTCAGGAGACTTAAACCATGTCGTTGACACGTTTCGCACTGGCAGCATCCCTACTCATCGGAGGGTCGGCTCTGGCCCAGACACCCGACCTCGTCATCCCCGTCGCCGCCGCCACTGACGGTGCCCGGGGCACGCGCTGGATCAGCGACGTGATTCTGCATAACGCAGGCACGTCTGAGGTTCCGGTCACGCTGAGCTTCCACGACGCGACCGGCCAGAATGGGCAGGCCGAAGCGATCCTTCCTCCCCGGTCGACCGTGATCCTCCGCAATGTCGTCGGCACCATTTTCGGACGCGACAATGCCACGGGAGCGATTCTGATCGATACCGACGATTTCCTTGCGCGAAAGCTCGCCTTGACGAGCCGCACCTACAATCTCGATACCGAGAACCAGGGCAGCGGCGAGTTCGGACAGGACATTCCCGCGATGAAGCCCGCCGGAGCACTCTCGTCAGGCGATACCGGGGTTCTGACTGGTCCCGCCACCGCGTCAACGACCAGATTCAATTTCGGTCTGTTTGCACTCGAGGATACGACGATTCAGTGGCGCCTGCTTCGCAGCACCGGTGTGGTCGCCGGCGAGACGACTCGCAGCTACACTGCGGGAACTCACACCCAGCACAACAATGGTATCTCCGCACTCTTCAGCGCGGCAGGTCAGAACGGCGACGTTGTGCACGCCGTGATGCAGGACGGCAGCGCGTACCTGTACGGCAGCGTGATCAACAACGTGACGGGTGATCCATCCTTCGTCCCCGCGATCCCGGTCCGGGAGAACGAGCCCGTCGTGATCCTCGGAGTCGACGTCGACGAGGACGGCACCACCGATATTTTTGACGCCGACGGCAACGGTGTTCTGGACGCGGCGCTCGATATACCGACCGGAACGTTCCCCAACTACTTCCGCGTCATTGCCGAGGATCCAGAGGGCGGAGAGCTGACCTTCTCGCTGGTCAATCCTCCCCTTGACGTAGCCCTCATCGATGACATCGGCACGGTCCAGTGGTACCCGGGCAACAACCTGAAGGGAACGAGCGGCTCACTGACCGTCCGCGTCTCCGACGGCACCGACTCAAGCGACCTCATCATCCCCGTGAACTTCCGCTAAGCGTTATCAGGGTGTGCCGGCGAAAGCCGGCACACCTGTTTGCGCAGCTCCGATCATCCGAGCAACCGCATCCTGAGCGAAGCGAAGGACAGACGGTCATGTGGTGAGAAATGAACACGGGTGTCATCCTGAGCGAAGCGAAGGATCCCCTGAAGACTTGCCGTGACGCCTCGAGGAAGGGGATCCTTCGCTTCGCTCAGGATGACACTGGGTTCACTCGAACACGACTTGCGCGAATCGCCGCTTGCCCGCCTTGATCGTGTACGAACTGCCTGGCGTTGCATCGAGCGTCTCTCTGATGTCGTCGATTCTCCGCTCGTCAATCGTGACCCCGCCCTGCGCCAGCAGCCGCCGCGCTTCGTTGTTCGTCGGAACCAGTCCCGCAGCGACGAGAATCTTCACCACGGGAACCGCCGCAACAGATGCCTCGAGGGTCTTCCGCTCGACGTCGGTCGGAGTGCCTCGTTCACTGAAGATCCTGCGGAACTCGGCCTCAGCCTGCTCAGCGGCTCTCGCGTCGATGAACTCCGAGATGATGATGCGCGCGAGCTCTTTCTTTGCATCCATCGGATGGAGCGCACCCGAGGTTACCTGCTCCTTCTTCGCTTCGATCTGCGCAGGGGTCATGTCCGTGCAGAGGATGTAGTACTTCCACATCAACTCATCCGAGATGGACATGACCTTTCCGAAAATCGAGTCCGCCGGCTCGTCGATTCCGATGTAATTATCGAGCGACTTCGACATCTTCTCGACGCCATCGAGCCCTTCGAGCAACGGCATCGTGAGAACGACCTGGGCCTCGAGACCGTATTCACGCATGAGATCGCGGCCAACGAGGAGATTGAAGAGCTGGTCGGTCCCACCCATCTCCACGTCCGCTTCGAGCGCAACCGAATCGTACGCCTGAGCAAGCGGATAAAGCAGCTCGTGCAGCGCGATCGGCTGGTGCGCTTCGTACCGCTTTCTGAAGTCGTCCCTCTCGAGAATCCTGGCGAGAGTGTAGCGAGCCGCGAGCCGCACCATCCCGTCAGCGCCGAGCTTTCCAAGCCACTCGGCATTGAACCTCACCTCGGTGGTTACGGGGTCGAGGATCTTGAAAATCTGACGGCGATACGTCTCCGCGTTCGCCAGAATCTCTTCGCGAGAGAGAGCCGGACGCGTCGACTTCTTGCCGGTAGGATCGCCGATCATCCCGGTGAAATCTCCGATCACGAAAACGACTCTGTGGCCCAGCTGCTGGAAGTGCCTCATCTTCCGGATGACGACCGTATGTCCCAGATGAATATCCGGCGCCGTAGGATCGAATCCGACCTTGACGGTCAGAGGCGTGCCGGTTGCTTCCGACTTTTCGAGCTTTCGCCGCAGATCAGCGCGATCGATCAGGTCGACCGCACCTTTGGTGAGGAACGCGAGTTGTTCGTCGATCGAGAGTCGGTCAGCCACGGGAGGGGGAATATAACAAAGATGAAGGATGAAAGATGAAAGATGAAGCCACCGCCCCGCCCTATTTGATGAGGGCGGGCGGGCTTCATCTTTCATCTTTCATCCTTCATCCTTGCATTCACTCGCTCTCGGCCTCGACCAGTTCGTATTCAGCTGCAGGCTCGGAATCGCCCATCCATCGCCATCCCTGAAGAAGGTAGAGGTCGAGATGCAGGAGGAATACTTCGCGGCTCATCAGCCAGCGCGCATCGAGCCCCGATCGCAGCCCGCGCTTCTGCTCCTTGATGACGTGACCGAGGCCATAAATGACCGTGTTCCTCTGCACGAAGTACTCGCGTTTGCAGAAGTAGTTCAGGGCCGTCTCGATCTTGAACCGCTTCTGGTACCGCGCCGGCACTGCCTCGAACACGTTGCGCCGCATCACGCGAATGCCCGACAGGACGGGCCCGAAATGAACCTTGAGGTGAAAGAAATTGCGGATCGGACCACGGTGCCGGACCCCGACGTTCATGTCACACTGCCCGCGGAGCACAGGCATGACGAGGCTCTCGATGTGATCGGGAGTGAGGTTCAGCATGTCGCCGTCGACGAAGAAAAGAACATCGTTTCGCGCGTGCTCAACGCCGACGCGCATGGCGAAACCCTTCCCGTGATTCTCGCGGAGTGCGATCGTCCGCACGTCGAAGGTTCGCGCGATCTCGACCGTCTGATCGGTCGATCCGTCGCTCACGACGATGACCTCATCGATGAGCGGATGGCTCGTCAGAGCGTGAAGTACCTCTGCGATCGTATCCTGTTCGTTGAAGGCAGCGATGACAGCTGATATGCGCAAACAAGGCCCACCTTTGACTTTTCTGCAGCTGGGACAACTCATGGTGCAACCCACGCACCAGCGCCGCGCATGATACCCCAAACCTCGAGTCGCACCCTGTGACAGCACGCGTCCGGCCATCCCGCCCGAACCTGGAAGGGTCTCGATTCGAGGACGGGTGACCTTCCGGGTGGTCACTTTCGCGGAGGGCGATTCTTCGAGACACCTGCCCATCCAGTCTGGCTCTGGCCCTAACTCCTCTGCACGCTGGATTTATAACCCCACAAGCGACAGCCCCCGGTCGTGGCCACCACTTTGCAATTTCGCTCGCCATGAGACAGAAAGCATCCATGGCTGCAGTGGCGCTCGTCATCCTTCTGGCCGCATCCGGCTGTCGGTCGCTGGCCAACATCGAGAATCCCGATTACGTGATCCGGGGTGTGCAGCCGAGAGTTGCCGTTGCAATCCCCTTCTCCGCCTCGACACTCGACCTGAACTTCGACATCGAGGTCCGCAACCCGAACGCAGTCGCGCTGAGGCTCGATCGCATCGACTTCGATGTGCTGATCAACGGTTCCCGCGTCATCTCGAGCGTCAGCAGTCGGAACATACGCATTCCTGCGAACGGCATCGGAAACGTTCAGCTTCGCGGACAGGTTGGCTACGGTGAAATCCAATCGCTCTTCCGCGAAGTTGTTGATCTCGTCCAGGGCGGACGTGCAAACTACGAAGTCAGGGGAGACGTTTACTACAGAACTCCCCTCGGACAGATGAAGTTTCCGCTCACGGTTTACAGTTCAGGCGACCGCCCGGCCACCCGGTTCTGAACCCCCACCCACCCGGTTGTGAGTTGTGAGT